>NZ_CAJTUX010000045.1 GCF_910579365.1 uncultured Oscillibacter sp.
GCGGCATTTTCTTCGGCGGCGTCCATGACTTCGGCGCCCTGTTCGCCTCCGTCCGGCACGACGGCAAGTCCATCGGCGAGATCATTTCCACCAACATGAGCAAGCGGGCCAAGACCCTGTTCCTGATCTTCGCCTACCTGACCTTAATTCTGGTCGTCGCGGCCTTCGCCTCCATCGTGGCGGGCACCTTCGGCGCCACCTTTACCGAGGCGGGCGCGGTGGATTACGCCGCCTCGGAGGCCAACGCCCGGGTGGCCATGGTGTCCCTGCTGTTCATCGCCATCGCCATCGTCTTCGGCTTCCTGGTGTACCGCCGGAACGCCCCTATGGGCGTGGCCAGCGTCATCGGCGTCGTCGCCATCGTGGTCATCATCGCCGTCGGCATGAACTTCCATCCCATCTATCTCTCTTCCTCCTCCTGGATGTGGATCTGCGGCGTTTACATCGCCATCGCCTCCGTCACCCCCGTCTGGATTCTGCTTCAGCCCCGTGACTATCTGTCCAGCTTCCTGCTGTACGCCATGCTGGCCCTGGCGGTGATCGCCGTGTTCCTGGCCCATCCCTCCATGGACAGCCTGCCCACCGTCAACACCTTCGTGGTGACCAACGCCGAGACCGGCGCGGGCAACCCCATCTTCCCCGTGCTCTTCACCACCATCGCCTGCGGCGCCATTTCCGGCTTCCACTCCCTGGTCTCCTCCGGCACTACCTCCAAGCAGCTGGACAAGGAGATCGACGCGAAGCCCATCGCGTACGGCGGCATGCTTCTGGAGTGCGTGCTGGCCATCCTGACCCTGTGCGCCGTGGCCTATGCTTACAGCTGGAACGCCGCGAACCCCGACGCCGCCCTGAAGGGCGCCACCGCCATCTTCGGCGGCGGCCTGGCTCACATGATTGACGATTCCATCCCCGGCACCTACAGCATCCTGTACACTCTGCTGGTGCTGACCTACTCCGCCTTCTGCCTGACCTCTCTGGACACCGCCACCCGTCTGGCCCGGTTCATGTTCCAGGAGTTCTGGCTGGATTCCAGCAAGGGCGAGACCCCGGAGAATGTCACCGGCTATAAGAAGGTCCTCTCCAATATGTACGTCTCCACCGGCATCACCGTCGTCCTGGGCGTGCTGCTGGGCCTGAACGGCTATGAGAAGATCTGGGCGCTGTTCGGCTCCGCCAACCAGCTGCTGGCGGCCCTGGGCCTGCTGGCCGTGGCCACGTGGCTGGGCAACATCGGCAAGAACAACAAGATGTTCCTCATCCCCATGGGCTTCATGCTGGTGGTCACCATCTGCTCCCTGCTGGTCAACACCAAGAACCAGATCGGCGTGATCTCCGCCGGCGGCGCGGACTGGGGTCCCTATGTCCAGGCCATCCTGGGCGTGCTGCTGGTGGTTCTGGCGGTCATCCTGGCCATCGAGGGCATCGCCACCATCGCCCATCCCAAGAAGAATCAGAAGGTCTGAGCGGCCCTTTGGGCGGAGTGCCAGTCTCCGCCGGGCGCGCAGCCTGTTGTTCCGGATGAAAAGAAGAAAAGGACCCGGCGGGAAGTTTCCGCCGGGTTCTTCTTTTTCCGCCGTGCAGACCGTATTTCCCGCCGCCGACAGTTTCCCCATGTTTTTTCATGGGCGCTCCTGTAGAATGGGACAAATTGGAAGGAGGCGGTCCCATGGGGACTTATGAGGAAAAGCGGGTGCTGCGGCTGCGTGTGGAAGCCATCCGCCCCAATCCCCGCCAGCCCAGGCGGCTGTTTGACGAGACGGGTCTCCGGGAACTGGCGGCATCCATCCGCCGTCACGGCATTTTACAGCCCCTGGTGGTCCGCCGCCGCCCCGACGGCTGGGAGCTGGTGGCGGGGGAGCGCCGGCTTCGGGCGGCGCGGCTGGCGGGGCTGGAGACGGTGCCCTGTGTGGAGGCGGAGGTGGACGAGCGGGAGTCCGCTCTGCTGGCCCTGGTGGAAAACTTGCAGCGCCAGGACCTTCACTACTTCGAGGAGGCCGCCGCCATCGCGGATTACCTCCGCCGCACCGGCATCACTCAGGAGGAGGCCGCCGCCCAGCTGAGCCGGTCCCCCTCGGCGGTGGCCAACAAGCTGCGGCTGCTGCGCCTGTCCCCGGCCTGTCAGGCCCTTTTGCTGGAAAAGGGCCTGACCGAGCGCCACGCCCGGGCCCTCCTCCGGCTGGAGGACGAGGAGGAACGGCTGGCGGCGGCCCGGCGGGCGGCGGACAAACAGCTGAACGTGGCCCAGACGGAACAGTACATCGAGCGCCGCCTTGAGCAGCTTCAGTCCTCGCCTCCGGCGGGGCGGCGGACCTATATTCTCAAAGATGTGCGCCTGTTTATAAACAGTGTGGACCGGGGACTGCGCATCGTCCGGGACGCGGGGGTGGACGCCCAGTGCCTCCGGGAGGACACGGAGGAGGAGATCGTCATGACCATCCGCATTCCCCGGCATCCAAAGGGCTGAGGGGGCCGGAATCCTCCGGAGGCCCGTTTTTCTTGTTACTGGATTGTAATCTCTTTTTCTGAGAATCTGTGTTAGAATATCCTGAGAGTAAAACGGCCCGTTGTGTGGGGCCGCTTTTCAAGACCCTAGCAAGCAGGAGGGACTTTCTGTGGAACAGATGACAAAGGAGCATACAACGACGGGAGGAGCCCGGGTGAAAAGCGGCGGCGCCGCCCCGGTGATCATTGCCCTGGCGCTCACCGCCGCCATCATGGCGGGGGCCTATGCCGGGCTTTGCGCCTGGGCCGGGTCCCGGACCACGTTTTATCCGAAGGAAACCATCAGCGGCGTGCCCGTGGGGGGATTGACCGTGGAGGAGGCCGCGCAGGTGCTGGCGGGCGCCCTGCCGGAGCAGAGCATCGCCGTCTCCTCCGCCCAGGACCCCGTTAAAGAGGGCTGGACGGAGGGCGCTTCCGCCTCCGTCACGCTGGAGGACCTGGGATACACAGCGGAGCAGTGCGGCGGCATCGCCCAGCGCCGGTTTGAGGAGCAGAGCGCCGCCCCTTTCCTCAGCCGGGGGGCCCAGGTTCTTTCTGTTTTGACGGATTCCACCCCCCAGGGGCTGACCGCCCAGGACCGGGACGGCGCGCTCTTTCAGGAGGGGGTCTCCCGTCTGGCGGAGGCCCTTTCCCAGCAGCCCCTGGACGGATCCTTCACCGTGGAGGACAGCGAGATTCTGCTGACCAAGCAGGCCAACGGACGCACCATCGGTCAGGAGACCCTGGCCGCCGCCCTGGAGGAGGCCCTGGCCGCCAGCCAGTGGGAGATTCAGGTGGAGCTCACCACCCAGGAGGCGGTCCCCCTCTCCATTCAGGAGGTTCACGACGCGGTCTCCGGCGAGGTGAAAAATGCCTCCTATGACGCCGCCTCCGGCGCCATCGTCCCCGAGCGGATGGGGGCCTCCTTCAACACGGTGTCCGCCCAGCGGGCGCTGGACGCCGCCCTTCCCGGCGAGACCATTTCCGTTCCTGCCGACATTCAGCATCCGGAAATTACGGCGGCGGAGCTGAAGGACGTTCTCTTCCGGGACCTTCTGGGGGAGTGCACCACTCACGTCGGCGGCACCGCCGCCCGCATCTCCAATGTGCGCCTGTCCTCCGCCGCCTTTGACGGGACGGTGCTCAACAGCGGGGACGTCTTCTCCTACAACGAGACCGTGGGCCAGCGGACCGAGGCCAAGGGCTATAAGGCCGCCCCCGCCTACGTCCAGGGGGAGACCGTGGATGAGATCGGCGGCGGCGTGTGCCAGCCCTCCTCCACGCTGTATTATGCCTGCCTCCTGGCCAATATGGAGATTACCGAGCGCTACGCCCACCGCTACATTCCCGCCTACATCACCCGGGGCATGGACGCCACGGTCTCCTGGGGCGGGCCGGATTACAAGTTCACCAACAACACCAAGTACCCCGTCAAGATCGTGGCCAAGTATGAAAACGCCTATCTCACCGTCCAGCTCTGGGGCACCAAGACCGACGACCTGACGGTGAAGATGACCTATGAAACCCTCTCCACCACACCCTTTGAGGAAGTGGAGCAGGAGGACCCCTCTCTCGCCCCCGGCGCCCGGCAGGTGAAGGTGACGCCCTACACCGGCTATAAGGTCCGGACCTACCGCAATGTCTTCGACAGCAGCGGCAATCTGATCTCCAGCGATGTGGAGGCTATCAGCGATTACAAACACCGGGACCGTCTGGTGCTGGTGGGTCCCCCCAAGCCCGCCGCCCCGGCGGAGGACACCCCTGCGTCCAACCCGGTACCCGGCGTGCCGGTGGAGCCGAATCCCGGCGTCCCCGCCGATACCGAGGAGCCGGAGAACATCCCGGCCGCGGGACCCGCCGAGATTCCCGCGGAGCCGGAGACTCCGGAGGAACCCCCCGCCGTGGTGGTGATTCCGCCCTCTGAGGAATAAAGGCAGTCCGCGCCTCTTAGATGGGTATCCGTAAAACAGCAATCCGGATAAATTACGGTTACGGCATCTGTCAGACAGGATTGGGCACGAAAGATGGGCGGAGAATGGATAAAATTCCATTCTCCGCCCACTTTTTCGTTTAACCGCCTGATTTATCGCTTTTTCCGTTTACGTCTCTGCGGAGCAGAAGCCTTGCCCCGCTTGCTGATGTGTTTCTTTATCTGCTAGGATTTGTTCAGAATCCCTATCAGGGTCACAAATTCTTCCTGCGTCAACGTATCATAGTCAATCACAAGCTGTGATAGGAGCACTTTTGCTATCGTTTCTTCTGTACTTCCTTCGCGACTAAGAGCGCGTTCCGGTTGATGTGCCGCTTTCTCTGCTGGTGATTCTGTATCGACATCAGCAGTAATGATATCGGCTCTGTGTGCCTCCCGAATATCTCGGAGGATGGGCCGCAAATCCTCAAAAATCGTATAGGCAAAATAATCGTCTTCATCCACCTGGGCAAGCAACGTGCGCATATTCAATTCATTGTCATCCAAGCCCTCGCGCTCCATCACCACCTTACGCTGGGCTTTGAGCATTGCGTTGGTATCGCGGATATGCGTACTGGCGATTCGATCAACATATATTTCGAGGTCAACCATAAGCCGCCGGAAATCTCCACGAACAGCAAACTCACAGAGCAGCCGGTTGTGAATCTTGCCGGAGTAATTGTTTGTACCGCGGTTATGGCCGGCGAAGCAGGCGCTGCCCGCCTGATTGACCAGCCCGCCGCTGAGAGCACCGGGGACGAGGTTGGAGGGCAGGCACTCGCCGCTGCCGGGGAGGTAGCGGGTGGGGGTCCCAAAGCCGGGAGCGGCCAGGGCCGTGTTCTTGCTCCGGTCTACGTTGGGGTTTTCCCACTCGAAGATGGTATCATCGCTGGTGGGCTGGCCGAACAGGTAATCCTCCGGCGCGTCAAAGTCATACTCCAGGGCGCTGGCCTGTGTGACGCAGAGGGCGCACAGCATCATGGCCGGCAGAAAACTTCGCAGTTTGGACACCTCACCGGTGTAGTTGGCGCTGACGGTATAGCCGGTGGCGTAGCGGCTGGCGGCGGCGGTGTAACGAGTGACGGGATTGCCCTCTCCATCGATCTCCGTGGATTCGCTCCGCTTCACATCCCCCAGGGTCAGGGTCTTGCCCTTGTCCTCGATGGTCTTGGGGGTGAGGCTGGGATAAATCGATCGCCAATACCGCTAAGAAACCGGAGACTGCTTTGAAAATCCAACTTCTTTCTTCTTTTATTGACTATGATCTTTAGGTTTTCTGCATATTGCTCGACTATATCACGGCGTTTTTGGGCTGCATCTCGTTTATCTACACAAGGTTCCCCGCTCCCCATGAGCGCATGATCGAGGATGATGTGTTTGAGAAGGTCCGGGTGATCCGCCGCAGAGGCACCGCATGACCCGCACCGGCAGGAGCAGTATCTTTTCCGGGCTGGTCTATTGTGCTGACTGCGGCTCCAAGATGCAGTGCGGTTCTTCCAACAACGGCGACTTCTCTCAAGACTTCTTCGACTGTTCCCTGCACAAGAAGAACAGGGAGAAATGCGGCGGCCATTTTATCCGGGTGAAGGTTCTGGAACGTATGGATTTGAAGCATATCCAACTGGTGACGGACTACATTCTGCGGTATGAGGTCCATTTCCGCATGGTCATGGAACAGCAGATGAAGCTGGAAAGCGTCGAGAAGATTCTGACCAGCAGGAAGAAGCTCAGCCGGGACGAGAAGCGCATCGCCGAGTTAAAGCGGCTGTTCATCAAGATTTATAAGGACAACGCCAGCGGACGGCTGAGTGACGGGCGGTTTGATATGCTGAGTCAGAGCTATGAAGCGGAGCAGAAGCAGCTTGAAGGCAAGGTCGTTCTCTTGCGGCAGGAGATTGAAGTACAGGCGCGACAGAGCGAGAATATTGAGGAGTTCATTCAGATGGCGCAGAAGTATGTGGCCATTGAGCCGCTTGACCCCTACGCCCTTCGGGAGCTGGTTCAGGCGATCTATGTGGAGGCCCCGGACAAGTCCGGCGGCAAGCGGAGGCAGAACATCCACATCAAGTATGACGGTCTGGGCTTTATCCCTCTGGATGAGCTGATGAAAGGGGAAACGGCGTGACCAAAGTCACGCCGTCCCTTGAAAACACGATGTTTTTAACCTTTTTGAAATTTTACCGTCTTACGACCGCCGTCCCTTGGCGGGAAGCGTTTTTTCATTTCTTACATGCCGCTCTCCTCAATGACCTGAGCCTTGATGAGGTTCGTGGACCCGCTCTTTCCCAGAGGCACGCCGGCGGTGATGACCACCGTGTCCCCGGGCTGAACCAGCCCCTCCTTCACCGCTACCTCCGCAGAGAGGGAGAAAATCCGGTCCGTGGAGTTGACCTCCCCGGTGAGGAAGGGAATCACGCCCCAGCAGATGGACAGCTGCCGCCGGGTCTTCTCGTGCATGGTCAGGGCCGCCACCGGACAGGCGGGGCGGAACCGGCAGATCATCCGGGCGGTCCGGCCGGAACTGCTGGCCGCCAGGATGGCCGTGGCGTTCAGGTCCCGGGCGGTGAGGCAGCAGGTGTGGGTGATGGCGTCGTTGATGTTGTTGGAGGCCGTGACCACCAGCTGCTTCTGGAACCGCTTCCAATAGTCGATGGAGCCTTCCGCCTCCGTGACGATCTCCAGCATGGCGGCGAGGGCCTCGATGGGGTACTTGCCTCCGGCGGTCTCGCCGGAGAGCATGACGCAGCTGGTACCGTCGTACACGGCGTTGGCCACGTCCGAGACTTCCGCCCGGGTGGGACGGGGGTTGCGCATCATGGAATCCAGCATCTGCGTAGCCGTGATGACGGGCTTGCCCGCCTGGAGGCCCTTGCGGATCATCTGCTTTTGAAGGGAGGGAACCTTGGCGGCGGGAATCTCCACGCCCAGGTCGCCCCGGGCCACCATCACGCCGTCGGCGGCGGCGAGGATGCTGTCCAGATTGTCGATGCCCTCCTGGTTTTCAATCTTGGCGATGATCTTCACGCCGTCCCCGCCGCAGTCGTGAAGCACTTCCCGAACGGCTTCCACGTCGGCGGCCCGGCGGACGAAGGAGGCGGCGATGAAGTCAAAATCGTTCTCCACGCCAAAGCGGATGTCCGCCACGTCCTTCTCCGTCAGGGCGGGAAGCTGAATGTGGGCCCCGGGGATGTTGATGGACTTGTTGGCGGAGAGGGTTCCGCCGTTTTCCACCTCGCAGAGGATGTTTGGCCCCTGAATCTCCCGGACCCGCATGGCGACCAGTCCGTCGTCAATCAGAATCTCCTGGCCGGGGACCACCTCCTCGCTTAGCTTGGGGTAGGTCACGGAGACCCGGGAGGCGTCGCCGGTCACGTCGTCTACCGTCAGGGTGAAGGCGTCTCCGGCGCTGAGCTCGATGGTCTTGCTTTCAAAGCTCCGGATTCGGATTTCCGGGCCCTTGGTGTCCAGGATGGTGGCCACGGGACAGCCCATGCGGTCCCGGACGGCCTTCAGCCGGTTCAGCCGCTCCAGGTGCTCCGGATGGCTGCCGTGGGAAAAGTTGAACCGCGCGCCGTTCATGCCGCCCTTGATGAGGGCGACGATCATATCCTCGCTGTCCACGGCGGGACCGAGGGTACAGATAATTTTGGTTTTTCTCAGCATATAAATTCCTCCTGTCGGCTCCCTCCAACGAGGAGCCGGAAACCGTTGATGAACTCTTTCTGCGGCTTCCTATTATACATGAGTCTTCCCCCTCTGGGTAGGTAAGAATTCCATAAATTTTGCGCAATCGATTTACCGTGTCTCTGTGGAAATGCTTCCGCAAACGTTTGTCATGAGGCCATCCCCGGCGTCAGCCCTCCCAGAAGAGCTCGTCCAGGGTTTTGCCCAGGCGGCGGCAGATGGCGGCGCAGAGCTTGATGGTGGGGTTGTAGTCCCCTTTTTCAATGGCGTTGATGGTCTGGCGGGAGACGCCCACATCATCCGCCAGCTGCTGCTGGCTCAAGTCCAGGGCAGCCCGGGCGGCTTTCAGGCGGAGATTTTTCATTCCGCCTCCTCTTCCCGGTCCCGGAGAAGGTGGTTGACGGTGTACACGATGAGGATGACCAGGGTGACAACGCCGATGATGGGGTTCACCGCCCGGAAGGTCAGC
This sequence comes from uncultured Oscillibacter sp., assembly GCF_910579365.1. Classification (GTDB taxonomy): domain Bacteria; phylum Bacillota; class Clostridia; order Oscillospirales; family Oscillospiraceae; genus Oscillibacter. The sequence goes on from NZ_CAJTUX010000045.1 coordinate 8,604, forward strand.
ACGCCGTCCTCCACCAGATCGCCGGAGAGGGCATACAGGACGCCGAAGCCCAGGTTGACGGCGGAGATCAGGACGAACATGGTCATGACGGTCCGGGGCTTCTCCCGGAGGCTGAGGTAGGCGTCCTTTAAAATGCAGGTGACGGCGAAGACGCACAGGCTGACGGCCAGGCAGATGGTGACTCCCGTCAAAACGTCGCACCAGCGCCCCAGCACGATGTCCGAGACGCCATAGGCGTAAACGGCGGTGATCAGGGTGAGGAAGCCGTATTGAAACGCCTTGCCCCGGGCTCGCTCCTGGCGCTCGTCAAAGTGCATGTCCAGGACTTTTTTCTTAAACAGCAGCGCCACGACAAGCAGGCCTGCAAGAATGCCTGCGGGGATGCCCAGCGCCAGACCGGCATGATAGTGATCCATAAAAACGCTCCTTCCTGTTTTGACCGGCATTGCCGGACACGGGTTTACTCGGTCACCACCGGCTTTCCCTCTTTGTCCAGCAGCGGGGTCAGGCCGGCCGCCGGTCCGTTCCGGTGAAACACATAATTTACGCCGGTTTCCCGGTCAATCCAGATTTCCGTGGCCTCAACGGTTCCCTGCGTGTAGACCTTTTCAAAGCGTTTCATAAGCATACCTCCTTAGATTACAGGGTCATCATACTACTTACTCGACTAATTGTCAAGTATATTTTACTAAATGACGCATAAAAATTTCGGCACGAAAGCCGCTGCCATAGAACCTCGCTAAAATGACCAGTGGGGTCTGACTCCCGGATCAGGCCGCTCCGGGGGGAATGGCCTGCCCAGGGGGCCAGGCCCCACACAAGTCTTTTTTCATTTCATAACACCGGGAGGACCGGCCCCGTGCCGTCAGGTGGTTTTCCGCTTTCGCGTCTTCTTTCCCCCGTCGATCTCGCCGTAAAGCCACTGGAGCCCTTCGGAGAGGCCACCCACCTGGTCGATGAGGCCCAGCTTCACTGCTTCCTCGCCGTAGATCACGCTGCCGACGTCGGCAGCCATATCGTCCTTTTTCAGCATCAGGTCCTGAAAGTCCCCGGCGGCGATGTGGCTGTGCCCGGCGACAAAGGCGACGATCCGGTCCTGGAGGCGCTGGAAATAGCTGTAGGTCTGGGGGGCGGCGATGACGGTGCCGCTCATGCGGACGGGGTGGATGGTCATGGCGGCGGAGGGCACGGCGAAGCTCCGCCGGGCGGCTACCGCCAGGGGCACGCCGATGGAGTGGCTGCCTCCCAGGACGATGGAGACGGTGGGCTTGGTCATCCCGGCGATGAGCTCCGCGATGGCGAGGCCCGCCTCCACGTCCCCGCCCACGGTGTTGAGCAGGAAGAGGACCCCCGCCACCTCGCCGGATTCCTCCAGCTTGGCCAGGAGGGGAAGGACGTGCTCGTACTTGGTGGTTTTCGTGCCGGAGGAGGCGGTCATGTGGCCCTCGATCTGGCCGATGATGGTGAGGCAGTAGATGTTGCCGTGGGGCGTGGCCGTCATGGCGGAGCCGAAGTCCAAAATGGACTGGGCGGCTTCGCTTTGTGTATCGGTTTCCGGTTCGGCGGGCTTGGTGGGTTTCGTGGATTTGGTCATGGTGAAGATACCTCCCTTTTGTGAGGGTAGCTTTTGCGGTTTTTCAGAAATTACCCGCGGAGCGGAACATCTCTGGAAATTTTCCGCCTTGGGGCCGGTATCTTACAACATTGTAAGATACGGCGGCAAACTGTAAGGTAAAGCTATGGCGGCCCCGGCGGCGGTTTGGTATACTGACAGCAGTTCCAAGAGAACGAAAACAGAAACGGAGGAAATGACGATGAAGGCTATGAAATATGTGGGGACGATGGTTCTGGCGCTGGCGGCGATTATGGCGGTGCAGATGGGTCTGACGGGTCTGACCGGCTTTCATACCGCCGAGCTCCTGGGGAAAACCGCCATGACGGCCCTGTTTTTGTATTCCATTATCCGGCTGGTCCAAGCGGCGCGGCGCGCGAAGGCCTGAGACAGCGGGGAAAATTTGACGGAGAACGGCGGACCTGTGCCTGTCCGCCGTTTTCTTTTGCCTCTCCGGGGTTTCCTTTTCCGCCGCGCCGTGCTATACTGAGGAAAATCAAGCCCGTGGGGCGGGAGGAAATCGTGAAGAAACAACGTATCGTGGTCAAGGTGGGCACCTCCACCCTGACCCACAGCTCCGGCAGTCTGAACCTGCGGAGCATGGAGCGGCTGGTCCGGGTGCTGGCGGACCTCAGCGGCGGCGGGCGCGAGGTCATTCTGGTGACCTCCGGGGCCATCGCCGTGGGCACGGCCCGGATGGGCCTGGACGAGCGGCCCCGGGCCCTGCGGATGAAGCAGGCCGCCGCCGCCGTGGGCCAGTGCCGGATGATGCACATTTACGACAAGCTCTTTTCCGAGTATAACTGCACCGTGGCCCAGATACTCCTCACCGGGGAGGACGTGGAGGACCCCGTGCGGGCGGAGCATTTGAAAAACACGTTTACCAGCCTCCTGGAGCTGGGGATTCTCCCGGTGGTGAACGAGAACGACTCCGTCTCCTCCGCCGAGATCGAGACGGGGCGCCACAAGGTCCTGGGGGATAACGACACCCTCTCCGCCATTGTGGCGGAGCTCTGCGGGGCGGACCTTCTGGTGCTGCTCAGCGACATTGACGGGCTCTATGACGCGGACCCCAAGAAGAACCCCGGCGCGAAACTCCTTCACCGGGTGGAGGAGCTGACGCCGGAGATTCTGGAAATGGCCGGGGGCGCGGGAACCTGGCGGGGCACCGGCGGCATGGCGACGAAGCTCTCCGCCGCGAAAATCGCCATGGCTGCGGGCTGCGACATGGTCATCACCAACGGTCAGCGGCCCGAGGATTTGTACGGCGTCGCGGAAGGGCGCGACGTCGGGACCCGGTTTCTCGCCGGGAGAGAGGAAGGAGGCGCGCGATGACAGCGCTACAGGAACAAGGACGCCTGGCGAAGGCCGCGGCCTATGTGCTGGCCACTGCCGGGACGGCCCGGAAGAACGCCGCCCTGGAGGCCATGGCGGAAGTATTGTCGGCGCGGAGGGACGAGTGGCTCTCCGCCAACGCGGAGGACGTGGAGGCGGCCAGGGCCGCCGGGATGCGCCCGGCCATGCTGGACCGGCTGACGCTGACGGAGGAGCGGGTCTTTGGCATTGTGGAGGCCATCCGGCAGGTGATCGCCCTGCCGGACCCCATCGGAAAAGTGGACAAAATGGAGACCCGGCCCAACGGACTCATCATCGGGCGGCGGCGGGTGCCCCTGGGGGTCGCCGCCATCATCTTCGAGGCCCGGCCTAACGTCACCGTGGACGCGGCGGCCCTGTGCCTCAAGTCCGGCAACGTCTGCATTCTCCGGGGCGGAAAGGAGGCCATCCGCTCCAACCGGAAGGCGGCGGAGCTGATGCGGGAGGCTTTGGAGAGCGCCGGGCTGCCGGCGGACTGCGTCTCCCTGGTCCAGGACACCAGCCGCGAGACGGCGGGGGAGCTGATGCACCTGGACGGGTATGTGGACGTGCTGATCCCCCGGGGCGGCGCGGGACTCATCCGGGCTGTGGCGCGGGAGGCCAGCGTTCCCGTCATCCGCACGGGGGAGGGGGTCTGCCACATTTACGTGGACAAGGAGGCGGACCTGGACATGGGGGCGGAGATTTTGTACAACGCCAAATGCTCCCGCCCCTCGGTGTGCAACGCGGTGGAGTGCCTGCTGGTACAGGAGGACGTGGCGGAGGCGTTTTTGCAAAAGGCCGTGCCCCTGCTGGACCGGCACCGGGTGGAGCTGCGGTGCGACGCGAAGACCCTGGCGATTCTGGGGGACCGGGCGTCGGCGGCGGTGGAGAGCGACTGGGACGCGGAGTACGAGGACTACATCCTCGCCGTCCGCGCGGTGCGGGACCTGGAGGAGGCCGTGGACTTCATCAACGCCCACGGCACCGGGCACTCGGAGGCCATCATCACCACCAACTATTTCAAGGCCCAGCGCTTCCTGGACGCCGTGGACGCGGCGGCGGTGTACGTCAACGCCTCCACCCGCTTCACCGACGGCGGGGAGTTCGGCCTGGGGGCGGAGATCGGCATTTCCACCCAGAAGATGCACGCCCGGGGCCCCATGGGGCTGGAGGAATTGACCAGCTGCAAGTACGTGATCTACGGCGAAGGACAGGTCCGCTGAGGACCGGAAAGGATGTGCGGACATGACGAACGACCGGGTTTTCAGCGGAGCGAAACTGGGCTTTATCGGCGTGGGGAACATGGGAAGCGCCTTGGTCCGGGCCGCCCGGAAAAACACGCCCTCCACCGCCATCTGCGTGGCCAACCGCTCCCCGGAGAAGGCGAAGGCCCTGGCCAATGAGATTTTCTGCCGGGTGAAGAGCAACGCCGAGGTGGCCGCCTGGGCGGATTACGTGTTCCTGGGGGTGAAGCCCCAGATGATGGGGGCGCTTCTGGAAGAGCTGGCCCCGGTTTGGAGGGAGCGGGAGAGCCGCTTTGTCCTGGTCTCCATGGCGGCGGGGCTGTCCGCCGCGGATATTCAGGCCATGGCGGGGGGAAACTATCCCGTCCTGCGCATCATGCCCAACACCCCCTGCTCCGTGGGGGAGGGAATGGTGCTCTATACCCCCGGCCCCGGCGTCACCGAGGAGGAGGAACGGATTTTTCGGGAGGCCATGGCCGGGGCGGGCCGCTTCTCCAGGATTCCGGAGGGGCTGATGGACGCGGGCAGCGCTGTGGCGGGCTGCGGACCGGCCTTTGTGGACCTCTTTGTGGAGGCCCTGGCGGACGGCGGCGTGGCCTGCGGCCTGCCCAGGGCCCAGGCGCTGGAGTTCGCCGCCCAGATGGTGCTGGGCTCCGCCCGGCTGCTGCTGGAGAGCGGACGGCACCCCGGCGCGCTGAAAGACGCCGTCTGCTCCCCTGGGGGGACCACCATCCAGGGCGTGCGGAAGCTGGAGGAGGCGGGTTTCCGGGGAGCGGTGATGAACGCGGTGATCGCCGCCTTTGAGAAGAGCGGAACGCTGAAATGAGCACGGTCCCGGAGAGGAACTTCCCTCCGGGACCAAATTGTTTTCCCGGGGCGAAACCGGGCCGGGGATTTTTTCGTCTTATGAGGCAGAGAAGCATGAGAGGAGGCGTGGCCGTGGAGGACGGACAGATCATCGACCTGTACTGGACCAGAGACCAGCGGGCCATTCAGGAGACCGAGGGAAAATACGGCAGGCTACTGCACAGCATCGCCTGGAACCTGCTCCGCAGCCGGGAGGACACGGAGGAGTGCGTCAGCGACACCTACCTCCGGGCCTGGGAGGCCATTCCCCCCGCCCGCCCGGCGGCTCTGCGGACCTGGCTGGGGCAGATCACCCGGAACCTCTCCCTGGACCGCTGGAAGAGCCACCGGGCAGAGAAGCGGGGAGGCGGGACGGAGACGCTTTTGGGAGAGCTGGAGGAGTGCCTCCCCGCCCCCGGGGGCCGGCCGGCGGAGGACCTGGAATTCGCCGAGCTGATGAACGGGTTTCTCCGGGGCCTCTCCCAGGAGGGACGGGCGATGTTTTTGCGGCGGTACTGGTACGGCGAGAGCGTGGCGGAGGTGGCGGCGGCTCTGGGCTGCGGGGCGGGGAAGGTGAAATCCTCCCTCTTCCGAAGCCGGAGGGCCCTGCGGGAGTATCTGGAGAAGGAGGGCATCACGGTATGAGTGCGGAGCGGCTGTTTCGGATGCTGGGCCTTGTGGACCCGGCTTTGGTGGAGGAGGCCCTGGAGGTCCGGGCCCGCCGCCGGGCCCCCTGGACGCGCTGGGCGGCCCTGGCGGCGTGTCTGGCGCTGGTGGTGGGACTGGGCTGGGCGGCCACAGGGGGCTTTGACGGCTATGGAGCCGGCATGTCCGGCGGAGACGCGTCCGGCAGCGGCGTGAGCGGCCCCGGCGCGGACATCGGAGAGCCGGGGGAGGGCGGAAACTGCTATGACGGCGTGGGGGAAGGCGTGTCCTTCCTGTCCTACGCGGGGCCGGTGTTCCCCCTGACGGTGTTGGAGAACCCGGAGGGTCTGACGGCGGAGCGGACGGTTACCTGGGACTTCGCGCCGGGAGTCTACCCGGACGGGGAGCCCCGGCAGTGGGGGGCGGAGGTGACGGACGCTTACGTCCTGCGCAATGGCACGGAGGAGGACATCACCGTGACGGCTCTGTATCCCTTTGCCGGAAGCCTCGGCGGTTTGACGGAGGTCCGGCCTGCGGTGACGGTGGACAAAGAGACCGTGGAGACCGGCTTGTACGCCGGACCTTACTCCGGCGGGTTTGAGAGCACCTATGGAGCGGAGATGCCGGATACGATGAATCTGGACTCTCTGGACAGCTGGACGGAGTACAAGGCCCTGCTGGAAAGCGGAGCCTATTTGCGGCAGGCCCTGGCGGCGTATCCGGTGCTGGAGACCCCGGTGACGGTGTATGAATTCTCTGATTTCTCGGCGCCCCATGAGACGTATCAGGCGGCCACCCAGGCCATTTCCTTTGACATCGATCCGGTGAGGACGACGGTGCTTACCTACGGGATCAACGGCATGGAGTGGGACGGGAGCTTCCGGCGCTACAGCTATTTCGTTCCCGACGGGGTGCGGAACGAGCCGGAGCAAAAGATGCTGGTGGTGCTGGGGGAGGACATCGGGGACTATACGCTCCAGGGCTATCAGGACGGCGGCTGCGACCCGGGGAAGGAGATTGGCGGCGTGTCCTGCACGGTCACCCGGAGCGAGACCACCCTGGACGCGGTGCTGGACCGGCTGTGCCGCTTTTACCAGGAGCGGTACGGCCTGAGCCGGGGGGACCGGGAGAACGCCTTTGACGCGGTTCCCTTCGAGATATACCGCGGGGCCGCGGCGGAGCTTCTGGCCGGGTACGGGGCCGTTTCCGGAGCGCCGGCGGACCGCTATGGCGACGGGCGGCTGGACGAGATTCTCAGCGAGACCCTGAGCCACGACCGGGTGCTGTACCTCTCTTTCCCGGTGACGGTCCCTGCCGGGGGAAGCGCGGAGGCGGCGTGCGTGCTGTGGAAGGAGCCCAGCTATGATTTTGGCTGCTCCGGCTCGGAGAACGTGGGACTCCAGGGCTATGATCTGACCACCCGGCTGGGGTCGTCCCTGGAATTTACCAGGCAGAGGGCCGCCCTGGTGAACGCGGAGCATGTGGAGATCACGGGGCAGGACTATGGCTTCGACCTGGAAAACGGCGTGTCCTCCGTGGAGCTGGACCTGGAGCGGGAGTGTTACTACCTGGAGATCCGGCCCAGAGAGGGATAAACAAAACGGCCCCCGGCGAAGCACGCCGGAGGGCCGTTTCTCGGATTAACGGGCAAGCAGGGTGAAGGTATAGGCCAGCTCCTTCTGCCCGCGGGGGGCCAGGGTGAGAACGTGGGGCTTGTCCTGGAAGCGGCCGGACTCGTTTTCATAGGCGGCGCAGCCGTGCCAGGGCTCCATGCACAGGAAGGGCGCGCCGGGCTTCGTCCAGAAAGCCACCATGGGGAACCCGCCAAAGTCCAGGGATACGCCCCGGCCGGCGCCCTTGTGCCGCAGGGCGGCGCTCCGGGAGCGGAGGCCCTGGAAGATGATGGTGTCCAGGCGGCGGAAGGCGGCATAGTCCAGGGAGACCCGGCCTCCGCGGAGCATGGGCTCCGTCCCGCCGTCCCGCAGGAGGCCCTGGGGGGTGAGAAGCAGAGTGTCTGCGTCCTCGGGCTGGTCGAAGAGAAGCTCGTAATCCTCGAAGGCTTCGCCCTCTCCCAGGGGGCAGCGGATGGCGGTGTGGGCGCCGATGCAGAAGGGCAGGGGGGCCTCGCCGGGGTTCTTCACGGTGAAGGCGGTGGAAAAGCCGGTTTCAAAGAGCTGGTGCCGGACCTGGAGCACGAAGGGGAAGGGATACCGGGCCAGGGAAGCGGGACTCTCCCGAAGCTCCAGGACGATGAAGTCCTCTCCCCGGTCCACGGGAACAAACTCGCTCTGCCGGGCGAAGCCGTGGCGGTTCATCTCGAAGGCGCTGCCGCCCAGGTCCACCCGGCCGTCCCGCAGGCTGCCCACGATGGGGAAGAGAATGGGGTTCTGCCCGGACCAGAAGGCCGGGTCCCCCTGCCAGATATACTCGGTTCCGGCCTGGTCCCGGAGGGAGACCAGCTCGCCGCCCCGGGTCCGGACCGTAGCTTTCAAAGAGGCGCTGGAGAGTGTGAAATCCATGAGGCGTACCTCCTTATTCGAATTCGATGGTGGCCGGGGGTTTGGACGTGACGTCGTACAGCACCCGGTTGATGCGGGGCACCTCGTTGACCAGACGGACGCTGACGCGGTCCAGCACCTCGTAGGGAATCCGGGTCCAGTCCGCCGTCATGAAATCGCTGGTGGTGACGCTCCGCAGGGCCACGGCGTAGTCATAGGTCCGCCCGTCGCCCATGACGCCCACGGAGCGCATGTTCGTCAGCACGGCGAAGTACTGGCTCATGGCACCGGACAGATTTGCCTTGGCGATCTCGTCCCGGAAGATGAAGTCCGCCTGGCGGAGGATGTCCAGCTTCTCCTTCGTCACCTCGCCGATGACCCGGATGGCAAGACCCGGGCCCGGGAAAGGCTGGCGGGTCACCAGATACTCCGGCAGACCCAGCTCCCGGCCCAGGGCACGTACCTCGTCCTTGAAGAGCATCCGCAGAGGCTCGATGATCTCCCGAAAGTCCACATAGTCCGGCAGGCCCCCTACGTTGTGGTGGCTCTTGATGACGGCGGCGTCCCCCGCGCCGGACTCGATGACGTCGGGATAGATGGTCCCCTGGGCCAGATAGTCCACGGTTCCGATCTTCTTGGCCTCCGCCTCGAAGACCCGGATGAACTCCTCGCCGATGATCTTCCGCTTGGCCTCCGGCTCCGTGACGCCGGAGAGTCTTGCGAGAAAGCGGTCCTCCGCGTTGGCCCGGATGAATTGAATGTCCCACTTGGAGAAGGCGGCCTCCACCTCGTCCCCCTCGTCCAGGCGCATCAGGCCGTGGTCCACGAAGACGCAGGTCAGCTGGCTTCCCACAGCCTCGGCAAGCAGGGCGGCGGCTACAGAGCTGTCCACCCCGCCGCTGAGGGCCAGGAGAACCCTCCCGTTGCCGATCTTCTCCCGGAGGCGGCGGACGGCAGTTTCCTGATAGTCCTCCATGGTCCAGTCGCCTCTGGCGCCGCAGACCTCGTAGAGGAAGTTCCGGAGCATGGCGGCGCCCTGCTCCGTGTGGTTTACCTCCGGGTGGAACTGGACGCCGTAAAAGCCCCGGGTCTCGTCCGCGATGGCCACGTTGGGACAGGCGGCGCTATGGGCCGTCAGGCGGAAGCCCGCGGGGACCTTCTCCATATAGTCCCCGTGGCTCATCCAGGTGACGCTCTCGGCGGGGAGACCCCGGAAGAGCTTGCAGTCCGTGTCGAAGGAGGTTTCGGTCTTGCCGTACTCCCGGGCGGCGTCGTCCTGGGCAGGCGTGACCCGGCCCCCCAGATGGTGGGCCAGAAGCTGGCAGCCGTAGCAGATGCCTAGGATGGGCACGCCCAGGCGGAAGAGCTCCGGGGCCGCGTGGGGGGCGGCGGGATCGTAGACGCTCCCCGGGCCGCCGGTGAAGATAATGCCGATGGGGGACATGGCGCGGAGGTCCGCAATGGGGGTGGTGTAGGGCTTGACCTCACAATAGACCCCCTGCTCCCGGACCCGGCGGGCAATGAGCTGGTTGTACTGGCCGCCGAAGTCCAGGACGATAACGGTTTGATGGGACATCAGGACACTTCCTTTGCGTTACAGTATGGGGGATTTGCTCTGGAGCCGCAGGCGGTTACGCCTCTTCCCGGAAGACGATGCTGCCCGGCTCGGCGGACTCGATGACGGCCAGGGAGCGGAGGTTCACCCCCGCCTCCCGGAGGCGGTCGCCGCCGCCCTGGAAGCCCTTCTCCACGGCGCAGCCGATGCCCACCAGCGTGGCCCCGGCCTTCTCCACGATGTCGCACAGGCCCCGCATGGCCTCGCCGTTGGCCATGAAGTCGTCCACCACCAGCACCCGGTCCCCGGCGTGGAGCCACTCCTTGCTGACCAGAAGAGTGACCTTCTTTTTGTAAGTATAGGAGAAAATGTCGCTTTGATACAGGCCGCCCTCGATGTTGTCGCTCTTGGCTTTCTTGGCGAAGATCATGGGCTTGCCGAAGTGCCGGGCCACCACCGCCGCCAGGGCGATGCCGCTGGCCTCGGCGGTGAGGATGACGTCCACGGCGGACATGTCGAAATGCCGCCCCAACTCCTGGGCGATGTGGTCCATCAGCTCCGTGTCCACGCGGTGGTTCAGGAATCCGTCCACCTTGATGATGTTCCCGGGAAGGACCTTGCCCTCCCTGACGATGCGGTCTTTCAGCTCCTGCATGGCGCGTTCCTCCTTATATTTGTGATTACCTCTATTATGTCGAATCCCGGCGGTTTTTGCAATTGCTGTTCCCGACAAAATCCAGGCGCGGGCCTTTGTATGGTCAGTACATATTTTTGGGCGGGACGGAAAAAACGCCGCGCTCCGCCCGCCGGAGGACTTCCGGTGGAGGGAGCGCGGTTCTCGTTCACTTGTTCTCCAGGAGATCGGCGGCGGCGTCCAGCCAGGCGCCCTGGAAATCCTCGATGTTTCCCGCGTCCGCTAAAGCGGCCAGGGCGGGGTCCAGGGGCATTTCCGCCAGAAGGGGCAGGCTGTGGCGCTTCGCCGCCTCCGCGGTCTTGCCCTCTCCGAAGAGGCGGAGCTTCTTCCCGCAGTCCGGGCAGAGGACATAGCTCATGTTCTCAACAAGGCCCAGAATGGGAACCTCCATCATCTCCGCCATCTTCACAGCCTTCTCCACCACCATGGAGACCAGCTCCTGGGGGGAGGCCACGACGACGATGCCGTCCAGGGGGATGGACTGGAAAACGGAGAGAGACACGTCCCCGGTGCCGGGAGGCATGTCGACAAAAAGATAGTCGCAGTTCCAAAGCACGTCCGTCCAGAACTGCTGGACCACGCCGGAGATGACGGGGCCCCGCCAGATTACCGGGTCCGTCTCGTTGGGCAGAAGCAGGTTCGTGCTCATCATCTGGATGCCGGTGCGGGACTCCATGGGGTAGATGCCCTCCTCGCCGCCCACGGCCTGGCCATGGACGCCGAAAGCCTTGGGAATGGAAGGGCCGGTGACGTCGGCGTCCAGAATGCCGGCGGTATGGCCCCGGCGGCGCATGGTCACGGCCAATTGGCTGGTGACCATGGACTTGCCGACGCCCCCCTTGCCGGAGACGACGCCGAAAACCCGGCCCACCCGGGCGTGAGGGTTCAGCTCTTTCAGAAGGGATTGGGGCTCCTGCCGGTCCGCGCAGGACTCGCCGCAGGCGGAACAGTCGTGGGTACACTCGCTCATGATGCAAAGTCTCCTCTTTTATGTAGTTGGATGGATTGGCTTCATTCTATACCCTCCCGCCGGGGGCCGTCAAGTATTGGATGGAGACGGCGGGATCGTCCCGGAAGAAATCCGCCTCCCGGCTGTGGCAGGTGAACAGCAGAATCTGCCGCCGGTCCGCCTCCTGCCGGAGGAAGGTCAGGGCGGCGGCGCAGCGGCCGTCGTCAAAACTGGAGAGGGCGTCGTCCAGGACGATGGGAACGGCCAGGGACGGCGGCAGAACCAGGCCGCAGATGGCCAGGCGCACCGCCAGATACAGCTGGTCGGCGGCTCCGGCGGAGAGATATTCCACCGCCCGGGGAACGCCGCTGCCGGCGGGCTCCGCCGAGACGCGCAAATTGCGGTCCAGAAGCACGCCGCTGTAGCTTTGACCCGTGAGGCGGCCGAAAATTTCCGCCGCCCGCTGTCCCAGAGTGGGGGAGAACCGGCCCTGGAGCTGGGCGTTGGCGTGCTCCAGCGTGGACAGGGCCAGCTGGATGGAGGCATACTCCCCCTCCAGGGCGGCGATTTCATCCGTCAGCCGCTCGGCGGCGGCCTGAAGGGCCAGGGGGTCCCCGGTGGCGTGCAGCCGGCCGGCGATGCGGTCCAGGTTGGAGCGCAGGGCGGTCAGGTCTGCCCGCAGGGCCTCCCGCTCCTCCAAAACGGCATCCCGGGTCCGCTCCGGCGGGGCGGAGGGCGGCGCGTTCTCCGGCGGGGCGGGGGTCTGCTGGGCCTGAAGCTCCGCCCGGAGACGGGCCTCCTGCGCGACCCGCTCCGCCTCGGAAAGCTCCTTGCGCAAAAGGGCGCAGGCACGGAGGGCGGCGTCGGCGGAGGGAATGTCGTAGGCGGCGGGGGCGAAGCGGCGGACCTCTTCTAAAATGCCGCCGGCGTTTGTGTCCACGGACTGCCAGAGACCCTGGGCGGCGGCGGCCTTGGCGGAGGAGTCCTGTTTTGCCGCGTCCCGGTCCGCCAGCTGTTTGATGTAAGCGTCCGCCAGGGCGGAAATCTCCGCCGGGACGGCGGTGCCGTAGCGAGCCGTGAGAGCGGCGCGTTCCGCCTGCTTTCCCGCCCGCCGCCAGAGAAACAGCGTGGCCGAGACGGTCAGAACCAGAAGGGCGGCGGCGGTTCCCAGGCCCGCATAGAGATTTTTAGAATAAAAGTACACGCCGTATCCCGCCCCCAGGGCGGCGCAGAGGCAGGCCAGCGCCGTCAGCAGCGGGGGCAGAAGAGAGCGCCTGGCCTTGGGCAGGGGCCCGGCGGCAGTCCGCCGGGCCTCCTCCGCCGTCTGTCCGGCAAAGGGACTGGCGGCCAGGGCCTCCTCCGCCTGGGCCAGGGTTTCCTGGGCGGCCTGATACTCCTCCTGGGCTTTCTCGGCGCTTTTGCGGACGGTGTTCAGGTTCACGATGGCCCCCCGGAGGCGGCCTGTTACGTCATTTTCGGGAATCTGCTCCTCCTCCAGGCGGCGGCGGAGAGAGGCGGCTTTTTCCTCCGCCTGGGCGGCGGCGTCCTCCGCTGTTTGAAGAGCCTGGCATTTTTGCTGGAGGTCCCAGAGGTCCAGCGCCTCCAGCTCCTGGTTCAGGGCGTCCTCCCGGGCCTCCAGTTCCGCCGAGCGGGCCGACAAGGTCTCCCGCTGGCGGACCAGCTCTGCCTGGGAGGAGAGGAGGGCCTCGGTCTCCTGAAGCTCCGCCTCCAGAGCGGGAAGACGGCCGGTTTTGTTGTGGCGGCGGTGGTTCAGCTGCTTGTTCAGGGCCTCTGCGGCTTCCATATAAGAGGTATCCTCCTCGCCGGAGGTGATGAGGGCGGCAATGCGCCGCTCCAGCCCCGCGTCCTGGGTGATGGCGGCGCCGTTCTGACGGATAAAGGCGCTGCGGGCGTATACCTCCCGGCTGACGCCCAGAAGCGTCTCGCCGCAGTTGACCCCGGTGAGACCGGGAACCGGGTCGGCGGTGCCGGCGTAGAGGGCCTGAAAGTCCCCCATGGGGGCAGACTGGCGGCGTGTGGTGCGGAAGAGGGTCAGGGAAGCGCCGTCCGAAGTCCGGCAGTCCAGGCGGCCGGACATGGACGCGCCGGACCAGGGGGCGTAGTGATTTTTATCGGCCAGGAAGCCGGCGCGGTCCCGCTCTTTGGTGTTGACACCGTAAAACATGGAGAGAAGAAAGGCGCACCAGGTGGACTTCCCCGTCTCATTGGGGGCCTGGAGAATGTTCAGACCCTCTTGAAGCTCCAGCGTTTGCTCCTGGAGCTTGCCGAAGGTGGCGGTCAGGCGGCGAATCTGCAAAGGTATCAGCTCCTTTTTCTTAAGAGGTGGTAATTTGAAAATGAAGGGCGGATTACATATTGAATTAAAAAAGGGGAAATGATAAAAACAGTATAGCACAGACCGGCTGGTTTGATAAGACCGTTTTCGTAGGATAGATTGCACAGAGGTCGCACCTAATTTGGGGTATTTCTCCGTCAAAGGGCAAAAAAGGAAAAAAGTCAGAAAAAGTAGTTGACAAAGAGCGGATGATCTGGTAATCTAACAAAGCTGTCTGACAC
>NZ_CAJTUX010000046.1 GCF_910579365.1 uncultured Oscillibacter sp.
GGCCGCCAACAACCTGCCCAACAACAGCAGCCCCTATCCCGACGTTCCCGCCAACCACACCTTTGCGGGCGTCATCAGCTTCTGCAAGACGAAGAACATCATCAGCGGTTATGGTGACGGCACTTTCAAGCCCGCCAACTCCCTGACCGGCTATGCCTTCGCCAAGATGCTGCTGTGCGCTGTCGGCTATGACTCCGACATCGAGCGCTTCACCGGCTCCGGCTGGACCAACAACGTCGCCGCCATCGGCCAGAGCGCCAGCCTGTTCGACCGCCTCCAGTTCGACGGCAGCGCCGCGGTCAACCGCGAGCAGGCCTGCCAGCTGGCGCTGAACGCCCTGAAGGCCACCGTCGTGGAGTACAGCAACGGCATCAATGTCAACGTCACCGGCGAGAACACCAACGTTGTGGTCTCCGGCGGCCAGGTCCGCTCCTACAAGACCAGCAACCAGGAGTTCGCCCGGAACATCCGGACTCAGCGCACCCGTCCGGACGACGCGTTCGAAACCGTCGAGTTTGCCGAGGAGCATTTCATTGACCTCCGCCTGGAGGCCGACAAGTGGAATCCCACCGACGACGAGTTCGGCCGTCCCTCTGCCGAGTGGAGCTACAAGAAGGTCACCATCGGCACCTATGCCCTGGAGCCCGACTTCACTTACAACACCCAGCAGGCTCACGCCGCCATCGACGACGACGCCGCCAAGGTGCGCGCTCTGGGTCTGCGCGGCTATGAGCTGCACGCCGACGGCGCTGATAAGGACGCTGTTCAGACCACGCTCTGGATCAACGGTGTTGAGCAGACCGGCGCCAACAGACTGACCTCTGTGGGCAACATCGCCGACTACACCGACAACGGCACCGTGGTCAACGTCTATGTTTCCGAGGATGACGCCGACTTCATCACCGACGTTGTGGTTATCCACACCCAGCTGATGGAAGTCAAGCGCGTTGGCAGCGACTATGTCGCTCTCGACCTCAAGGACGGCGACAAGCCCGTTATCGGCCATGCCTTCAACCAGGATCCCCTGGACGTGGAAATGAAGGACACCAAGGACGACAACGAGAACTATGCCATGCTGAAGGAACTGAAGGCCGGCGATCTCGTGGCCGTGGTTCCCGTGGCTGACAACCACAGCGCTACCTCCAAGTACGTTGTCTCCAAGGCCTATGTGCCCGAGACCGTCACCGGCACCCTGACCCGTACCGACATGTACGATGACGAAGTCGTTGAGCTCACTGTCGGCGGAACCTCCTACAAGGCCGCCCAGTGGAACAAGGACATGAAGGACATCGACGCGACGACCATCAAGGTCACCCGCAAGGATGTCACTCTGCACATGGACGAATTCGGCAATGCCCTCCTGATTGAGGACGCCGGTTCCACCTCTGAGTACATGATCATCGGCAACTATTACAAGAGCCTTGAGAATGGCCGTCTGGTCGACTACGTCCACGGTTGGGACGTCGGCGGCGAGGAAATCGACCTGAACCTGGGCATCAACGGCGAGAGCCCCGACATGCGGCCCGGCGATCTGGTCCGCTACACCAGCAACACCTCCAACAGCTCCGCCGACTGGATTCTGGAGGACAACTCCGACAACAGCAAGCCTGCCTACCGTGTTGCGGGTAAGCATTGGGAGAAAGCCCCCAACATCTACAACGTGGACATCTTCGCGACCAACACCGCCGATGGAAAGCTCTATGAGCTCCGCGCCAGCAACAACTCCGTGAAGCTGATGGGCGTTCTGGGCAACGATGGTGTGGCCGTTGGTGCCGGTACGCGCGATGAGATCAAGTTCATGCGTGAAGGCGCGAAGGTCATCTTCGTCACCTTCGACGACGTGGGCGATGTTGACACCATCGAGTTCCAGAAGAACTCCCAGAATGTTGCCAACAAGGACCTGGCCGCTATGCGCGGAACTCCCGATGCGGCTCATAACGGCAGGATTGATACCTTCGCGCCTCCCGCTACCCACGGAGACGGCATCGGTGATACCGGTGACTACGAGGGTTACAACTCCGCCGAGGCTTACTTCGACAAGGACGGCAACGTCCGCGCCGTGGTTGTGAAGACCGAGAGCGGCACCGCTACCAGCAGCAACCTGCTGTATGTCAAGCGTCACTGGAACGGCCACGTGGTCACCGAGAACGCCAAGGGCCAGAAGGTCTATGGCTATGAGGTCGCCATGATGACCAAGGACGGCCTGAAGGACGACGTCCAGATCTGGGCCAACCGCGAGCTGGGCCTGCGGACCTTCGCCTCCTACACCGAGAGCACTCTCGAGGGCTATGAGCCTTACTACACCGTCAAGTCTTATGACCAGGCGATGAAGACCACCTCCACCATGCACCTGACGATCGACTCCTTCGTCAAGGGCTCCAAGGGCCTGACGGCTGTTGCGGGCGCTTGGAAGATCGACGGCACTCCGCTGAGCGCTGGTACCCAGGGTGTGGACGGAGTTACCGGGCAGCCCAATGGTACGTGGACTAATACCACTGCCAACATCCTGACCGACCTGTACTCCCTGAGCAGCACCACTGCCCGTCCCACCGGCGCTGGCATCATCAACCTGGGCCGTGCGGAGTATGTCGATATGACCGGCAACGGCATCGACAACTGGGACGATCTGAAGGACTTCGAGAACGTCGTGGTTGACGTTATCATCAATGATAACATCCACAGCGACACCTTCCGCGTTGCCACCCTGGTTGTGGTGACCCAGGCCGAGGATCCCGGCGAGCGGCCCGACGCCGACGCGATTACCGTGACCATTGGCCAGGAAGCCATTACCTCCGGCGCTGACGCTGGCAAGATTCGCCTGACCGCCAATGTGGCTGACCTGCCCGCGAACGGAACCATCTACAGCTATCGCTGGTACAAGGTCGGCGACAGCACCAACACTCTTGGAACCGGCAAGACCCTGGTTGTTTCCACTACCGAGGAAGCCACCTACAACTGCGAAGTGACCTACAAGGTCAAGGATAAGGAACTGCCCTCCAGCGGTGCCATTGCTGCGACCCCGGTCGCAATTACCCCCGCTCCCGCCGTTGACGGTGTGAAGATTGCGGTTCCCACTGCTGCGAACACGAACCGCGGCGAGGCCATCACCTATAAGGCGGTTGCCACGGTCAATGGCGTTGCGGTTACTTCGAACGCGAATATCCGCTACACCTGGAAGATCGACGGAGTCGACGCGGAAACCCTCGGCGCTACCGTCAAGGTCAACGCCGACGGCACCACGGAGCTGGTTATCCCCGCGGACAAGGCCGCCTCTATGGCTGGCATGACCGTCACCTGCGTGCCTTCTGTGATTGATGCCGCTGGTACGGAGACCCCGGTCGTGATCGCGCCCGAGGACGTGGATAAGGTTCAGCAGACTGAGACCGGCGCTATCGGAACCACTCCCGCCGGGAACACCAATGTTCCTGCTCCGGGCGATCTGCCCGATTCTCCCACCGCGACTGACGCGGTTGTCACCTTCGAGATCGGTGCAAACACCATGGTAACCTATAAGGGCGCGACCCTGACCTCTGCTTCTCCCTCTACCTTCACGGTTGCGAAGGGCGAGATCATCACTGTCAAGGCTGAGAAGATGGGCTCTGCGAGCGGCGTTGTGTCTGTGACCCCCAGCGAGAGCATTGTCTTCGTGGATGGAACCGTCGGCAGCAGTCAGAGATTCGTGGTCAATGCCTCCGGCACCATCACGGTCTCCCTTGACGCCCCCGACCTGAATAAGGTTGCCGCCGCTTTCACGAAGACGGCCCTGGCCGACAAGACTGACGCGATTCCCGCTGATGTTCTGAATACTGGTTACGATCTGACTACCTCCGCTGGCGATGGGAAGATCACGCTGGCTTTCAGCCACACCGGTCTGTACGGTCATACGAACGCGAATGGCGGAAAGGCCTATCAGATTGGGTTCAATGTTCCCGAGACGATTGACGGCTGGACTGTGAGCGACGTGACCGTTGTGAACAAGTGGAAGGATCAGAGTGCCAGTCCTGCGCAGGGATACGTCAACTTTGGATCCTCTTCTGAAGGCGGCTATTGGCTCACGCTTTATCGGGCGTGCGCTCCGGGAGGAAGTGGACTTGATACCGCCATGGGGAGTAGCGGAGTCACCTCTGGCACCGTCACTCTGACCAAGAGCGGCGTAAACGTTGAGGTTCCCCTGGTAGTGGATTGCAGCAATGTTGTGGTGTACAAGTGGGATACCACCTACACGCAGCCCGAGGCCTAATCCCTTTCTCTCAAAGATTCTGATTTCCCCGGATTTCTGAGAAATCCAAAAAGTCCCCGGCGCGCAAGCGCCGGGGACTTCTTTTCATTTCCTGCGTCATTTCGCGAATCGTTTTACACAGGCGGCCTCCGGCTTCCCCAGGGACCGCGCCCCTGAAAATGCGCTTGCGTTCCTGGGCGGGGGGTGGTATAATGAATTTGGCGTAAAGCCATCCGATGAAGAATTTCCATCACCCACAGAGCAAGGCGAACCCCCGGAGAGGTGCTGACTCTCCGGGGGTTCGCCTTTGCGGGGATATTAACTGCCCTTCTTGCGCTGGTCGAGCCATTTGCAAATGTAATGGCACAGTATGCCGGCCGCGACAGACACAAGAAATCCGATGAGAATTTCCATCATTCCACCTCCTTCCTGTTGCCAGGAGGGCAGCGTGGAGATTATACCATTTTTCGACAGGGGCCGCAAGGGCGGACACACAGGCCGCCTGCGGGCGCAGACTGAAAATGCTCTTGCGTTTCCGGGCGGGGGGTGGTATAATGAAGGCACCCTGAAACTGGTGGTAAGTTGAAGGTATTCACACAGCAAAACGGACCCCCGGAGAGGTCGCATCTCTCCGGGGGTCCGTTTTGGGCTTAGCTGCCCTTGCTGTGCCGTTCAAGCCATTTGCAGATGTAATAACAGGCGATGCCTGCGGCCAGCGACACAAGGAAACTGGTGGCAATGCTGAGCATGGTATTCACCTCCTTCCTGTTGCCAGGAGGGCAGCATGGGGATTGTACCATTTTTCGACAGGGACCGCAAGGCGGCGCGGCAAAATTTGCCTCGCTGGTCTCCGGATTCTTGTGCAATCCGCCAATTGAATATTTATTCACTATAGATGTATAATTCTTACATCATTCAAACCTTTGGAGGCGCTGTTATGAAGAAAGATATCAAGAAAATTGTCCTCGCCTACTCCGGCGGACTGGATACGTCCATCATTATCCCCTGGCTGAAAGAGAACTACGGCAACCCGGAGATCATCGCCGTGGCCGGCGACGTCGGGCAGAACGACGAGCTGGACGGCCTGGAGGAAAAGGCCCTTAAGACCGGAGCCAGCAAGCTGTACATCGCCGACCTCACCGACGCCATGGTGGACGAGGTCATCATCCCCTCCCTGAAGATGGGCGCCAGCTATGAGCAGTACCTGCTGGGCACGGCCTTTGCCCGGCCCATCATCGCCCGGAGCCTGGTGGAGATCGCCAAGAAGGAGGGCGCGGACGCCATCGCCCACGGCTGCACCGGCAAGGGCAACGATCAGGTCCGCTTCGAGCTGGCCATCAAGCGCTTCGCCCCGGAGATGACCATCATCGCCCCCTGGCGGGAGTGGGACATCAAGGGCCGGGACGAGGAGATCGACTACGCCGAGGCCCACAACGTCCCCCTGAAAATCAGCCGGGAGACCAACTACTCCAAGGACAAGAACCTCTGGCACCTGAGCCACGAGGGCCTGGACCTGGAGGACCCCGCCAACGAGCCTCAGTATGAGAAAGAGGGCTTTTTGGAGATGGGCGTCAGCCCCATCGCCGCGCCGGACGCCCCGACTTATGTGACCATCGACTTTGTCAAGGGCGTGCCCGTGGCCGTGGACGGGGAGAAGATGAAGGCCAGCGACATCATCCGCAAGCTGAACCGCCTGGGCGGCGAGAACGGCATCGGCCTTCTGGACATCGTGGAGAACCGGCTGGTGGGCATGAAGGACCGGGGCGTGTACGAAACCCCCGGCGGCACGATTTTGTATAAAGCCCACCAGTGCCTGGAGATGATAACGGTGGATAAGGACACCGCCCATATGAAGAGCAAGCTGGCGGTGGACTTCGCGGACCTGGTGTACAACGGCAAGTGGTTCACCCCCCTGCGGGAGGCTCTCAGCGCCTTCGCCGACAAGACCCAGGAGCATGTAACGGGCAGCGTGAAGCTGAAGCTCTACAAGGGCAACATGATCACGGCCTCCATCACCTCGCCGGAGAGCCTGTATTCCGAGGAGCTGGTGACCTTCAACGAAAGCGCCTATGACCAGACCAACGCCACGGGCTTCATCAACCTGTGGGGTCTGCCGGACACCGTTCTCGCGCTGCGGGAGCAGGGAAAACTGTAAATGAGAAGGAGGGGGCTTGGCCCCCTCTCTTCAGAAGAGGAGAGCGTTATGAAACTATGGGGAGGCCGCTTCGGCAAGGAGACCGACGCGCTGGCCAACGACTTCCAGTCCTCCATCCACTTTGACCAGAGGCTGTACCGGGAGGATATTCAGGGCAGCATCGCCCACGCGGAGATGCTGGCGGAGAGCGGCGTCATCTCCAGGGCCGACGCCGGCACCATCGTCCAGGGGCTGAAGGGCATCCTGCGGGACATCGAGGCGGACAAAATCACCTTCTCCCCGGACAACGAGGACATCCACATGAATATCGAGGCCCTCCTCACCCACCGGATCGGGGACCCGGGGAAGCGCCTTCACACCGCCCGGTCCCGGAACGATCAGGTGGCCCTGGACTTCCGGATGTACGTCCGCAGGGAGATCGGAACCGTCATCGGCCAGCTGCTGGAGCTGGAAACGGTCCTCTGCCGCCGGGCCCGGGAGCATCAGGGCACGGTGATGCCGGGCTATACCCACCTGCAAAGGGCGCAGCCCGTGTCCTTCGCCCAGCATCTGCTGGCCTACGCCGCCCAGTTCCGCCGGGACGTGACGCGGCTGGAGGACTGCCAAAAGCGCCTGAACGAGTGCCCCCTGGGCTCCGGCGCCCTGGCGGGGACCACCTACCCCATCGACCGCTTTCAAACGGCGGAGGCCCTGGGCTTTGACCGGCCCTGCGGCAACTCCATGGACGGCGTCAGCGACCGGGACTACGCCCTGGAGCTTTTGAGCGGCCTCTCGATTTTGATGATGCACCTGAGCCGCTTCTCCGAGGAGGTCATTCTCTGGTGCAGCTGGGAGTTCAAGTTCGTGGAGCTGGACGAGGCCTATTCCACCGGCAGCAGCATCATGCCCCAGAAGAAGAACCCGGATATGGCGGAGCTGATCCGGGGAAAGACGGGCCGGGTCTACGGCGGCTTGATGGGCCTTCTGACGGTGATGAAGGGCTTGCCCCTGGCCTATAACAAGGACATGCAGGAGGACAAGGAGCCGGTGTTCGACGCGCTGGACACCGTGGAGCTGTGCCTGCCGGTGTTCACGGGGATGATCGCCACAATGACCGTCCTGCCGGAGAATATGCGGGCCGCGGCGGGGCGGGGCTTTATCAACGCCACGGACTGCGCCGACTACCTGACGAAAAAGGGCATGCCCTTCCGGGACGCCTATACCGCCGTGGGCCGGCTGGTGGCGGCGTGCTCCGGCGCGGGGAAGACTCTGGAGGAGCTGACCCTGGCGGAGCTGCGGGAGATTTCGGAGCTTTTTGAGGAGGACGTCTACGAGGCGCTGCGGCTGGAGAACTGCATGGCGCTGCGGCAGAGCTTCGGCGGCCCCGCCGAGGCGGAGACCGCCCGGCAGATTCAGGAGGTCGAGGCGTTTGTCCAGGCCCGGAAGCAGTGAGAGGAGCGGCGCTATGAAACCGAAGGTATACATTGACGGCAAGGAGGGCACCACCGGCCTCCAGATTTACGACCGGCTGGCGGCCCGGGAGGACATCGAGCTTCTCCTCATCGAAGAGGAGAAGCGCAAGGACATGGCGGAACGGAAAACGCTCCTCAACGCCGCCGACCTGGTCTTTCTCTGCCTGCCGGACGCCGCCGCCAAAGAGGCGGTGGGCCTGATTGAAAACGACCGCACCCGGGTCATCGACTGCTCCACCGCCCACCGGACGGCCCCCGGCTGGGCCTATGGCTTCCCGGAGCTGTCGGCGGAGCACCGGGAGGGCATCCGGCGCTCCAAACGGGTGGCCAACCCCGGCTGCCACGCCACGGGCTTTATCAGCATTGTTTACCCCCTGGTGAAAAGGGGCCTTCTGCCCCGGGACGCGGCGCTGAGCTGCTTTTCCCTCACCGGCTACTCCGGCGGCGGGAAGAAGATGATCGCCCAGTACGAGGGGGAGAAGCACACCGAGATGTACAGCCCGCGCATCTACGGCCTGAACCAGAGCCACAAGCACCTGCCGGAGATGCAGGCGGTCTGCGGCTTGACGGTTCCCCCGGTGTTCTCCCCCATTGTGGACGACTATTACAAGGGCATGGCCACGACGGTTCCCCTGTTCCTGGACCGGGAGACCCTGCTTTTGGCCCTGACGGACCACTACCAGGGCAGCGGAACCTCCCTCATGGTCCGCGTCAGCGCCGCGTGGGAGGGGCCCATGCTGGCGGCCAACACCCTGGCGGGCTCCGACAGCCTGTACCTGTTCGTCCAGGGGAACCGGGAGCGCTGCACCGTCACCGCCCTCTTTGACAACCTGGGCAAAGGGGCCTCCGGTGCGGCGGTACAGAACATGAATCTGATGCTGGGCTTCGACGAGACTGTGGGCCTGAATCTTTGAGAGACTGCGAGGTATCGCTATGCTGAACTTGATTGACGGCGGCGTCTGCGCCGCCCAGGGCTTCCGGGCCGCCGGAGTCCACGTGGGCGTGAAGACCCACGCGGACTGGAAGAAGGACGTGGCCCTGATTGTCTCCGACGTGGACTGCGCGGCGGCGGCGGTGTTCACGAAGAACGTGGTGAAGGCCGCCCCCATCCGGGTGGACCTGCGGCACCTGGCGGACGGGAGGGCCCGGGCCGTCATCGCCAACAGCGGCAACGCCAACGCCTGCGCCCCCCAGGGGGAGGAAAACGCGGAGCGGATGTGCGCGGCGGCGGCGGCGGCCATCGGATGCAGGCCGGAGGACGTGCTGGTCTCCTCTACCGGCGTCATCGGCCAGCGGCTCAACGTGGAGGCCATTGAGCGCGGCGTCCCGGCGCTGTACGCCGCGCTGGAACGCTCGGCGGCAGCCAGCGACGCGGCGGGCCACGCCATCATGACCACGGACCTGGTGAAAAAAGAGGCGGCGGTGGAGACCACCGTGGGCGGCAGAACCGTCCGCATAGGCGGCGTCGCCAAGGGCAGCGGCATGATCCACCCCAACATGGGCACCATGCTCTGCTTCCTCACCACGGACTGCGCCATCTCCCCGGAGATGATCAGGGCCGCCCTGCTGGAGACGGTGGCCGTCAGCTTCAACCGCATCAGCGTGGACGGGGACACCTCCACCAACGACACCTGCTGCGTCCTGGCCAACGGTCTGGCGGGCAACGAGCCCATCACCGCCAAGGGCCCGGATTACGACGCCTTCGTGGAGGCCCTGAAGGCGCTGTGCGTGGACCTTGCCAGGAGGATGGCCTCCGACGGCGAGGGCGCCCGGCACCTCATCACCTGCACCGTCTCCGGCGCAAAGACGGAGAAGGGCGCGGAGACCATCGCCAAGTCCGTGGTCTCCTCCACCCTGACCAAGGCCGCCATCTTCGGCGCGGACGCCAACTGGGGCCGGGTTCTCTGCGCTATGGGCTATTCCGGAGAGGCGTTTGACCCGGACGGCGTGGCCGTCTGCTTTGCCAGTGCCGCCGGAGAGGTCCAGGTCTGCGCCAAGGGCCGGGGCCTGGACTTTGACGAGGATCTGGCCAAAAAGGTCCTCACGGAGCACGACGTGGAAATCCGCATCGCCCTGGAGGAGGGAGACGGCTCCTGCACCTGCTGGGGCTGCGACATTACCTACGACTATATCAAGATCAACGGCGACTACAGAACGTGAGAGGGGGCGGACAGCATGTCTTCCCATGAACAGCAGGCCCAGACCCTGGTGGAGGCCCTGCCCTACATTCAAAAGTACACCGGCAAGACCGTCGTCATCAAGTACGGCGGCAGCGCCATGACCTCCGACACCCTTCGCCGCTCCGTCATGACGGACATCGTGCTTTTAAATCTGGTGGGCATCCGGGTGGTGGTGGTCCACGGCGGCGGACCGGAGATTTCCGCCATGCTGAAGATGATTGGCCACGAGTCCCGCTTTGTGGACGGCCTGCGCTATACCGACGCCACCACCATGGATGTGGTCCAGTCCATCCTCTGCGGCAAGGTCAACAAGGACCTGGTGGCCCAGCTCAACCGGCTGGGGGGCCGCTCCGTGGGCCTGTGCGGCCTGGACGGGGAGCTGTTCCAGGCCCGGCGGCTGGACGAGAAGTACGGCCTCGTGGGCGAGATTACGGAGGTGAACCCCGCCCCGGTGCGCAACGCCCTCCAGACCGGGTACATCCCGGTGGTGTCCACCGTGGCCCAGGGGACGGACGCGGATACCTCCTATAACATCAACGCCGACACCGCCGCCGCCAAGCTGGCGGAGGCCCTGGGGGCGGAGAAGCTGATTCTGCTCACGGACGTCCGGGGCCTTCTCCGGGACCCCGGGGACGAGGAGACCCTGATCCACGTGATCCGCACCCAGGAGGTGCCGGCCCTGGTGGAGGAGGGCGTCATCTCCGGGGGCATGATTCCCAAAATGAAGTGCTGCGTGGACGCCATCCACGGCGGCGTGGAGCGGGTCCACATTCTGGACGGCCGGATTCCCCACTCCATTTTGATTGAGCTGCTCTCGGACGAGGGCATTGGCACCATGATGAAAAAGGAGGAGTGCGCATCATGACTTCCGAGGCAGTCAAGAGCCTGACCGGGCAGTATATCATGAACACCTACGGCCGCTTCCCCGTGGCCATCGACCACGGCCGGGGGGCCACCCTCTATGACCCGGAGGGGCGGGAATATATCGACTTCACCAGCGGAATCGGCGTCACCGCCCTGGGCTATGGCAACGAGCCCTGGGTGCAGGCCGTGACGGCCCAGGCCAAGAAGCTGGGCCACGTCTCCAACCTCTTTTACACGGAGCCCCCCGCGAGGCTGGCGGAGCTTTTGTGCAAGCGCACCGGGGAGAGCTGCGTCTTCTTCGCCAACGGCGGCGGCGAGGCCAACGAGGGCATGATCAAGCTGGCCCGGAAGTACAGCTTCGACCGGTACGGCCAGGGCCGCAGCACCATCATCACCCTGAAAAACTCCTTCCACGGCCGGACCATCACCACGCTGAAGGCCACGGGGCAGGACGTGTTTCACAACTTTTTCTTCCCCTTCACCGAGGGCTTCCGCTACGCGGCGGCCAACGACCTGGAGGACCTGAAGGCCGCCGCCGGGGACGACGTGTGCGCCGTCATGGTGGAGCTGGTCCAGGGCGAGGGGGGCGTGCTGCCCCTGGACAAGGATTATGTCAAGGCCCTGGCGGACCTCTGCGCCCAGCGGGACTGGCTGTTGCTGGCGGACGAGGTTCAGACCGGCGTGGGCCGGACGGGCACGCTGTTTGCCTTCCAGCAGTACGATATTCTGCCGGACGCGGTGTCCTTCGCCAAGGGCATCGCCGGGGGGCTGCCCATGAGCGGCATCCTGGCCAGCGAGAAATGCCGGAACGTCCTGGGCCCCGGCACCCACGCCACCACCTTCGGCGCCAACCCCGTCTGCGCCGCCGCGGGCCTGGTGGTGCAGGACATCCTCAGCGACGCCTTTTTGGAGGAGGTCAAGGCCAAGGGCGCCTACCTCCGCCAGGGCATAGAGGCGCTGAACCTCCCCTGCCTGGGAAAGACCCGGGGATTGGGGCTGATGATCGGCGCGGAGGTCCGGGAGGGCTGGACCAACAAGGAGATCGCGAACCGTCTGATTGAAAACGGACTGCTGATTCTCACTGCCGGGCCGGGCCTGCGGCTGCTGCCGCCCCTGGTCATCACGAAGGACGAGATGGACAAAGGTCTTGCCATTATGAAGGCGGTCCTGGCCTGAGGGCAATCGATAAAAAACCGAAATGAGGGCCGGTCCCGGAGCGCCGAAACTCCCGAGCCGCCCTCATTTCAAATGTTCGGAAGGGATGGTACTTATGAATCAGAAGCATTTTTTGAAGCTGCTGGACTTCACCCCGGCGGAGATCGGGCAATTTCTGGACACGGCGGCAGACCTGAAGGCCAAGAAGAAGGCCGGGATTCCCCACCGGTACCTGGAGGGCAAAAATGTGGCCCTGATCTTTGAGAAGACCTCCACCCGGACCCGCTGCGCCTTTGAGGTGGCGGCCCAGGATCTGGGCATGGGCAGCACCTACCTGGGGCCCACCGGGTCCCAGATCGGCGTGAAGGAGTCCATCGCCGACACGGCCCGGGTGCTGGGGCGGATGTATGACGGCATCGAGTACCGGGGCTTCGGCCAGGAGATCGTGGAGGAGCTGGCGGCCCAGGCGGGGGTCCCCGTGTTCAACGGGCTGACCAACGAGTTCCACCCCACCCAGATTCTGGCGGACTTCCTGACCATTCGGGAGCACTTCGGGAAGCTGGAGGGGGTCAAGCTGGTCTACCTGGGGGACGCCCGGTTCAACATGGGCAACTCCCTCATGGTGGGCTGCGCCAAGATGGGCATGCACTTCGTGGCCTGCGCCCCCAAGGCGTACATGCCCGACGGGGCCCTGGTGGAGACCTGCCGGGCCATCGCCGGGGAGACCGGGGCCGTGCTGGAGTTTGTGGAGAACCCCATGGAGGCGGTGCGGGACGCCGGCGTGCTCTATACCGACGTGTGGGTGTCCATGGGCGAGCCGGTGGAGGTCTGGGAGGAGCGCATTGCCGCCCTGGGACCCTATCAGGTGACGGAGGCGCTGATGGACGCCGCCGGACCCCAGTGCCGCTTTATGCACTGCCTTCCCGCCTATCACGACCACAAGACGAAGGTGGGCCGGGAGATGGGCGAGCGCTTCGGCCGGGAGGCTATGGAGGTGACGGACGGGGTCTTCGAGTCCCCCCGGTCCATCGTCTTTGACGAGGCGGAGAACCGGATGCACACCATCAAGGCCGTGATGTACGAGCTGATGAAATAAGCGCGGGCGGAGGGGCCGGGTTCCGGTCCCTCCGATTTTTCGGTGACAGGTATAAATTTCTTCCTGGGTTGGGAAACTGGAACCATCAACGTTCAGGAGGCATAGGTGCGAGATGGTGAAAGGTATTTCCAGAAGAGTGGTCGTGGTGGACTCCCCGGACCAGCGGTTTTTCGAACAGGCGATTTTTATCGTGCGGAACGACGCCGCCGGGGAGGGAGTTACCTCCCGGGAACTGGTGGAGGAGGCCCGCCGGGTGGCCCGGAATTACGCCGGGGGAGACCACGGCAAGCTCAGCCGGGCCTGGCGGGACCTGAGCCCGGCGGTGTACACCCTGATGGGGGCGGCGGCCATCGGCCTTTTGTGGCTGATCGTGGCGCTGATTTGAGGGGCCCCGCCGCCCGGCCTGGGCGTTCAGGCCTTGAAAAGGACCCCGGAAGCGCTCCGCGGAGAGGCTTTCGGGGTCCCTTTCTATTTTACAGCGAAATTACCTTTGTGGCCACGGCCTCCTGAAAGGCCCGGTCGTGCTCCACGAAGAGCATCGTGGGGGCGGCGGCCCGCAGCAGCTCCTCGATCTGGAGGCGGGCGTCGATGTCCAGGAAGTTCAGCGGCTCGTCCCAGACATAGAGGTGGGCCTGCTCACAGAGGCTGGCGGCGATGAGGGCTTTCTTCTTCTGGCCCTCGGAGTAGTCCTCCAGGTTCCGGGCGAACTGCTCCCGGGCGAAGCCCAGCTTCCGCAGGATGGCTTTGTACAGACTCTCGTCCAGGTCCCTCCGGCGGATGAAGTCCCCCAGGGAACCCCGGAGGAAGGCGGTGTCCTGGGGCACGCGGGAGATTTTCAGCCCCGGGGCCCGGGTCAGCGTCCCCGTATGGCGGATGTCCCCGCCCAGCAGCAGCTTTAAAAGGCTGCTTTTCCCGCTGCCGTTGGGGCCCTCCAGGGCGATCCGCTCCCCCTGCTCCAGGGAGAAGGACAGCGGCCCGCAGACGGTCCGGTCCCCGTACCAGAGCGCCAGGTCCGAACAGACGGCCAGCCGCCGGGCGTGGTGCGTCAGGGGAGAGAGCTTCAGGGTCTCCGCCGACTCCCGGTTCTGGAGAAGGCTCCGCTTCTCCTCCAGGGCCTTCTCCTGCCGGGCCTCCAGAGCCTTGGCGCGCTTCATCATCTTGGCGGACTTGTGGCCCACAAAGCCCTTGTCATAAGCCCCGATCTTGGACGCCTCCACCCGGTCCGACCAGGCGGAGGTCCGCCGGGCCGCCTGCTGGAGGCGGCGGATGTCTTTCCGGAGGCGGTCGTTTTTCGCCTCCTCGAACTGCTGGACACGGTCGAAGTTCTCCTTCCAGCTGCTGTAGTTCCCCGCCTGGACCTGGATGTCCGCGCGGTTGAAGGACAGGATGTGGTCCACGCAGCCGTCCAGAAAGTGCCGGTCGTGGGACACCAGGATGAACCCCCGCTGCCGCCGGAGGTACGCCGCGGCCAGGGCCCGGCCCTGAGCGTCCAGGTGGTTGGTGGGCTCGTCAATGAGGGGGAAGGCCCCCTCCCGGAGGAACAGGGCCGCCAGGAGGACCTTGGTCCGCTCCCCGTTGGAGAGGGTGGGGAAGGGCCGCCACAGGGCCTCCTCCTCCACGCCCAGAAGGTCCAGCTCCCTGGGAAAGCGCCAACTCTCCGCCTCGGGGCAGAGGTCCTCCAGCACCTCCGCCGTCAGGCGGGCGGGGTCCGGAATGGGGGCGGGAAAATAGTCGAAGGGTACGGAGGACAAAATCCGTCCGCCGTAGGAATACTCCCCCAGCAGCAGCCGGAGAAAGGTGGTCTTCCCCCGGCCGTTCCGGCCGATGAAGCCCAGCTTCCAGCCGGTGTCAATCTGGAAGCTGACGTTTTCAAAGACGGGGTCCGGACTGCCGGGGTAGGAAAAGGTAAGGCCCTGGGCCTGAATCATGGACATACGCGTCATCTCCTCGCTGTGGGGCGCGGCGGCCCCAAAAATCAGGGCCGCAGGAGAACTCCTGCGGCCCGTTGCAGCGCGGCGCAAGCCGCCCCGAAACCGGGCGGCATGGCGGTATGACACGGGGGCTGGAGGTGATTTTCTTCCTGCGCGGCGGCATGCTGCCGCCCCGGCGTCCGCCCTCTGGCGCCGCCGGCGTCCAAATCACTTGGAACTCAGCAGGAAGTCTTTCTCACCTTTCCACCCCTCTCGGTTTGATCACTGGCAGTATAGCACGCCGGGCCGCCGCCGTCAAGCCCCTTTCGCGACCCGGGGCGCACGGCATTCTCCCTGCCGGTTTTGCGGGGGCGGGGCAAAAATTTACAAAATTACTCTTGACTTTCCCCCTTGTGGAAGGTGTACCCTGAGACCGCAGCTTAGGAAAGCGCCCCGGCGGGGAGGGCCCCGCCGGGACGGGAAAGGAAGAAATGATGAAAGAGACCTGTAGACGATTCGGCGCGCTGCTGCTGGCCCTGGCGCTGAGCCTGAGCCTCTCGGTTCCCGCTCTGGCGGCGGAGACGGAGGGCGCGCCCAAGACGCTGGCGGAAACCGCCAAGGAAGCCGCGTCCGCCGCCATGACCTACGGCGGGGCCACCCAGCTGGCCTGGGCCGTGTGGCAGGACGGGGAGATTCTCGCCAGCGGCCGGGAGGGCGGAACCCGGGAGGACCCCGGCGCGGGCCATCTGGCCGGTCTGGCGGCGTGGAGCGCCGGCTCCAACGACCTTTACGGCGTGGGCTCCGTCAGCAAGATTTACACCACTGTGGCCGTCATGCAGCTGGCGGAGGCGGGGAAACTGGACCTGGACCAGCCGGTGGTGAAGTACCTGCCCAATTTCAAAATGGCCGACGAGCGGTATAAGGACATCACCGTCCGGATGCTGCTGAATCACTCCTCCGGCCTGATGGGCTCCTCCATGGGCAGCGCCATGCTCTTTGACGACGCCAGCTCCACAGCCACGGACCAGCTGCTGGAGCGCCTGGCCGTCCAGCGCCTCAAGGCGGACCCCGGCGCGTACAGCGTCTACTGCAACGACGGCTTCACCCTGGCCCAGCTGGTGGTGGAGGCGGTGAGCGGCGCCAATTTCCAGGATTACCTCCGCGCCCACATCCTCGACCCCGCCGGACTGGAGAAAACCGCCTTCCCCGACGAGCTGGTGGGAACGGGCCGCGCCGTTGCCACGTACCAGGGAGAGGACGCCCAAGCCCTTCCCATGGACTGCCTGGGCGTCGTGGGAACCGGCGGCATCTACGCCACGGCGGAGGACCTGGCCGCCTTCGGCGGGGCCCTCACCGGCGAGACCCTGCTGAAAAAAGCCTCGCTGGAGGCCATGGCCGCCCCGGAGTACGCCCGGGGCCTCTGGCCTGAGGAGGGACCGGACGCCTTGGCCTACGGTCTGGGCTGGGACAACGTGGAGTGGTATCCCTTCGCCCAGAGCGGCGTCACCGCCCTGGTGAAAGGGGGAGACACCCAGTATTACCACGCCGGGCTGGTGGTCCTGCCGGAGCACGAGCTGGCGGCGGCGGTGCTGAGCAGCGGCGGCGTGTCCACCTACAACGAGATGGCCGCCTCCCGGATGCTGATCGAGGCGCTGAAGGCCAAGGGTGTAGAGGTGGACGAGACGCCCCTTACCCTCCCCGAGGCCAAGCCCGCCCCCATGCCCCAGGAGCTGACGGAGCTCTCCGGCTATTACGCCTCGATCTATGTCTTCCGGATTGACGTCACGAAGGAGGGGAAGCTGACTCTGCACTACATGAACACCCCCGGCATGCCGGACCAGACCTTCACCTATTACAGCGACGGCTCCTTCCGGGACGAGAGCAACACCGCCGCCCTGCGCCTGGTGAAGGAGGACAACGGGCAGACCTACCTCCACCAGTGGACCTTTACGGAGCTTCCCCTTCTGGGGGGACTTCCCGGCAGCAACTACGCCGCCATGAAGCTGCCGGAGAACCCGATCTCTCCGGAGCTTCAGGAGCACTGGGACAAGATTCTGCTGGAGACCTCCGTCCTGCCGGTGAGCGAGCGGTACAGCTCTCAGGTCTATCTGGCCCTGGGCGCGGCCTTTGCCCTGTCGGCGGCGCAGCAGGAGGAGGAGACGGAGAGCGTCCCGGGCTATGCCGGATCCATGGCCATCGTGGACGAGAACCACGCCCGCTATGTTCCCCAGGTTCCCGGCAACGTGGGCCGGGACGGCAATGACATGGAGCTGTGGCGGGATGAGAAGGACATCCTTTGGATACGCTATTCCAACGGCATGCTGTCCATGGAGGAGAGCGCGGTTCCCGAGCTCTCCACCGGGCGGGACAATGCCGCCGCCTGCACCATCCGACCGGACGGCTATGCCCGCTGGTATAAGATCGGAGACAAGGCCGCCGGAAAGACCATGACCGTCCAGGCGCCGGAGGACGCGGGCTTCTGGGTCTATGACGCGGCGGGCCAGGTGACGGCCTCCTCCGTCCTGTGGGACCAGACCTCCGTTCAGCTGCCGGAGGACGGCCTGCTGGTCTTCGCCGGGGACCCCGGCGCGCGGTTCCAGCTGACCTTCCGGTAACGCCGGAAAAAAGCCCTCCGCCATATGGCGGAGGGCTTTGCATTTACCCGCGGGCCAGATACAGGTTCAACCAATAGCACAGGTCTTCCAGGGGCAGATAGGTCGTGCCGTCCTCCTTGAGGCAGGGGGCGGAGATGGTGGCCTCCCCCTCCGGGGTATGGATGACATTCTGACCGGGATAGACATAGAACACCACGTCGATGTTCTCGTCATACACCACCGCGCCCCGGTTTTTGTCCCAGGAGACGCTGTACCCGGCGGCCTCAGCAATGGCCCGGATGGGAGCCATAACGCCGTTTTCCGTCCGCTTGCCGGAGAACTGGGGAACGTCCTTGTCCTGCTCGGCGTCAAAGCCGCCGTTCACCGCGATGCGCACATCGTGCATGGTGGCAAGGGTGCACACATAGCCCTGATAAGAATAGGGGAAGAGCAGGACCTTCTCCGCTGCGCCGTCCTTGTCCTTCCAGACCAGGACCCGGGCGCCGGGGATCAGATCCTCCATGCGGACGATCTGCCGGGTCAGCCAGGGGGAGTAGGCGGTCTTGTCCGTCACCTCCAGCGTTCCGCCGCCGGTGAGGGGGAAGGCGGGGCTGCCCTCGCTGCCGGGGGCGGGAGACACGGCCCGCCCGGCGATCTCACAAAACTCCGGCGCGGCGGCGTCCGCAGGGACGTTGCCCACCACCACCTCGGCGGATATCTGGGGCGGCAGGCTCAGGGCCATGGCGGGGCTGGCCCAGACATAGAGGGTATCCCCCTCCTTGACGGACTCCATGTCCAGGGGCAGGCCCGTGGCCGCGTCCACCGCCGGGGCCTCTCCCACGTGGACCACCACCTCGTTCAGGGGGTCGTCGGGATTGTCGTTCTTCAGGAGAATACCCTCCCCGTCCCAGGGGGAGACCTTGCCCCAGGCCTGGGTGAAGACGGGGAGCTCCGCAGAGGCTTCCGCCTCCGCCGCCGCGGCGGTGAGGCACAGAGCGGCGGTACAGACCGCCAGAGACAGCAATACAGACAGTAATTTTTTCACGAAAAAATCCTCCATTTCATCAATGTGCGCTAAAATAAGTATACCACAGTTTTACAGGACAGACAAGCACCTCATCCCGCCGGCTCCGGATTTGCCACATCCGGCTTGGGATATCCCAGGGCGGCGATGCTGGTCTCGTTCAGGTCCTGGAAGGGGACGTCCAGGGACTACGCCCCGCCATCCGGCGCGGGGGCGTCCTTCTCCGGCGCGCCGCCCGGCGCTTCCGGCGCGGAAGCGGCCCTCTGCGCAGGCTCCTCCGGGGCGGACTCCGCCTCCCCGCCGGAGGGCTGGCCGGTTGTCACAAAGGCCGTGACGTGTGAATCCGCCCCGCAGGCGCTGAGGGTCCCCAACAGCAGACCCGAGAGAAAAATTCCGCAGAGCATCCAGATAAAGTGCTTCATATGGTATCCTCTTTCCTGATGTGAATTGCGTGCGTCCACTATTATAGACGATCGCCGGAGGGATTTTGTTACAAACTTTTCCGATTTTTTTACAAATTTTTCTCTCCGTATGCTCGCCCGGCTTCCAACATATACTATACAAAGCAACCATCACAAAGCAACCATCAGGAAAGGAGACCTCTATGGAAACGCACTATCCCTTCACTCTGCCGCCCCTGCCCTACGGCTACGACACCCTGCTGCCGGAGATCGGGGAGCGGACCCTTCACTTCCACCACGATAAGCACTTCCAGACCTATGTCGACAACCTGAATAAGCTGCTGGAAAAGCACCCGGACGCGCAGGACTGGCCTCTGGAGCGGCTGGTTCAGGAGTGGCCCAGCCTCCCGGAGGACATCCGCCAGGGCGTGCGGAACAACGCCGGAGGCGTCTATAACCACGATCTTTACTTTAAAACCATGGCCCCCGGCCCCGTCTCCTCCCCCTCCGGCCCCCTGGACGACGCCATCGTCCGGGACTTCGGCAGCCTGGAGGAGCTGAAATCCGCCCTGAAAACCGCAGCCCTGGGGCAGTTCGGCTCCGGCTGGGCCTGGCTGGCCAGCAACCGGGACGGCGGGCTCTCCGTGGTGAAGACCCCCAACCAGGACACCCCCCTGCCCCTGATTCCCCTGCTGCTGTGCGACGTGTGGGAGCACGCCTATTACCTGGACTATCAGAACCGCCGGGGCGACTACTTTGAAAGCTGGTGGCGGAAAGTGGACTGGCCCGGGCTTTCCAAGACCTACGCCGCGCTGCTGGAGAACCGGCCCCGCCGGGCGGAGTGAGGCGGGCGGAGGTGTTCCGCGTGCCGCCGCCCCGGTCAGGGCCCCAGGAAAGACGGCGGGAAGGACGGCGCTTCTGAAATCTCCCGGCAGCGGCGCGGATTGGCGGTTTCGGCAAAAATCCACAGAGCAGACCGCCGCCGGGGGAACGAACCTTTACAAAACCGCTATTGACAAATCCGCGCTTCCTGCGTATGATAGGCCTTACAGGTGTCAAGACACCTGTAAGGCCTTCTGCGTCTTCGCGGGGCCGGTTCCGAAACCATATCACGAAAGAGACAGGTGCTTCCCATGGAAAATGTCAAGGCGTTTCTCAAGCGCAAGAACATCGTCCTCTCCGTCCGCCGCTACGGCATCGACGCCCTGGGGGCGATGGCCCAGGGCCTGTTCTGCTCCCTCCTCATCGGCACGATTTTAAACACCATCGGCACGCAGTTTCACATCGGCTTTCTCACCGCCCAGATCATCACCATCAACGAAACGGGCTATACCATCGGCGGCATGGCCTCCTTCATGAGCGGCGCGGCCATGGCCGTGGCCATTGGTTACGCCCTGCAAGCCCCGCCCATGGTCCTCTTCTCCCTGGCCACGGTGGGCTACGCCTGCAACGCCCTGGGCAAGGCGGGAGGGCCCCTGGCGGTGCTCTTCGTGGCCATCATCGCCGCCGAGGTGGGCAAGGCCGTCAGCAAGGAGACGAAGATCGACATCCTGGTAACGCCCATCGTCACCACCCTGGCGGGCATCGGCACGGCCTGGGTCATCGCGCCCCCCATCGCCGCCGCCGCCAGCGCCTTTGGCCGGGTCATCATGCGGGCCACGGAGCTCCAGCCCTTCCTGATGGGCATTCTGGTCTCCGTGCTGGTGGGCGTCGCGCTGACGCTGCCCATCTCCTCCGCCGCCATCTGCTCCGTCCTGGGGCTGACGGGTCTGGCGGGAGGCGCCGCCGTGGCGGGCTGCTGCGCCCAGATGGTGGGCTTCGCCGTCATGAGCTTCCGGGAGAACGGCTGGGGCGGCCTGGTGAGCCAGGGCCTGGGCACCTCCATGCTGCAAATGCCCAACATCGTCAAAAATCCCCGGATATGGATCGCCCCCACCGTGACCTCCGCCATCACCGGCCCCATCGCCACCTGCCTGTTCCGGCTGGAGATGAATGGCGCGGCCATCAACTCCGGCATGGGCACCTGCGGCCTGTGCGGGCAGCTGGGGGTCTGGACCGGCTGGGTGGCCCCCAGCGAGACCGCCCTTGCCAACGGGGCGGCGGCCATCGCCCCCGGAGCCATAGACTGGGCGGGGCTGCTGCTGATCTCCTTCGTCCTGCCCGCCGTCCTGTGCCCCCTCCTTAACCAGCTCTGCCGGAGAGCGGGCTGGGTGAAGGACGGAGACCTGACCCTTGCGGGCTGAGGAAAGACCATATTCGGACCGGAGTCATCCAAAGAGGATGCCTCCGGTCTTTTTTTGGCGCATTTCCGCTTTTTTCCGCTTAAGGAAACCGCCTCCCTCCCCTTTTTCTCCGGGAAACGCCCGCCCCGCTTTTCCCGACGTGTTTTTTCCCGGCCCGCCGGTAAAATTAGGAAAAACATCCTTGAAGGAGGGACAGGCTGTGGCACACGGTCAACTGACTTTGGAGCGGGGGCAGGCGGGGCGGCTGCTGAATCTGGGCATCCGCTTTTTCCTGGCGGCGGCGCTGACCGCCAGCCAGACGCCTGGGGGCTCCGCTCCCTTTGCCCTGGGCTGGATCGCGGCGGCGGGGCCGGGACTGGAGGGGGGCGCGGCGCTGGCCGGAGCCGTGACGGGGGCGGCGCTGTTTCTCCCCTTTCGAAACGCCCTGCCCTTCCTGGCGGTGGCGGTGCTGATCACCGCCGCCTCCGCCTCTCTGGGGGGGACCTGGCTGCTGGCGCGGCCCAGAGGCGCGGCCCTGACGGCGGCGGGGCTCTTTGTGACGGTGGAGGGGATTTACGTCATTCAGTCCCTCTCCCCCCTGGTCCGGCTGGAGGAGTGCCTGCTGGCGGCGGGACTCACCGGGGCCTCCGCCCTGTTCTTTTATCCCCTGCTCCGGGGCGGGGAGGGACGCCGCGTGGCCGGGGGGCTGATCTTTCTCTCCGGGGCGCTGCTGGCGGCGGTGGAGGACATCAAGTTTCTGGGCTTCTCCCCCGCCAGGGCGCTGCTGTGCCTGCTGGCGCTGCTGGGGGCCTATGACCGGGGGCCCGCCGCCGGGGCGGCTTTCGGCCTGGGACTGGGGCTGACGGCGGAACTCTGCGGCAGCAGACTGTCCCTCACCGCCGCCCTGGGGCTGGCCGGTCTCGCGGCGGGCGGCTGCCAGGGGCGGCGGCGGCCCATGGCGGCCCTGGCC
>NZ_CAJTUX010000047.1:0-19860 GCF_910579365.1 uncultured Oscillibacter sp.
AGGCTCTTGGAAATCCTTGGTCAGAGGGGAATTTCAATCAAAGCGCCGGACGCCGGAATTTCTCATTCCCAATTCCGCGTACTTTGCGGGTTTGAGAATTGCCCCGGAAATCAGCAGCGCTCCGCCAGGGGGACATAGGGCGTTCGCCTGGAGATGGTCTTGTAGGCGGGGCGGATGATGCGGGGGTCCTGGGCGCAGCATTCCTCGATGCGGTGGGCGCACCAGCCGGGCATGCGGGCGCTGGCGAAAATGGCGGTATAGAGCTCCGTGGGGATGTCCAGCAGATGATAGACAAAGCCGGAGTAGAGGTCCACGTTGGCGCAGATGGGTCTTTCCGTGTGCCGGATTTCCTGGAAGACCTCCGGGGCCAGACGCTCCACGGACTCCAGGAGGTCCAGCTCCGCCACCATGCCCTTCTTCTCCGCCAGGTGGCGGGAGAACTGCTTGAGAATCTCCGCCCGGGGGTCGGAGAGGGTGTAAACCGCGTGGCCCATGCCATAGATCAATCCGGTGCCGTCCCCCAGCTGGCGGCGGAGGATGCGGACCAGCTGGTCCTTGACCTGGCCGTCGTCCTTCCAGTCCCGGATGGCGCGCTTGAGGTACTTCATCATTTCCACCACCTTAATGTTGGCGCCGCCGTGGCGGAAGCCCTTCAGCGCCCCCACGGCCGCGGAGATGGAGGAGTAAAAGTCCGTTCCGGAGGAGGT
This sequence comes from uncultured Oscillibacter sp., assembly GCF_910579365.1. Classification (GTDB taxonomy): domain Bacteria; phylum Bacillota; class Clostridia; order Oscillospirales; family Oscillospiraceae; genus Oscillibacter. The sequence continues at coordinate 708 of NZ_CAJTUX010000047.1, forward strand.
CAGCACCCGGCAGGCGAAGGTGGAGTTGTTGCCGCCGCCGTGCTCCGCGTGGAGAATCATGCACAGGTCCAGGAGCTTGGCCTCGTCGTCGTCAAACTTGGTGTCCTTCCGGAGGGAGTAGAGGAAGTTCTGGGCTACGCTCATGTCTGTCCGGGGCCGGTGGAGGTAGAGGCTGTCCTTGTCGAAGTAGTGGCACTTGGCGGCGTAGGAGTGGGCCACGATGGTGGGCGTCCGCGCCACCATGCGGAAGGACTTGAACAGCTCGTTTTCCAGGGCCATGTTCTCCGCCTCGCCGTCGTGGGAGTGGAGGGCCAGAATGCAGCTGGAGAGCTTGTTCATGATGTTTTTGTTGGGGGAGCGGAGAATCATATCCTCGGAGAAGTAGCTGGGAAGCTGGCTCCACCGGGCCATGAGGTATTGAAAATCCTTCAGCTGAGAGGCCGTGGGCAGCTGGCCGAAGAGGAGCAGGTACACCGTCTCCTCAAAGCCGAAGCGGTCCTCCTTGATGCACTGCTGAATGATGTCCTCAATGTTGATTCCCCGATAAAACAGCCGGCCCTTCCGGGGGCGCTTCTCCCCATCCACCAGATCATAGCCGTCCACGTCGCCGATGCTGGTGATGCCGGCGATGACGCCGGTGCCGTTGGGGTAGCGGAGACCCCGCATGACATCGCTGTCGTCCCGGCTGGAGACGGGGAAGATGTCGTTTTCCAGGATGAAGTCCTCCGAGCCGCTGACGAAGGAGAGGGAGGACTCGATCAGCTCCTGATGCCGGAGCATCTGGTGCAGGTCGCGTTCGGTTTTATAAGACATAACTGCATAACCGCCTTTAATGAGAATCAAGGAAAGGTCCCGCCGGGGACGAAATTACCTTTCTCATTATACTGGATGTTTGGGCCTTTTTCAATCCCATTCTTCGGTCTATCGCGCCAAGATTCAAAGGATTAGAGGCTGTTTATCGAACCTTTTTGTCAAACGATACAGATGGGCGGGCATCCTTTCGGATACCCGCCCAACCGGCCGGAAGTCAGCGCTCCAGGCACTCCCTGCGATCCTATTGCCGCCGCAGGAGGAAGCCCTTCGCCGGATTTAACGCTGGCGGAGGACCTGGTCCAGGATAAGATAGAGCTTTTCCACCTCCACGGGCTTGGAGAGATGCCCGTTCATGCCGCACTCCACGGACTTTTTTAAATCGTCGTCAAAGGCGTTGGCGGACATGGCGATGATGGGAATGGTGCGGCAGTCCTTCCGCTCCATGCTCCGGATGACGCGGGTGGCCTCCAGGCCGTCCATCACCGGCATCATGATGTCCATCAGAATGACGTCGTAGGCCCCCGGCGGCGTGGTGCGGATGCGCTCCACCGCCTGCGCGCCGTCGGAGACGCACTCGACCTCGAAATTGCGCTCCTCCAAAAGGCACTGGGCGATTTCGGCGTTGAGCTCGTTGTCCTCCACTACCAGAATGCGGTATCCGTCGAAGGAGACCTCCTCCGTGCTCGCGCCGGGTTCCTCGGGGCGGCCCAGGGCCAGGGGGATGGAGAAGCGGAAGGTGCTGCCCTCTCCCGGGGCGCTGTCCAGCTGGATGGAGCTGCCCATCAGCTGCACCAGACGGCTGCTGATGGAGAGGCCCAGCCCGGTACCCTGCTGCTTGGAGGGATTTGTGCCGGAGGCCTGTTCGAAGGAGCGGAAGACGCGCTCCTGCTCCTCCTTCGCAATGCCAATGCCGGTGTCGCGGACGGCGAAGTGGAGAAGGACTTCCTCGCCGTCGGCGGCGTCCTCCCGCAGGGTGAGGGTGATCCATCCTTGGGGCGGGGTGAATTTCACCGCGTTGCCCAGGAGGTTGATCAGCACCTGACTGATCCGCATCTTGTCCGCGATGAACCAGCGGTGCGTCAGGGCGGCGTCCCGCACGAAATGAATCTGCTTGGCGTCGGCCTGGGGCCTGATGAGCTCCTCAATGGTGTCCAGCATCTCGTACAGGTTGAAATCCACGGGCTCCAGCTTCATTTTGCCGCTTTCGATCTTGGACATGTCCAAGATGTTGTTGATGAGGCTCAGCAGGTATTGGGAGGAGGACTGTATCTTTTGCAGGCAGTCCGTCATCCGCTCCGGACTCTGGTCCTTTTGCAGGGCGATGGCCGTCATGCCGATGATGCCGTTCATGGGGGTGCGGATTTCGTGGCTCATGCGGGAGAGGAACTCGGATTTCGCCTTGCTGGCGATGTCGTGCTGCTGCTGGTTGATCTGGCTTTGAATCACCTGGCCGAGCTCCGCCAGATTCTGGTATTCCTCCGGGTCCTCCAGAAGGGAAGGGGGAAGGTCCAGAATGCAGATGTTTCCAATATAGTTTCCGCTGTCGTACATGGACAGCAGAATGCCCTGGCGGCCCGGCGCGACGTTCAAGAAGCGCTGAAGGGCCTCCCGCCGGCTGTCCTCCTTCGAAAAGTACCGCACTTCCTCCTGGCCGAGCCAGCTGAAAAAGTCCGCCTGCTCCTCGTCCGTGTATTTTTGGACGCTCTCGACCGGGGGCTCCCCGCTGGGGTACCACTGGTAATTGAGATAGTTGGAGTGGAAGTCCGCCCGCAGGAGGGAGATGAGAACGCCGCCGGCCCGATAGAACCGGCCGATTTTCCGGACCATCAGCGTCATCTGCGCGGGGAAGTCGGACCCGTTGCCAAAGAGGTTCAGGGCCATGGATACCAGACTGACCTCCTCGCCATAGCCCAGGGAGGTGATCTCATGCTCCTGCAGCGGGGGAAGGACGGCGGAGTCCGAAGGGGGAACATCCTTATAAAAGAAAGACTGTTCTCCCGTGCCGGGGCGCAGACAGCTCCGGGCCAGCTTTGCCATGCGGATCAGCTGCTCTGTGTTCCGGGCCTTCTCGCCCAGGGCCAGACCGGCGTATAGCCGGACGCCGAAAATCTCCTCCGGGAAGCGGGCCCCGGCCTCCTCCAGCAGCGCCCGGATCAGATCCGCCGCCTGCTCCCGGGTCCGGCCCTCCAGCCAGAGGACGAACTCGTCCTGATTCAGGCGCAGGGCCGCCGTCCGGCAGCCGGTCTCTGCGGAGAGGGCCCGGCAGCGGTCCAGCATCAGCCCGCCCAGTTCCTCCAGAATCATGTCGCCGAAGACGATGCCGTTTTTCTCGTTGACCTGCTTCAGCCGGTCCAGGAACAGGCAGACCATCACGCCCTCCGGGCGGCTTTTCCGGTATTCCAGCAGCAGCCGGAGGCCGGCGCTGAACCCGTAGAGGCCGGTGACGCCGTCCAAGGACATTCTCCGTCGCTGCTGCGCCTCCCGCTCCTTTTGCTCCTGGATGTTACGGATGCTGCCCACCAGCTTCCACCGCCGTCCGTCGGTGTCATAGAGCGCCTTGCCCGTCAGAGCCACCCAGACGAACTCCGTATCCTCCGGCCATTTCAGGCGGAACTCTGTGTAGAGCGCGTCGTCCTTGCTCTCCAGGGTCTTGACGGCCTCCGCCCGGTCCGCCTCGTGAATATAGCCGGGGTTGATGAAGCAGCTCCCGGCGTCCGGACAGCTCCACTGTCCGCTCATGGTCTTGTGGTTGACGATGTCCAGGGTCTGGCTCAAAAGGTCATAGGAGAAGAAGATGTCCTGCGAGGACTCCAGAGCCATCTTATAGCGCTCCTTCTCCTCCAGCAGAATGTTCTCCGCCTGTTTCTGCCGCTCGGTCAGCTGGGTGACGACGCCGTGCAGCGCGTCCACCTCCAGAATGTTGGAGGGCTTGAAGTCCTGAAGTCCCGTCTGCCCTTCGCGGATGCAACGCATCAGCTGCTGGACCGGGCGGGTGAGGTGCCGGACGGCCAGATAGATGCCGAACACGCCGAAGATCAGTCCGATCATAACCGCGGCCACCATCCAGATATAGAGCCGGCGGCTCATGCCGAAGAGGTCCTCTTCCGTATCCAGTCCCAAAAGCGCCCACTGGGTGTTGTCATAGGGGGCGTGACTGCCGTACAGCTTCAGCGGGCAGGCCACGGCGTAGATGCCCTGGCCGCTCAGCCGGACGTCCCGCACCCTTGTGAGGCTGGAGTAATTCGTCTCCTCCAGGGTGACGCTGCCGCTGGAGCGGACCAGGTCGTAGAGGATGCCCTTGCCCACCAGGGGCGTATAGCCGCCGTCCTCCTGGATGGCCAGCAGATATCCGGACTGCTGGGAGGCGTTCAGCTCTGCGGCGGGGAAGTATTCGTACAGACTGCGGCTGGAGACTTCCACCCCCAGCACGCCGTAGGTCCGCCCCTGGAGGCGGAGGGGAATGGAGTAGGCGATCATCTCGTGGGGGTCCGCCGTATTCTTTTCCAGGGAGAAGGGGGGAGCCCAATAACCGAGGTCCGCCGTGTCCGCCTCCGGATACTCCCTGCCGGCCCGCCAGGGCTCGTAGAAATAGCGGTCATAGGGATGAGCCCCCTGGCCGTCCATGTGAAAGCGGGTGGTCCAGTTGGTGTCCAGCGGAATACTCCAGGTCCGGGAGAGCTCCTTGCTCCCCCGCTCCAGGAGAAGGTCCGTACAATTGGCGGGGTTCGTGTTGGGGTCGGAGTCCCGGATGAAAAACCCGTCGAATTCTCCGGCCGGCGCGGGGTCCCCTTCTGCCAGAATCAGGAAAATCCCGGTGGTGGAGTTGTTTTGCAGGATGTTCAGGCACTCCGGAAACAGCCGCTCCAGCAGTTCCCGCTTCCGTTCGCCGGAGCGGAGCAGCGCTCCAAGCTCCATGTTTTGTTCTTCCAGATAGTCCTCCAAAAGGCCGTTTATCAGGGCCTCCTGGTTGTGGATGGAGGACCAGCGCTGGTTCATGTCGCTTTGTAAAATCACCCTGCGGTTTTCCACCAGCCGGCTCATCATGCTGCCGGAGTACTCCTCAAGCGTCTCAGCCGTCCGCATGACCATCAGCGTGCCAATGGTGATGGCGCTCTGCACCAGCATAATGGCAATGAGGGGGAGGAGGAAGATACGGAAAATCGAGGCCTTTTTTCGGTTCCCTCTCATGGCGCGCCTACTTGCCGGCTGCAGCGTTCAGCGCGCTGCAAAAATCGTCGTACCAGGCGTCAAAGGCCGCGTCGGACACGTAGGGGGCCGACACCTCCTCCAGACTCCTGCCCTGGGCCAGGGCGGCGGAGACCGCCTCCCGGTCTGCGGACGCGCGGTCAAAGAGATGGTACTCCAGCACCTTCCGGGCGGCGGAGCCGTTTTGGAAGCTCTTGTTTGTGTAGAGGGTCATATCCCCCATCCGGTCAAAGATCGTGGTCAGGCAGTCATAGGTCTTCGGAGCCACGGACAATCCCTGCTCCGCGATGGCCTGGTCCAGCTTCTGGATGCTGCCGGCCGCCTTCTGCACGGGCAGATAGCCGGATACGCAGCCGAACTGCAAATTGTTCTCCGGCTGGGTGAACCACTTCAAGAACTCCACGGCGGCGTATTCATGGGCCTCGTCGGACTTGCTGACCACCATGCCGGCGCCCTGCTGCACGGCATAGTTCCGCCCGCCGGCGAACACCGGCGCCGCCATGACGAGGTAGTCGATGGGGTGGCTCTCTCCGTCCAGCTCCACCTGGTCGGGGAAGTACATGGCGGAGGAGGTGGAGCCGGTGTAGGCCAGGATGTCCCCGGTCTTCACATCGTCGGAGCGGAAGGAGCCGTAGGCCCCGAAGTACCCCTTTACCATGGGAACGTAGTAATTTTCCCACAGGCGGCGCAGCTCCGCCTTGGGCGTTGCGAGCGTGACCTCCCCGTTTTTCACGTGGAAGATTTCCACGCCCAGCTGCTGCATGCCGATGATGAAGTAGTTGGCCACGGCGTCCCGCCCGTAAAAGGCCTTGCCGTCCCCGGGCACGCCGGGGGTGAGGCCGTCGGTCCACTCGTAATAGGCCTGCGCGGCGGCAGCGACGCCCTCGATGGTGGCAAGATCCTCCAAAGAGACGCCGGAGGCCGCCGCGAAGGGCTCCCAATCCGTTTTGTTGAGCATCATGATTTCCGTGGACTTCGCCGTGGGGAAAATGCGGAGGGTGCCGTCGGCGGCGATGCGGCCCTCCTCGATGTAGGAGTCCACATACAGGTCCAGCTCCTCCTGGCTGAGATAGCTGGAAAGGTCCGCCAGGGCCCCGGCCTGTTCGATTTCATAGGCGGTGTCCGCGTAGGAGGAGAAGAGGTCCGGCATGGCGTCCGCCCCCACCTCGCCGTTGATGGAGGCCCGCACCGCGGCCTCCAGATCGGACACCGAGCCCTGGGAATAGCTCTGCACATAGATGCCCTTCTCCCGGCCCACCGTGTCGTTAAATTCCTCCACCAGCGCGCCGAAGGCGGCCTCCTGAGAGCCGTTGTAATAGTGCCACACGGTCAGAGATACGGGGTTTTTGGGGTCCAGGGGACCCTTCTTCCCGCATCCCGCCAGGGAAAAAACCAGCGCCGCCGCCAGACCTGCCAGCAGTACCCTTTTCATGGTACGTCCCGTCTTCTTCATCGGCCTTCCGCTCCTTCCAAGTTTTGGGCTCTTTTTGAGCATTTTTCCTATATTACCATAAATTTTCGGCGTTTTCAAGAGAACCTGTCTGGGGAGGGGAAATTCGTTTGAAAAAGGGCGCTCTTCACAACAGCCAGGCGCTGACCGCCGCCACCACCGGCACCGTCAGGATGATGCCGATGCTGCCGGCGAGACTGCGGATGACCTCAATGGCCACAAAGTCCGTGTTGAGCAGCTGGATATAGCTGACGTCGTAGGCGTAGATGAAGATCATCATGTTCAGCGACGTGCCCGCGAAGGCCAGCACCAGCGTGTTGGCCATGGTGCCCATGGCGTCCCGCCCGATGTTCATGCCGGAGCGGAAGAGCTGGGCGGGGGTGAGGGAGGGGTTGACGGCGTGGAGCTCCGCCACGGCGGAGCTGATGGACATGGCGATGTCCATCACCGCCCCCTCGGAGGCGATCAGGATGCCGCAGATGTAGAGCCCCCGGATTTTCAGGCCGTTGTCCACCGCCGTCAGCAGCAGGGATTCCGCCTCGTCCATGTTCATGCCGGAGATGTGGACGATTTTGCACGCCGCCCAGGCCAGTCCCCCCGCCAGCAGCACGCCGCCGAAGCTGCCCAGGGCCGCCGCCATGGTCTTCACCTGCACGCCGCCCAGAATGATAAAGGTGACAAAGCTGGTGTAGGCCACGATGGCCAAAGTGGTGGGAATGGGGGGCCAGCCCCGCTGGACCAGCAGCGGCACCAGCAGAAAGAGCACGCAGAACACCGTTACCCCCAGTCCGGCCAGGGCCTTCAGCCCCTGCTTCCCGCCCACGGCGAAGAGCGCCAGGGCAAACAGCGCCCCGAAGGCCCAGATCCACAGGTCCCGGGAATAGTTGTACACGCTGACGCTGTAGACCCCCTCTTCTATCGTGTTGATGGAGACGGCCAGCTTCATGCCCTCCCGGGCAATTACGTTGTAAAAGGCGCTGAGGTAGTTGGTGACCTGGACGGTTTCCCCGGCGTAGCGGCCGGTGAGAATCTCCAGCTCCAGCTCCTGGGAGCCGCGAAGGACGTTCTCCGTCTCCGGGTCCTCCTCGGTGTTGTCCGCCAGGACGGACAGCACCCGGGCGGTCTCGTAGGTGATGCCGGCGCCGTCCCGGTCGTAGACGGAGCGGCCCTGCCGCGCGTAAAAAAACAGCGCCAGAAACAGCAGCAGGGAAAGTCCCACGGCGGCGTATTGGACAAGGCGGGAGCCTCCGGCGTTTTTGGGAGGGAGCTTGTTTTTTTTGGAATGGTCAACCTTCACAGTGCAGCCTCTCCTTTTTGTGTAGAATAGCTAAAGGTCAAAATATTGCTTGCATTTTAACCGGCATTTTGCTATAATTTTATATGTATTCCCTTTTTTTACTTCCTGAAATGGAGAAGGAATTTTTAGAAAGTATACCATATTCCTCCGCCTTGTGCAAGGGAGAGAGGGAAAAGGGAAAAAGCAAACACTTTTTGAGGAGGAAACACCATGAAGAAGCGAATCGTTTCAAAACGGCTGCTGGCAGTTTTGCTGGCGCTGTCCATGTGTCTGTCTCTTCTGCCGGTGGCCGCACTGGCGGAGGAGACGGAGACGGGCGGGGGCCAGGGAACGGCCTGCGTCTGTTCTTCCAAGTGCGGCGGCGACAGCCTGAATATGGACTGCCCCGTCTGTGCCGCAGACGCGGAACAGTGCGAAGGGGCCGCGCCCATCCTGGGGGAGCCCTCTGACGCGGAGGAGCCCTCTGACGCGGAGGAGCCCTCTGACGAAGAGCCTCCTGCGGAGGAGCCCCCTGCCGAAGAGCCTCCTGCGGAGGAGCCTTCCGAGGAAGCGCCTTCTGAGGAAGAGCCTTCCGCCGGCGAGGGGCTGAACAAGGCCCCCTCCAACGGCGAGATGAACGTTCTGCCCGGCAACACGGAGCCCCGCTCCGGCGAGACCTGGGATAAAGTCGAGTGGAACGCTATCCAGAGCGGCGGGACCTATGTCATTGCTATGACGAAGTCGGACGGAAACAGCTGGATGCTTCCGAGTGCCACGACAAATAAGTCTCCAACGACGGATGATGCTGCAAAGGTTACAATTACTGACGGTACAAATGAAATAACGGCGGATAAGGCATCGTATGGATGGACTTTTGAATCGAATGGAGCTGGATTTACGATTGTTAATTCCGGCGGTAGCTATTTGTATAACGATGCTACTCAAAAGAACTCTGGCGTGCGTGTAGGTGCTACGCAGGGAGTTTGGGTATTGAATGCTGAAGGTACACACCTGAGTACGGTTGTGGATGCAAGTACTACTCGATATCTTGGCATTTATACAGCGAATGGAGCGACTGACCCTACAGATTGGCGTGCATATACGTCTACAACTTCAAACGTTAAGGACCAGCAGGTGAGCTTCTGGCACCTCCATGGCGAGGTTATCGCTCCCCAGACCCAGGTGCATACGCCTGCGGCCACTCCCGCCAGCGGGAGTACGGTTGCTCAGGGAGCAACCGTAACCCTCTCCTGCCGGGATGCGAATGTGACCTATCACACCAGCGCCGACGGAACGAGCTGGACACCGCTGACCGGGAATACCTTTACAATTCCCAACGACGCTTCGGGTTCTTATGCCATCAAGGTCAAGGCCACAAAAGCCAATTTGGATGACAGCGAAGTGCTGGAGCTGAACTATACGATCTTTGATAGCTCCACGATAAAGACCATTGCCGAAGCCCGTGCGGGCAATGCCGGCACCAGCAGCGCCCCCGGCGATACCTTCACGGTCGCCGGCGTGGTGACGTATAAGAGCGGAAGCAACTACTACATTCAGGACGCTACCGGCGGTATCGTTCTCTATGACAACAGCCTGAACCTCAGCCGGGGCCAGAAGGTGACGGTTTCCGGCGGACTGGCGGCCTATAATGGCCTTCTGGAACTGGTCAAAGTGACGGTTTACGGCACGGAGGACGGAAGCCTGCCCGCGCCGAAGGACGTCACGATCGAGGGGATTGGCGACAGCGTACAGGCCCAGCTGGTGAAGATCACCGGCGCGAAGGTGACGGCCGTCAGCGGCACCAGCTCTCTGCGGGTTACGCTGAAGCAGGACGGCAGCGATAAGACCATCGACATCACCGGCTGCCCCAAGGTGACGAACCTGAGCGCGGGCGACACCGTCACCGTGACGGCGGTGGTGAGCAAGAACAGCAGCGGTGAGTATCTCCTGGTCAACTCGGCCAGCGACGTGGTTATTACCGACGACGTGACGGAGGACCCCGGTCCCGAGCAGCCCTCCGTGGAGCTCTACAAGCCCGCCAATGGCGATCAGGTGGTGCTGTTCTACTCCGGCGGCGGACAGGTCATGACCGGCACGGCCAGCGGCACCCGCCTGGCGGGCACGGCGGCCTCCTCCGGCGGCGGAAGCCTGTTCGTGGAGTCCGGCAGCGCTCTGGTTCTGACCGTTGGCGTCACGGGCACGGGGGAGACGGAGGAGTACACCTTCACCACCTCCGACGGCAAGCTGCTGAATACCGGGGCCACCGGCGGCAGCCTGACCCTGGTTCCGGCGGACAGCGCGGCATGCACCAAGTGGGCGCTGACGAAGACCTCCGCCGGCGACGGCTGGCTTGTGCGGAGCACCCAGGCGGAGTACAACGGAAATAAGAATCAGTATATTGAATTCTACGGCGGCAACTTCACCACCTACAGCATGAAAGAGACCGACAGCGCGGCCATCTTTACGATGCAGTTCGTCAAAGCGGACAACGTGAAGGTCATCGACTGGACCGTGGACGGCGACGTGGAGCAGACCATCGCCCAGTGGGGCGGCGCGCTCAAGAATTACGGCGACGCGGGCGCCGCGCAGGCGATCCGTTCCATCAACGGCGACCTTCTGGAGGTGGGCGACGAGCTGGACAGCGGGTCTGCCTACACCGTCATAAAGGGCGGAAGCGCCGCCATGCCGCTTGCCGCATCCACGGCTCCCATGTACTACATGGGCGCTACCGGCGTACAGGCGGGAGATTATCTCCAGTTCAAAACCTCCAGCAAGGGCTGGGGCGGCATGGAGCTGGCTTTCCGCCTGCGGGTGACGAAGGCGGGAGCCAACAGCTGGCAGGTGCAGTATTCCTCCAACGGAACGGACTTTGCCAACTTTGACAAGGGCTCCTATACCGCGTCCTACACAAGCTATGGAAACGGTTCTCCGGAAGCGGTGACGAAGGAAGGAAATGTAACCGGCGGCCTCATCAAAATTGAGAAGGATCTGGGCGGGCAGTATATCTCCTTTGTGTTCACCGTTCCCAAGGGCGCGGAGAACGCGGATGAGCTGTATATCCGTCTGGTTTCCGGCGATGAAAAGATCAGCGGCGGCAGCGGCGCCAGCGGCAGCGTCCGCATCGACACCGTGAAGCTCACCGGCAGCCCCGTGGTCTCCGACAGCGTCACGCCCTACGTCGCCATTGAGCCCGACAACCTGGAGGAAGTGGGCGCGGGCCAGACCATCACCCTCACCTCCGCCCCCGGCGCGACGGTTCACTACGGCTGGGCGGACAACGCCACCGGCGCGGTGACCTACGCCGCCGGAACCACCACCACCGTTCCCGCCACCCTGCCCGCCACGCTGTTTGTCTATGCCTCCAGCGCGGGCAAGGCGGACAGCGCCGTCCGGACGATGACCTACCGTCCCGCGGCGGTGGCCAGCGTGCAGATGACCCCCAACGGCGGCGGCGTGTACCTGGGCAACGGCAATGTGGACGTGCAGCTCACCACCGCCACCGACGGCGCGACCATTTACTACTCTCTCGGCAGCACGGACGAGAGCGGCAACCTGGTTTACGAGGTTTACAATCCCGAGACCACCAAGATCACCCTGACGGACGGCTTCGGCTCCCTGACCGTCTCCGCCTACGCGGTGAAGGACGGCTTCTCGAACAGCGCCGTCACCACCCGGACCTTCACCCAGCGCAGCAGCGAGAACTATCAGATGTACTTCGGACAGATGCACTCCCATACCGCTTACTCCGACGGCGCGGGCACCGCGCAGCAGGCCTTTGAATCTGTCAAGGCCCTGGACCAGGAGAAGTGGAATATGGACTTCCTGTCCGTCACGGACCACTCCAACTCCTTCGACGATGCCGGCGGCACTAAGCGGCTGGCGGACGCCCCCGCCGGACAGGAGTGGAACGAGGGCAGGAATCTGGCCCGGGACATCAGCGACACGAACTTCGTGGGCATCTTCGGCTATGAGATGACCTGGTCCAACGGCCTGGGCCATATCAACACCTTCAACACCCCCGGCTATCAGGACCGGACGCAGAGCTCCTATACGACCTATGCCACCGCGCTGCAAAACTACTACGCGGAGCTGAAGACGGTTCCCACCTCCATCAGCCAGTTCAACCACCCGGGCACCACCTTCGGCGACTTCTCCGACTTCGCCCACTATGACGAGGAGATCGACCAGCTTATCACCCTGATCGAGGTGGGCAACGGCGAGGGCGCCATCGGCTCCTCCGGCTACTTCCCCTCCTACGAGTACTACACCCGCGCCCTGGACAAGGGCTGGCACGTGGCCCCCACCAACAACCAGGACAACCACAAGGGCGGCTGGGGCACCGCCAACACCGGCCGGGACGTGGTGCTGGTGGATGAGCTCTCGGAGAGCGCCATCTACGACGCCATGCGCAACTACCGCGTCTACGCCACCGAGGACTTGAACCTGGAGATTTACTACACCTTCGACGGCAACATCATGGGCACCATCCTGGGCGCGGACAGCTACGGGAAGGGAGACACGGCGGAAATCTCCGTCGCCCTGAACGACCCCAACGGCGAAAGCGCCACGGTGGAGGTCATCGTCAACGGCGGCAAGTCCCTGATGAGCAAGACCGCCTCCTGCAACGAGACCGTCACCTTCCAGGTGGAGAACCCCGCCGATTACTCCTATTACTACATCAAGATCACCCAGAGCGACGGCGACATCGCCGTCACCGCCCCGGTGTGGGTGGGCAAGGTGGAGGCCGTGGGCATCACCAGCCTGAAGGCGGAAAACGCCATCACCGTGGCCGGAAAGCCCCAGAGCTTCACCCTGGAGCTCTATAACAACGAGACCGCTCACCTGGAGGTCAGCTCCATCACCTTCACCGACAAGGCCAGCGGAAGCGTTCTCCACACCGCCGACGACGTGACCCGCGTGCCCAGACTGGGCACCGCCACCACCTCCTTCACCACCTCGTTCGCCACCGACGGCAGCGTGACCGTTCTCGCCACCGTGCGGGGCACTCTGCGGGGCGTGGAGAAGACCTATACCCAGGAGCTGGAGCTGAAGGTCATGCCGGAGAACGTGGTCAGCCGCATCGTGGTGGACGGCTCCCACTACAACGACTATGTCACCGGCTACTACGGCGGCCGGATGGGCAACATGACCACCATCGCCGCGGACCTTGGCGTGGAGGTCATCATCGCCCGGGAGGTTACGGCAGAGCTGCTGGACAACTGCCAGCTGCTGGTGATTTCCGCTCCGGCCCGCCGGGCGGGCACCGACAACGCGGGCGCCTACACCCACTCCATGTTTGAAGACAGCTTCATCGCCATGGTCAAGGACTATGTGGGCGCCGGCGGCAGCGTGGCGGTCTGCGGTCTGGCGGACTATCAGGATAAACAAGCCACCGGCCCGGACAATCACGCCGCCGCGCAGCTGAACCGGCTGCTGGAGACGCTGGGCGCCACCCTGCGCATCCACGACGACCAGGCCATGGACGACGAGCACAACGGCGGCCAGGCTTACCGCCTGTACCCCGAGACCTTCAACATGAGTTCCAAGTGGTGCAAGGGCATCATCACCCCGGACAGCGTGGCGGCGGGGGAGACCTATCAGACCTACAGCCAGTACAGCGGCTGCACTGTGGACCCCGGCAGCGGCACCTGGCTGGTGAAGGGCTTTGACACCACCTATGCCGCCGACAGCGACAACGACAAACTGCCCACTGCGGCAAGAGGCGACGTCTGCTTCCTGGCCTGCGAAGACACCGGCCGCGGCGGCACCATCTTCGCGGCAGGCGGCGTGTTCCTCTCCGACTTTGAGGTTGCGGCGGAGCTGGACAACATCTGGGACCTGCCCTACGCCAACCGCACCATCTTTGAGAACATCCTGAGCATGGTCCGCTCCGACATCGAGGTGACGCCCATCGCCGAGACCCGGCGGGCCCCGCTGAACAAGGTCTTCGCCATCGAGGGCTATGTCACCAGCGGCACCACCAACCCCAACACCACCTTCTTCGATTCCATTTATGTGCAGGACGAGACCGGCGGCACCGACGTGTTCCCCTACGCCACGACGGGCCTGGCCATCGGCACGAAGGTCCGCGTTCTGGGTTACACCGACGCCTACCAGGGTGACCGGGAACTTCAGGTCATCAATTTGGAGATTCTCAGCGCCCCGGCCAAGGTCTACGAGCCCAAGGCGCTGACCACCGCCCAGGCCACGGATTACGAGACCTACGGCGGACTGCTGGTGTCCACCAGCGGCACGGTGAGCGATATCGTTTTGGCTGGCGGACGGGTTTCCCAGTTCAAGCTGACCGACAGCTCCGGCAAGGCCGCCACAGTGTTCATCGACGGCTACATCACGAATCCCCAGGGTGTGAACAACATCCATACCTGGCTCAAGAACGGCCAGAAGGTCTCCGCCGTGGGTCTGCTCTACAGCCACCCCGAGGGCGGGAGCGACGTCTCCGTCCCCGTGCTGCGGGTGCGGAACTGCGACGAGATTAAGAATACGGATGGAAGCACGCCCGGCGGAAGCAGCGGCGGCAGCAGCGGCGGAAGCAGCGGCGGCGGCAGTTCCTCCAACAACCGGCCTTCGACGCCTTCCAAGCCCTCCGCACCCTCCACGCCTTCCACGCCCTCTGCGCCCGCCAGCGGCTTCCAGGATGTTCCCGATACCTTCTGGGCGGCGGACGCCATTACCTGGGCCTCGGAGAACGGCATCATGCAGGGCTACGGCGGCAGCACCTTCAATCCGGACCGTCAGGTCACCCGCCAGCAGCTTTGGATGGTTCTGGGCCGGATTCACGGCAGCAACCCCGCCGACATGACCGCCGCGGCCTCCTGGGCTGTGGAGAACGGCGTGTCCGACGGCACCAGAGGAGCCGCCACCATCAGCCGCCAGCAGATGGTGACCATGCTCTACCGTTACGCGCAGAAGATGGGCTACGCCACCACCGGCGGCGTGAGCCTGGAACATTTCACCGACGCGGATCAGATCGCCTCCTACGCGCGGGAAGCTCTGGCCTGGGCCGTGGGCAACGGCATCATGCAGGGCACCGGCGCCGGCGCGCTGAATCCCGAGGGAACGGCTTCCCGCGCCCACTTCGCGGTATTCATGCAGCGGTTCTGCGCTCTGTATGAGATCGCGTAAAAGCGGCGTTTGAGCCAACAACAGATTCCAAAGCAGTCCCAAAACGGGCGGCCCGCACAGTTTGTGCGGGCCGCCCTTCTGGCGGAGAGGGCGCTTTGCGAAAGGAGACGAAAAAACTTGCCGGCCCCCAAAAAGACTCTTGCGGAGAGAGGGAAGGGCCTGTATAATCAGGAGAGGCGTCCGGACTTGTCCGGGCGTTCCCTTGAGGAAAACCGACGGCGCGGACGGCGGTTTTGCGGTTTTTGGAGGAGCGAAGGAAGTGCGGATTACGAAACGGTATAGACGGTATTCAAGTCGCAGACCCCGGATTCGAAGTTCGAATCGCAGGACCCGGATTCAGGCCCAGAGATTGGTGCGGACCTGGATGGCAGGGGGCGCGCTTCTTCTGGTCCTGGTGCTGGCGGGGATTGCCTTGATGGTCTTCCGGGGGCAGCGGCCCCGGTTCGAGGAAGGCGAGCTCCTGGTCTGCGCCGGAGGCGGCGGGACGGTGGAGCTGTACTGGCCCCAGGCGGATTCCCAGGCGCTGTACCAGCTGGAGGTCCGCTGCGGCGAGAGGCATGAGGAGACCTATTGCAGCCGCCCTGCGGCCAGCTTCTCCGGCCTTCCGGCGGGGGAGGAGCTGCATGTCCGGGTCCGGGCCGTGGCCAGCGGGCAGGACCTCTTTGGAAAGCCTGGGGAGGTCCGGAGCTGGAAGACCTTCCAGGCAGACGTGGTCCTGCCTGAGAGCCTGGAGGCTCCGGAGGTCACGGGTTCCCTGGAGGGGGACATGGCGGTTCTCCGCTGGAGCGGCAGCGGGGAGCTGTACCAGGTTTTCCGGACGGACGGACGCTCTCTCCCCGGGGCGGCGAACAGCGTTCCGGCGGCCTCCACCGGGGAGAACCAGATATCCCTCCCTCTGGAGGAGGGGGAGACCTCCCTGCGCCGCTTTGCCGTCCGGGCGGCGTGGCGGGAAAAGGGCTGCCTTTTGTGCGGACCGGCCTCCTCCCCGGTGGACGCCGGCGCGGCGGACCTGCCCCAGGGCGGAGAGCTGTCCCTTACATACCGGGAAACCGCCCCCCGGATGGGCCTTCTGGAGTGGAAGGGCGTGCAGTGCGGCTACTTTGAGGTTCAGAGATGGGCGGGGGAGGCGTGGCAGACCATTGCCAGCCTGATGCCGGAGGAGCATATGCACTATGACCTCGGGCGGCTGGGCTCCGGGTCCTGCAACCGCTTCCGCGTCGCCGCCAAGTCCGGCGATTCGGAGAGCGGGGCGGAGGAGGTCTCCTTCTGGGCCGCAGTCTCTCCGCTCTACAGCACCGTCTGGCCCATTCAGAACCTGACGCTGTTCGAGGACCCGGGAAAGGGAAGCCGCCTGGCCTCCATTCCCGCCGGGACAGCCCTCTGCGTTCTGGCGGAGGAGGGGGACTGGTTCCGGGTCCGCTTTGGGGAGGAATACGGCTGGGTGGACGGCCGCTTCTGCATGATTAACCTGCCGGAGTACGCGGGGGACCACTGCTCCTATGACATCACCAACAGCTACGACTCCCTCTTCGCGGTTCACGGGGTCTCCATCCGGGAGGTGACCCATCAGGTGCTTCCCGGCTACGAGGACGTCCGGACGGCGGACGGGGCCTTTTTGGTTCCGTATCTCTACCCCTGTGCCAAGAAGCTGCTCACCGCCGCCCAGGCGGCGCAGGCGGACGGCTTCCGGCTGAAAATCTACGAGGCCTTCCGCCCCCAGCGGACTACCCGCTTTTCCTATGACACCACGGAGAGGCAGCTGAGAGACCCCGTCCGGACGGCGGACGGCCAGCAGACCACCCTCTTCAAGCTCATGACGGACAACGGCCGCTTCGGACTGGGCAGTTTCCTGGCCAGGACGGTTTCCGCCCACAACTGGGGCATCGCGCTGGACCTGACCCTGGAGGACGCGGCCAGCGGCGGGGAGCTGCGCATGCAAAGCGGCATCCACGATCTGAGCTGGTACTCCGAGACCTATCTCAATAACGGCAACGCCAAGCTGCTGGCGGGCTATATGACCGCCGTGGGGATGAACGGCCTGCGCTCGGAGTGGTGGCACTTTCAGGACGACGACACCAAGAAGGCCATCGGCCTGAGCACCAGCCTGTACGAGGGTGTCAGCCCCAAGGGCTGGGTCCAGGACGACGGCGGCTGGCGCTACCGCGAGGCCGACGGGAGCTTCGTCCAAAACACCGTCCTCACCGTGGACGGCAGGCGCTATACCTTCGACGCCAACGGATACGCATACGGCTGACCGGCGTCTCTCGCCGGCACTGAGCCCCTTCCAGGGGACGAGGCCAGACGGTCCTTGACAAAAATTCCAAAAAATGCTATAGTCGCATTATCCGTTTCAGCAAAATTACTATAGCTCCTCCGCAAAGCGGAGGAGCCGAAAACGAAAGGAGGAGGACAGTGAATCAAACCGATCAGCGCTACCACCATTTTGTGCAGATTCTGAGGGAGGAGCTGGTGCCCGCCATGGGCTGCACCGAGCCCATCGCCATTGCCTATGGCGCGGCCAAGGCCCGGGAGGTCCTGGGCCGTCTGCCGGACCGCGTTCTGGTGGAGGCCAGCGGCAACATCATCAAAAACGTCAAAAGCGTGGTGGTGCCCAACACCGGGGGACTGAAGGGGATCGAGGCGTCCGCCGCCGCCGGCGTGGTGGCGGGAGACGCGGGAAAAATCCTGGAGGTCATCTCCCAGGTGACGGACCCGCAGAAGGAGGAAATCCGGGCGTATCTGGACAGTCATGAGGTCCGGGTGGCCCCCGCCCCGGGGGACGTGGTGTTCGACATCATCATCACCCTCACCGCCGGGGAGGACTCCGTCCGCCTGCGCATCGCGGACTATCATACCAACATTGTCCTGATTCAGCGAAACGGCGAAACTCTGCTGGAGGCCGGAACCGTGGTGTCCCAGGACCATACCGGCGGCCTGACGGACCGCAGCTGCATGTCTGTGGAGGCCATCGTGGACTTCGCGAACACCTGTGACGTGGAGGACGTGCGGGAGCTGGTTCAGCGGCAGATCGACTACAACTACGCCATCGCCCAGGAGGGGATGGCCCACGAATGGGGGGCCAACATCGGCAAGGTGCTCCGGGAGCACTATGGGGACGATATCAAAGTCCGCGCCAGGGCCATGGCCGCCGCCGGGTCCGACGCCCGGATGAGCGGCTGCGAGATGCCGGTGATCATCGTCTCCGGCAGCGGCAATCAGGGCATCACCGCCTCGGTCCCCGTGGTGGAGTACGCCAAGCACCTGGGGGTGAACCAGGAGACCATGCTCCGGGCCGTCGCCCTCAGCGACCTTCTGACCATTCATATGAAGACCGGTATCGGACGCCTCAGCGCCTACTGCGGCGCGGTCAGCGCCGGGTGCGCCGCCGGGGCCGCCATCGCCTGGCTCAACGGCGGCGGCTTCGAGGAGATTTCCCACACCCTGGTCAACGCCCTGGCCACCATCTCCGGCATGATCTGCGACGGGGCCAAGCCCTCCTGCGCCGCGAAGATCGCCGCCGCCGTGGACGCGGGGCTGCTGGGGTACAACATGTACCGCAGCAACCAGCAGTTCTACGGCGGGGAGGGCATCGTGTCCAAGGGGGTGGAGAACACCATTGCCAACATCGGCCGCCTGGGCCGCCTGGGCATGCGGGAGACAGATAAAGAGATTATCCGCATCATGACCGGCCAGCCCCCCAAGGCGTAACGCCGGCGATTT
Organism: uncultured Oscillibacter sp.; assembly: GCF_910579365.1. Classification (GTDB taxonomy): domain Bacteria; phylum Bacillota; class Clostridia; order Oscillospirales; family Oscillospiraceae; genus Oscillibacter. The sequence continues at coordinate 19,316 of NZ_CAJTUX010000047.1, forward strand.
TCCGGACCGGATACGTATGCGCAGGCTTCACCGCGCGTATGCTGGAGCAGGGACCTTGACTGTGGAGCGGAAATGAAATGTGTGTCAACACAGAAAGAGAGGATTATTTTTATGGCCACTGAGAAAAAAGGCATGAGCCTTCCCTTGAAGCTGTTGATCGGCATTGCGGCCGGCATTATCCTCGGCCTGTTTCTGCCGGAGAATGTTATGACCATCGTGGTCACCCTGAAATACGTTCTCAACCAGCTCATCATGTTCTGCGTGCCCCTGATCGTCATCGGTTTCATCGCCCCCTCCATCACCAAGATGGGCTCCAACGCCACCCGGATGCTGATGGTGGCCATCGTGGTTGCCTATGTCAGCACCGTGCTGGCGACCCTGATGTCCATGGTGGCGGGGTACATCCTGGTGCCCTTCCTGCCCATCGCCTCCACCATGGAGGGACTGAAGGAGCTGCCGGGCGTGGCCTTCCAGCTGGACATTCCCCAGATCATGCCCGTGATGAGCGCCCTGGTCTTCTCCGTCCTCATCGGCCTGGCCGCCGT
>NZ_CAJTUX010000047.1:19960-22142 GCF_910579365.1 uncultured Oscillibacter sp.
TCATGCCCGTGATGAGCGCCCTGGTCTTCTCCGTCCTCATCGGCCTGGCCGCCGTGTGGACCAAGGCCAAGACCATTACCGCCGTGCTCCAGGAGTTCCAGAACATCGTCCTCAGCGTGGTGAAGAAGGTGGTCATCCCTGTTCTGCCCTTCTTCATCGCTCTGACCTTCTGCGGCCTCAGCTATGACGGCACCATCACCAAGCAGTTCCCCGCCTTTTTGCTGGCCATCGTCATCGTCATGGCGGGTCACTACGTCTGGATGGCTGTGCTCTACGGCTTCGCCGGTGTGTACTCCGGCCGCAGCGCCATTGAGGTGGTGAAGCACTACGGCCCCGCCTACCTCACCGCCGTGGGCACCATGTCCTCCGCCGCCACGCTGGCCGTGGCCCTGGACTGCGCCCGGAAGAGCAAGAGCCTCCGCTCCGACATGGTGGAGTTCGGCATCCCCCTGTTTGCCAACATCCACCTCTGCGGCTCCGCCCTGACGGAGACCTTCTTCATCATGATCGTCTCGAAGGTGCTCTATGGCCAGCTGCCCAGCCTCGGTTCCATGGTGCTCTTTATTCTGCTGCTGGGCATCTTCGCCATCGGCGCTCCCGGCGTCCCCGGCGGCACGGTCATGGCCTCCCTGGGCCTGATTACCGGCGTTCTGGGCTTTGACGGAGACGGCACCGCCCTGATGCTGGCCATCTTCGCCCTTCAGGACAGCTTCGGCACCGCCTGCAATGTCACCGGCGACGGCGCGCTGACCCTGATCCTTACCGGCTATGCCGAGAAGCACGGCATCAAGGAGCAGGCCATTAAAGCTGTGGACCTCTGATTCCAAGGGCGAAAGACCATAAAATAGAGAATACACAAAGGACCGCGGTCCCCCGGAGCATCTGGGGGGCCGCGGTCCTGTTCTCCGCCGGCGGAGGGATCTCACTCCTGTTCGGGGGAGGGGGAATTCTTTTCTGCGGGGGCGGGATTTTGAATGATGACCGTCTTTTCCTCTCCGCCCGCCAGCCGGCCGCCCAGCATACCGGCGATGAGGGACTTGACGTCGATTCCCATGCCCTGGGTGATGCCCTCGGTGACCTGCGTGGTGCCGGTGATGATATCCTCCAGCAGCTTGGTGCTGTTGCCGTCGCCGTACATGGTGATCTTGTCCACCTTGGATAGGGGCTCGGCCACGTTCCGGGCGATTTCCGGCAGGGCCTGCATGACCATCTCGATAACGGCGGCCTCGCCGTATTTCTTCATGGCCTCCGCCTTCTTGTCGATACCCTCGGCCTCTGCCAGGGCCTTGGCCCGGATGGATTCCGCCTCCGCCTTGCCGACGGCGGCGATACCCTCCGCCTCCTGTTCCCTGGCGAACTTCTGCGCCTCGGCGCTCTTGCGCTCTGCTTCGGCCTCCTGCTCCTGTTCATAGCGCTTGGCCTCGGCGTCCTTCTGCCGTTTGTAGAGGGCGGCCTCCGCCTCCTGCTGCAAGCGGTAGCGCTCGGCGTCCGCCTTGGCGCGGATTTCGGCCTCCAGCTTCTGCTTCTGGACCTCGACCTCATACTGCTTCAGCTCCGCTTCCCGCTGGGTTTTGGCGATCTCCGCGTTGACCGTGGCGGTCTCGATGCTCTTGCGCTGCTCCTGGCTCTGGATTTCATAGGCGGCGTCGGCCTCGGCCTTTTTGCCGTCGGCCAGGATTTTCAGCTCCGCCCGCTTGATTTCCAGCTCCGTCTGCTTTTGGGCAATCTGGGTGTCCGCCTGGACCCGGGCCTCGTTAGACTCCCGCTCCGCCTCCGCCTGGGCGATGGCGATGTCCCGGTCCGCCTGGGCCTTGGCGATGGCGGCGTTCTTCTTGATCAGGCTGGTGTTGTCCGCGCCCAGGTCCTTGATGAGGCCGTTCTCGTCGGTGACGTTCTGGATGTTGCAGGAGAGAATCTCAATGCCCAGCTTGTCCATGTCCTTGCTGGCCTTCTGCATCACCTGGTCGGAGAAGGAGTCCCGGTCCGTGTTGATCTCCTTGAGGGACAGCGTGCCGATGATCTCCCGCATATTGCCCTGGAGAGAGTCCTGAAGGTCCCGGGTGATCTCCTCGGGGCGCTTGTTCAGGAAGTTCTTGGCCGCCAGCTTGATGCCGTCCGCGTGGGGGGAGATGAGATCGGAAGAGCACACGTCTGAACTCCAGTCACATTACTCGATCTCGTA
>NZ_CAJTUX010000048.1 GCF_910579365.1 uncultured Oscillibacter sp.
CTCACAAGTCCGCGCCGTTGGAGCGGATGATATCCCGGTACCACCGACCGCTGTCCTTCAGTGTCCGGTTTCCCGTGGCGTAGTCCACATAGGCTAGGCCAAAGCGGGGGTCATAGCCCTCAGCCCACTCGAAGTTGTCCGTCAGGGACCACTGGAAATACCCCCGGACGTCCGTGCCCTGCTCGATGGCCCGCTCCAAAGCCCGGAGATACCGGGTCAAGAAGTCGATCCGCAGGGAGTCGTGGACAGCGCCGTCCAGGAACACCCGGTCCGTACAAGCCAGGCCGTTCTCACTGACCACCAGCGGCAGGCCGTACCGCTCCGCCAAAAACCGGGGACCCCACTCCAGGGCTTCGGGGGTAATGGGCCAGCCCAGGGCCGTCCGGGGGAAGCCCGCCGGGAAGGGAAACGTCTCCGGCCCATTTTTCCCCGCTCGGACAGGCACACCCTGATAGAGGTTGACGCCGATGAAGTCCGGTTTCTCATACCGTCCCTCCAAGCACAGGGGGTCCAGGGCCAGGGTGTGGGAGAAGGTCCTGGGCCCCAGGGGCAGGGCAAAGGTTTCCCGCCGGGCGGCCTCCACGTCTTTGGCATCCTGACTGACGGGATAACAGACCACTCCCGTGGAGGCGACACCCACCAGATTTTCGCCGTCCGCCCGGTGCAGAGCCTTCTGTCCCAGAGAGTGTGCCTGGCAGAAGGTCTCCCAGCAGGCGCTGAGGCTGTCGTCGTCCAGCTTCAGGCCCGGGGCGTGTTCTCCCGTCCCATAGCCCATTCCTATGAAGCACTGGGGCTCGTTAAAAGTGAACCACCGGCGCACCCGACCCCGAAACAGCTCCGCCATTTTCTCCGCGTAGGCCTCAAAGCGCCGGGCGGTCTCCGGGTTCTGCCAGCCGCCCTGCCGCTGCAATGCCTGGGGAAGGTCCCAATGGAACAAAGTCACCCAGGGCTGGATTCCCTCCTCCAGTAGGCCGTCCACCAACTCACTGTAGCAGTGCAGCCCCGCCTGGTTCCAATGCCCGTCGCCTTTGGGGTCTACCCGGGGCCAGGCAATAGAGAATCGATAAGCCTGGAGGCCCATCTCCTTCATGATGGCGATGTCGTCCCGCCAGCGGTGATAGGCGTCGGCGGCCGTGTCGCCGGTATCGCCCCATTTGACCTTCCCGGGGGTATGGGAGAAAACGTCCCAAACGCTCTCGCCCCGGCCGTCCTCGCTCACGGCGCCCTCAATCTGATAAGAGGCGGAAGCGGCACCCCAAATAAAATCCTTTGGAAATCCCATGGATCAAGATCCTTCTTCGTTATATAGATAAACGCAATTTGCCAGTTCCCCCAGGCGGGCGAGAGCCAGCCTGGGGGAATCATTGACGCGGCAGAGTATATCACACCGTCTGTGGGCGGTCAAGCGCCCCTATGGTCAAAACTCCAGGTTCTTTCCGTCCTGGCCGAAGACATGGCACACGTTGCCGCTGAAGGTCAGGTTCATCTGGTCCCCGGCGCGGAAGGAGTCGATATGGGTTCCTGTGGCGTCCATGGTGGGCACAATCACTACCACGTCCCGGCCCTCGGCATTGGCGTGGAAATGGACCTCGCTGCCCATCATTTCCGAAACCTCCACCTTGGCGGCCAAGGTGTTGCCGGGCTGCTTGGCCAGCACCATGTGGCTGGGCCGGACGCCCAGGGTCATGGCCTGGGCGGATACCTTTTTCGCCGCCAGGTTCTTCTGCTTGTCGCCAGACAGCTCCACCTTGCAGCCGCCTACGCTGACGAAGTATTTGCCGCCCTCGCAGAGGAGCCTGGCGTCGAAGAAGTTCATCTGGGGCATTCCGATGAAGCCCGCTACGAACAGGTTCGCCGGATGGTCGAAGACCTCCTGGGGGGTGCCGATCTGCTGGATGAAGCCGTCCTTCATGATGACGATCCGGTCGCCCAGGGTCATGGCCTCGGTCTGGTCGTGGGTGACGTAGATGAAGGTGGTGTTGATCTTCTGGCGCAGCTTGATGATCTCGGCGCGCATCTGGTTGCGGAGCTTGGCGTCCAGGTTGGAGAGGGGCTCGTCCATAAGAAGCACCTTGGGCTCCCGGACGATGGCCCGGCCAATGGCCACCCGCTGGCGCTGGCCGCCGGAGAGGGCCTTGGGCTTGCGGTCCAGGTACTGGGTGATGTCCAGGGTCTCCGCCGCCTCCTTGACCCGGCAGTCAATCTCCGCCTTGTCCACCTTCCGCAGCTTCAGGGGAAAAGCCATGTTCTCGTAAACCGTCATATGGGGATAGAGGGCATAGCTCTGGAACACCATGGCGATGTCCCGGTTTTTCGGCTCCACGTCGTTCATCAGCTTCCCGTCGATGTACAGCTCGCCGCCGGAGATCTCCTCCAGGCCGGCAACCATCCGCAGCGTGGTGGACTTGCCGCAGCCGGAGGGGCCGACAAGGACGATGAACTCCTTGTCCTTGATATCCAGATTGAACTCCTGGACGGCAATGACACCCTCGGCGGTCACCTGGAGGTTGACTTTCTTCTCGGTGTCTCCGGCCTTTTTCTTGCCTTTTTTCTGTCCGCCGCTGTGAGGATATATTTTGGTGATGCCCTTCAAATTCAAACTTGCCATAACTCTCGGCCCTGGCGAAGGGGCCTCCGCCGCCTTCGCCTCGCCCCGGCCAAGGGGCTTTACGACAGGTCTCCACACTGCCGCACCGCGAGCCGCCGCGGTCTTCCTCCTTTTTCAGGCGCCGGCCGCTGTAAGCGTGGAGCAGCGGGCCGGCCCTTTTTTATTTGCATACCCTCTCGGGGAATGGAGTCACAATGCTCAGCGGAAGGGGTTCTCCGTGGGATAGGGCAGGCTCTTGGGCTGGTTGTAGGCGATATCCTGAATCCCAAGGAACTTGAACACCTCGAACAGCGCCTTGCCATAGTGCCCGAAGGCCACGGCCCCGTGGTGGGGATAGCGCTTCTGGATGAGCACATGGCGGTAGAACCGGCCCATCTCGGGAATAGCGAACACGCCGATGCCGCCGAAGCTGCCCGTGGCCACCGGCAGCACCTCGCCCTGGGCGATGTAGGACCGGAGATTCCCGTCACTGTCGCACTGGAGGCGGTAGAAGGTGATATCGCTGGCGGCGATGTCGCCCTCCAGGGTGCCCCGGGTGAAGTCCGGCTCGCCGCCGTTCTCCAGCAGGCGGTTCTGGATGAGCTGATACTTGACGGCCCGGTCCGCGCACAGCTTGCAGGCGGGGGTGTTGCCGCAGTGGAAGCCCATGAAGGTATCCGTCAGCCGATAGTCAAACTTACCCTTGATCTGCTCCGCCCACAACCGGGCGGGGACGGAGTTGTTGATGTCCAGCAGAGTCACCGTGTCCCCGGAGACGCACATGCCGATGTACTCACTGAGCGCGCCGTAGATGTCCACCTCACAGGCAACCGGGATGCCCCGGCTCACCAGACGGGAGTTCACATAGCAGGGCTCAAAGCCGAACTGGCTGGGAAACGCGGGCCAGCACTTGTCCGCGAAGGCCACGTACTTCCGGGCCCCCTTGTGCTTCTCCGCCCAGTCCAGCAGCGTCAGCTCAAACTGGGCCATCCGCTCGCCCAGATCGGGGTAGTAGCGGCCCTCGCCCATCTCGGCGGCCATTTCCGCGCAGACCGCCGGGATGCGGGAATCACCGGCGTGCTCCCGGTAGCTCACCAGCAGGTCCAGCTCGGAGTTCTCCTCCACCTCCACGCCCAGCTCGTACAGGCCTTTGATGGGGGCGTTGCAGGCAAAGAAATCCTGAGGCCGGGGACCGAAGGTGATGATTTTCAAATTCTTCACGCCGATGACGGCCCGGGCGATGGGGACAAATTCGGCGATCATTCCGGCGACGTCCTCCGCCGTGCCCACGGGGTACTCGGGGATATAGCCCTTGAGATGCCGCATCCCCAGGTTATAGGAGCAGTTCAGCATGCCGCAGTAGGCGTCGCCCCGGCCGTTGATGAGGTCCCCGTCTCCCTCGGCGGCGGCCACAAACATGCAGGGGCCGTCAAAGTTCCGGGCAATCAGCGTCTCCGGCGTCTCGGGGCCGAAGTTGCCCAGGAACACCACCAGGGCGTTGCAGCCCTGGGCTTTCACGTCCTCCACGGCTTTCAGCATTCCCTGCTCGTTTTCCACCGTGACAGGGCACTCGTACAGCTCGCCGGAACAGGCGGCCTTGACGGCGGCCCGGCGCTTCTCGCTCAGGGCGACGGGAAAACAGTCCCGGGAGACGGCGACGAGGCCCAGCTTTACCTCGGGAATATTGGTCAATTGCATAGAATCTTCCTCCTTTTCAAAGATCGTTTTTGATATCAATGTTTTCACCTGTCAGGCCCACCCAGGCCCCCTGTCCGGCCTCGCCGGAGTCCGGATGCGCCAGCAGCCATTTGTTTTTCGCCCACAGGCGGTCATCCTCCGCGTTCAGCGGCGTAATGTCCGGCTTGGCCTCGTTGGTGCCCTTGGGCAGCGCCACCGCCACCCGGAACCCCTTTGCCCCATCCACATGGCAGGGGGCGTAGTGCAGCGTCGTGGCGTAGACCTCCACCACCGCCCCGGCGGGGACCCGGAAGGCCCGGACACAGGCGGTATCCAGCCGGCCGTCCACCGTTTCCTCCTGTTTCGCCAGCAGGAGAATGAAGTCCGACGCTCCGATGTTGACCTCGCTGTCCCGATGGTACTCCAGGCAGTTGAGCCTGGTATTGCGGCCCCAGCACATGCCGATTTGTACCGGCATCCCGCCGTAGGCGTGGTCCCGCAGCTGGCCGAAGAGGGCGCTCTGCTCCAAAGAGGCGATGGACGGCTCATAGGCCGTGCCCTCCTCCGGCAGAGGAATGTTTTCCATAGCCCGGAGCAGCTCCGCCGTGTCATAGCCGGTGAGCACCTGGCCGTAGGCCCGGAAGGCAGGACTGTAAACAGATTCAATCTTCATGGGTTTTCTCCTTTAAAGAAGCTGGGGGAACAGCGCCTTGCAGGCGGGGTAGATTTTTTGGAACTGCCGGTACCGCTCCTCATAGAGGGCGGTCAGTCCAGCCTCCGGCTCCACGGTGCCGGCAACGCGCACCAGGGCGTCCGCCGCCGCCTGGACGGTGGGGAACCGCCCCGCCGCCACCATGGCCAGCATGGCCCCGCCGTAGCCAGGCCCCTGCTCCGTGGCCACGATGTCCAGGGGGATGCCCAGGACATTGGCCATGATGGTCCGCCAGAGCCCGGACTTGCTGCCCCCGCCGCAGATGTTGGAGCGGGGAATCTCCACGCCCAGACTCCGGGCCACCTCAAAGCTGTCCCGGATGGCGAAGGCCACGCCCTCCAGCACCGCCTGGAGCAGGTCCGCCCGGGTGGTATCCATAGTCATGCCAATCAAGCAGCCCCGGGCGCCGGTGTCGTTGATGGGGCTGCGCTCCCCCATGAGGTAGGGGAGGAAAAACACATGGTTCCGACCCAGCTTTTCCGGGGTAATCGCCGCCTGTTCCCCGGCGTAGTCCTGGGTCGTTAAAATATCCTCCATCCACCACTTGTTGCAGCTGGCGGCGGAGAGCATGCAGCCCATCAGGTGGTATCCGCCGTCGGCGTGGGCGAAGGAGTGGAGGGCGTTGTTGGGGTCCACGCCGAAGGTTTTGCTGGAGATGAAGATGGTCCCGGAGGTGCCCAGGCTGATGTTGCAGCCCCCGTCCCCCACGGTGCCCGTGCCCACTGCTGCTGCGGCGTTGTCTCCCGCCCCGGCGCAGACCACCGTCGTTTCCGCCAGGTCCAGGGCCCTCGCCATGTCCGGCTTGAGGGTGCCCACGGCCTCATAGCTCTCGAAGGCCTTCGCCATCTGGGACTCCCGCAGACCGCACAGCTCCAGCATCTCCGGGCTCCAGCGCTTGTGCTCCACGTCGAAGAGGAGCATCCCCGAGGCGTCGGAGACGTCGGTGCAGTGGACGCCGGTGAGGCAGTAGTTGATGTAGTCCTTCGGCAGCATCACCTTGTCGATTCTGGCGAACAGCTCCGGCTCGTTCTTCCGCATCCAGAGGAGCTTAGGGGCCGTGAAGCCCGCGAAGGCGATGTTGGCGGTATACCGGCTGATTTTTTCCCGGCCAACGGTTTCGTTAAGGTATTCTACTTCCTCGGCGGTGCGGCCGTCGTTCCAGAGAATGGCGGGGCGGAGGACCCGGTCCTCCCCGTCCAGGGCCACCAGCCCGTGCATCTGCCCGCCGCAGCCGATGGCCGCAATCCGGGTCTTATCGCAGTCCGCCGTCAACTCCCGGATGCCAGTCACCACCGCTTCCAGCCAGTCCGCCGGGTTCTGCTCGGCCCAGCCAGGCTTGGGAAAAGACAGCGGGTATTCCCGGGAGACGATGTTTTGGATTTGTCCCTCCTCGTCCATCAGCAGCAGCTTCACGGCGGAGGTGCCCAGATCGATTCCAATATACAGCATGTCGTTTCTCCTTATGTCCGGCGGATAGAAGTGCTGACCGCGGTCTTTCCCGTCAGCCGGGCGGTGCGGGCGTCCGGCTGGCCCAGGCCCGCATAGAGGGTCCAGGCCCCGCTGCCGGGAATCCGCTCTCCAGCGTCGTTGACCACGGTGAGGGCCGAGGGCTCTATGGGAATGTCCACTGTCTTCGTCTCCCCCGCCCCCAGCTCGATCCGCCGGAAGCCGCAGAGGATGGGATTGGGCGGCGCGTCGGGGGACGCCTCGTCCTTCAAATAGAGCTGCACCACCTCCTGGGCGGCCCGCCCACCCCGGTTCTCCACTGTGACCCGGGCGGAGGCCTCTCCGGCGGTGACGGCGGTGACCGCCGCGTCGCCGTAGGTCAGGCCGTAGCCGAAGGGATACAGGGGCTCACCCCGGTAGTAGCGGTAGGTCCGGTTGGTCATGGCGTAATCGGTAAAGGCGGGCAGCTCCTCCAGGGCTCCGTCCCGGTAGAAGGTCACGGGCAGCTTGCCGGAGGGAGACGCTTTGCCGAAAATCAGGTCCGCAATGGCCCGGCCTCCCCCGGCGCCGGGATACCAGCCCAGGAGAATGGCGTCCGCTTGGGTCTCGGCCTCGCTGAGGTCGATGGCGCTTCCCGCCAAAAGGACCACCAGCGTGGGCTTCCCCGCCGCCAACACATGCCGCAGCAGCATCCGCTGGGGCGAGGGCAGAAGAAGATCCTCCTTGTCCCCGGACCCGGCGGCGTTGCCCTCGTCGGGCTGTTCGCCCTCCAGAGTCTCGTCCAGGCCCAGGACCAGGACCACCACGTCGCTGCGCTTCACCACCGCCATGGCCTCCGTCATGCGGTCGCTGGCCTGGGCCAGGGGCTCCACCCGGTCCCGCCAGAGGTGGCAGCCCTCGGCGTACAGCACCCGGCCGCGGCCCTCCATGGCGTCCTGGATGCCCTCCAAGACGGTGACATAGCGGGAGGCGGTGCCGTGGTAGTTCCCCACCAGAGCCGCCCGGCTGTTGGCGTTGGGACCGATGACCCCGACGGTGCCCACGGTCTCCGGGTTCAGGGGCAAAAGTCCGCTGTTTTTCAGCAGTACGCAGGACTCCAGGGCAGCCTTGTGGGCCAGGGCCAAATGCTCCGGGCACTCCACCGCCTCATAGGGGATGGAGTCGTACTCGCTCCCCTCCCCCAGAACGCCCAGGAGATACCGGGTGGTAAAGAGCCGCTCGGCGGCAATTGTAATATCCTCCTCGGAGATCAGCCCCTCCCGCAGGGCCAGGAGCAAACAGCGGTAGCAGTCGCCGCAGTTCAGGTCACAGCCGTTTTTCAGCGCCAGGGCTACGGACTGGGCGGTGTTCTCCGTGACCATATGTCCGGTGTGGAAATCCCGGATGGCCCAGCAGTCGGAGACCACATGGCCCTGGAAGCCCCAGCGGCCCCGGAGGATGTCTTTCAGCAGCGTCTCGCTGCCGCAGCAGGGCTCGCCGTTGGTACGGTTGTAGGCCCCCATGACGGCCTCCACCCCGGCGTCCTTGACACAGGCCTCGAAGGCGGGGAGATAGGTCTCCTCCATGTCCTTGGGGGAGGCCACGGCGTTGAACTTGTGCCGCAGGCTCTCCGGCCCGCTGTGGACGGCAAAGTGCTTGGCGCAGGCGGCGGATTTCATGGTTTCGCCGCTGCCCTGGAGACCCCGGACGTAGGCCTTGCCCAGCCGGGACGTGAGGCAGGGGTCCTCGCCGTAGGTCTCATGCCCCCGGCCCCAGCGGGGGTCCCGGAAGATGTTGACGTTGGGGGACCAGAAGGTCAGGCCCTTGTAAATGTCCCGGTCGTCCTGGGCGGAAAGGGCGTTGTACTTGGCCCGGCCCTCGGTGGCGGCCACGTCCCCCAGCTTTTCCAAAAGCTCCTCGTCAAACATGGCCGCCAGGCCGATGGCCTGGGGGAAGCTGGTGGCGGTGCCCGCCCGGGCCACGCCGTGAAGGGCCTCGTTCCACCAGTTGTAGGCGGGGACCCCCAGGCGGGGAATAGGCGGCGCGCTATAGCTCAGCTGGCCGGCCTTTTCCTCCAGGCTCATCTGCGCCACCAGAGCCCTGGCCCGCCGCCGCGCGGTTTCTCGATCCATAAGCAATTCTCCTTTGGGTTCAGTTTGGTTCTTCGTCCTCCGCCGGGAGCACCCGGCGGAAGATTCTCCACAGCACCCGGGAGGCCAGCCACGCCGGGCCGGAGGCCCCCGCGATGAAATACACAAAGCCCAGCATCCGCAAGACCGCCAGGGGCAGAAACAGCGGGACGGCGACGGGCAAAAGGGCGATCAGCCACAGCAGCAGCGTCCGCCCCGGGGAGCAGAAGGCCAGGGCAAAGGCGTTTTTCACCTGGCCCTTCCAGGTGTTCTGAAACCTGGCCTGGAGGGGGAACACATAGCACAGCAGGGTCAGGGCGATCACTGCCACAACGGTGGCGACGGTCAGGAACAGCACCCGGAGGGCCCCCTCCTGCCGGAGGGCAAAAAAGGCGTCCCCCGCCGCCACAACCCCCAGGGCCAGCACCAGCAGGCCCAGGGCCGCGCCCCGCTTGAGGTTGGCCCGGAAGGCGTCCAGAAAGCCCCGCAGGGTGCGGACCTCCTCCCCCCGGACCAGCTTCAATGTGACATAGTACAGCGCGCACAGGGCAGGCCCGGCGGTAACCACCGGCAGGGCGCAGAGGACGCAGAGCCAGTTGAGGACAATCAGGTCCCCCAGGGTGCGGAGGACCTGGCCCAGGGAGGCCCGGAGGGGGCTTCCCTCCTCCGGCCCGGCCTTACGCGTGTCCGCCATAGGCTCAGCCCTTCACGCCGCCCAGGGCCACGCCGGCGATGATGTACTTGGACAGGGCGAAGTACACGATGAACAGGGGCAGGATTGTCAGGGTCAGGCCCAAATAGATCGCGCCGTGCTCCGTCTTATAAATATCGCCCCGAAGGAGGCCCACCATGATCGGCATGGTGTATTTACTGTTGTCCGTCAGCAGGATAGTGGGCAGGAAGAGGCTGTTCCAGCTGGAGACGAAGCAGAAGATGGCCTGGGTGGCCATGGCCGGCTTCATGATGGGCAGCGCGATGCGGTTGAAGGTGTTGAATTCCCCGGAGCCGTCGATCCGGGCCGAGTCCAGCAGCTCCAGAGGCAAAGAGGACAGCATGAACTGCCGCATGAAGAACACCGTGGCCGGAGCGGCAATGGAGGGGAGGATCAGCGCCAGGAAGTTGTTGGTCATGTGGATCTGGTACATGAACTGGTAGAAGCCGATGCTGGTGACCTGGGCGGGAATCATCATCACGCACATGATGACGGTGAAAAAGGTCTTGCGCCCCTTCCACTGGTAGGCCACCAGGGCATAGGCGGTGAGGGCGGAGAAATACACCGTGCAGGCCGTGGAGCCCACGGAAATGATCATGGAGTTCATGAAGCCCCGGATGGGATTGAAGGTCTTGCCCAGCAGCACGCTCAGGTTGCTCATCAGGTAGGTGGAGGGCACCAGGGAGATGGCGTGCTGCTGAATCTCATAGGTGCTGCGGGTGGAGTTGACGAGCATGATGACAAAGGGCATCAGGCTGAGGATGGTCAGCAGGATGCACACGGTATAGGCCACAATTTTAAAGGCCGTGCCGTTGGAGTGTTTCGCGTGTTTCATGTCCGGTTACCTCCCCTCGTCCTTGTCCCGCATCAGCAGGAAGATCACGCCGGAAAACACCGCGATGATGAGGAACATAATCATGCTGGCCGCGGCGGCCCGGTTGTAGAGATAGCTCCCGCTGAACGCCTGGTTGTAAATAAACACGCTGGTGGTCAGGGTCGCGTTGTCCGGCCCGCCCAGCAGGAACAGCTTGGGAATGTCGTACATGTTCAGTCCGCCGATCATGCTGGTGATCAGGGTGTAGAGCAGGATGGTTTTCAGGTTGGGAATGGTGATCTGGAAGAACAGCTGCACGTCGTTGGCCCCGTCGATCTCCGCCGCCTCGTAAATCTCAGGGCTGATGCCCAGGACGCCGGAGATCAGGATAATCATGGTGTAGCCGTACCACATCCAGAACTGGATGAAGGCCACGATGAGCTGGGCCGCCGTCGCATTGATGGAGAAGTTGAAGGGCGTGTTCAGCACGCCCGTGGTCATAAGCAGATCGTTCACCGGGCCGGTGGGATAGCCGAAGAGGGCGTTGAACAAAATGGCCACGGAGGCCGCCGTGATGATGTTGGGCATATAGAAAACGACCTTGAAGAAGCCCTGACCGGCCAGCTTGTGGCGGTGGCTGGTGAACCAGGCCGTCAGCAGCAGGGCCAAGGTAATCTGGGGGATAAAGTTCATGATCCAGAGCTTCACGGTGTTGCCCAGGGATTTAATAAAAGAGGGGTTTTGAAGGACGCTGACAAAGTTCTTGAACGGCTCGTCCGTCAGGAAGTGCCAGGTCGTGTTTCCCAGGCCCTTGCAGTCCGTGAAGCCCAGGAGGGCGGTGTAAATGGTGGGATACAGGGAGAAAACGCAGAAGGCCACAATGAAGGGCAGGCTGAACAAATAGCCGTACCTCGCGTAGCTGAAGCCTTTTCGCTGCTTCATGAAATCTCAGCTCCTTGAAATCAGATTGGCCGGGCATGGCCGGAGAGGAAGAACGGAGCGAAAGGGGCCCGTTCCGGGCCCCTTTCGCCTGGAAGCAGTCTCTCATCATCTCGGAGCCCGCCCCGAGATGGTCTGGGCCACTGGCCCAGAAATCGGCTTAGCCCAGATCCACCGTCACATCCAGGTTGTCGGCCACGTCCTGCTTGAAGTCTTTGATGGCCTGATCCCGGGTCTTGGTGCCGGAGGTATACTGCCGGACCTGATCCCGCCACTTGGTGTTGATGGTTTCATCGTACTGGGTCAGGCATTTTCCGTTGGCGTACTGGTTGGCGGGGACAAAGGCGTCGAACATGTTCTGTCCGCCCAGGAAGTCCAGGGAGCCGTCGCTCATTTCCATGACCGTGCCGGAGGCCACGCAGTCCTTGGTGCCGCCCTCGCCGTTCAGCGTTCCGTTGGCCCACATGTACTGGAGGCCGGTCTCGGAGCAGTCCAGGGTGATCCAGCGGATGATCTCGCCCACGGCCTCTTTGTTGGCGGAGCTGTTGCTGGCCATCAGCCAGGTGCCGCCCCAGAAGAAGCCCACGGGAGGCGCGCAGACCGCCCAGTCGCCGTATGTACCCTCGCCCACGGCGGAGCCGCCGCAGTTGGGGGCGATGGTGTAGTTGATGAGCCAGGCGGGGCCGAAGAAGCCGAAGATGCCCTTGTCCCCTTCGCCCTTCATGTCGGCGAACCAGGCGTCCTGCCAGTCCTGGGTGTCATTGTGGTAGTTGTTGTCCTTGAGCTCCTTGGACAGGTCCAGGAATTCCTCCCGCTTGGGGTCGATGTTCAGCTTGCCGTCCACGATCCAGCCCTGCTGGGAGCTGTTTTCCACGGCGTGCCACAGGTCGCCGTCGCCGGAGATGATGCCATAGCCCTTGCCCTTGAGGGTCTCGGCGGCCTCGTAGAATTTATCCCAGCCATTGGAGCCCGCGCCGATAGCCGCCCCGATGGCGTCGGGGTCGTCGGTGCCGAAGACCTCCTTGGCAATGGAGCGGCGGTAGATGAACGCGCCGCCGGTGGCCTGATAGCCCAGGCCCACCACCTTGCCGTCGTCGGGCCGGGTGCCGATGTCCACGGAGTACTGGGCGATGTCGGCGGCCTGGATATCCCCGGCCACGTCAATGCCCAGGTCCTCATAGGGGGCGGCATAGTGGGCGGCGTCGCCCTGGGTGTACTTCATGACGAACGCGGCCTCGGCGCAGTACATATCCGGGGCGTCGGAGCCGCCGCCGGCCAGGGCCTGGTCCAGGGCGGGCTGGTAGGCGCCGTCGGTGGTGGCGATGACGGTGGTCTTGACCTCATACTTTTCGGCAAAGTCCGGACGGCTGGCCAGGAACTTGTCGACCATCTTGGGCACCTCGTCGGTGAAAGCCCAGAGATTCAGCACGGTCTTGCCGCTGGCGGAGCTCCCGCCAGAGCCGCCGTCACCAGAGCCGCCGTCACCAGAGCCGGAACCGGAGCCGCCGCCGCAGGCGGCCAGGGAGAGCAGCATCACGGCTGCCAGAAGGAGCGCAGAGACTTTCTTTTTCATGTACCTTTTCCTCCAATCAAAAATTTTGGTATGTTAGGCGATTAAATTTACTAACTTAGGTTAAAAAATTTACCGCCCGACCTTGCTCCTAGTGTAATAGACGCTCAGAAAAATGTCAACAGAAACCATAGCAATCCGCCAAATTTTGTACAGAACGCCCTGGAGATGACTGTTATTTTGTAGGAGATGATAGTTTTTCCTGGCTCCGCCACTGGAGGGCTCTTTGGTTTGGCAATAATATAACCTATCTATCCCCGTGTTGAAATTGAAATTAGGCTGTGTTATAATCGAACCAAGTCAACAAGGAGGGGCAACTATGGAGAAGGCGGCTGCCCAGAGAACGAAGGAGCGCGGAGGCGAACCTGTCCCCGCGCTGCCCTCGAATTTAAAGATACAAAACCGGAAAATGGTGCTCTCCTGCTTCCGGGACAACCGGTCCCACTCGGTGGCGGACGTGGTGGCCCGCACTGGCATCAGCAAACTGACGGTGATGAAGGCCATCCAGTTTTTTTGCGGAAAGGGGATTCTGGCCAGCTCCGGCAAAGGGGATTCCACGGAGCTGGGGGGGAAGAAGCCGGAGTACTTCCGCTTTTCCTGCGGGAAGTACCTGCTGACTATCCGCATGTGGCCGGAGGACCTGGGCCTGACGCTGTTCGACATGCGCATGAACAAGGTAGACAGCTCCCATCTGGCCTGGATCATCCCGGACGCGCCCGAGGAGGCGTTCCGCATCATCGAGAACAGCGCCCTGGCGCTGCTGGCCCGGGCCGGGGTCGACCGGGAGGAGCTGTATGGCGTCAGCCTGTCCTCCTCCGGCATCGTGGACTATGACCATCTGACGCTGAAATACAGCGTCCACACGCCCAACTGGGGGGCGAACGTTCCAATTGGCGATTATCTCCGGGGCATCTTCGGTCCCGGCCCGGCGCTCTCCGAGGAGAACGCCGGAAAATCCATCAGCCGGGCCATACTCAACGAGCAGGAGGACCCAAACCGGTCCATTCTGGTTCTGTTCACCTCCTGGGGACTCTCCGGGGCGCTGATTCAGGACGGGCGCATTCTGAACGGGCGGAACTCCCTGGTGGGCGAGATCGGCCATATGATCCTGGACCAGAACGACCCGGAGCTTTGCAGCTGCGGCAGCCGGGGCTGCGCAGAACGGCTGGTGTCCGTTGCCCGGGTGCGGAAGATGATCGCCGGGGACCCTCCGCCGGAGGGCTCTCCCCTGTCCCGCCTTCCGGCGGAGGCGGTGGAGCTGCGGCACCTCTTCGCCTCCTCCCGGCAGGAGGATGCCTACGCCCGGAAATACGTGGCCTATATGGCGGATCGGTTCGCCGCCCTTTTGCGGAATGTGTCGCTGGTGTTCAGCCCGGAGAAGGTAGTCTTCGTGGGGGACTACGCCGTGGCGGACGAGTATTTTGACCAGCGGATACGCCAGCAGCTCTCCTCCTTCCGCTACTTGTCCCTGAGCCAGCCCATGGAGATCGCCTACGACACCCGGTCCCTGACAGAGCTGGACGCCCTGGGCGGTGCGGTGGCGCTGATCGACCACTATCTCTCCCGGCCGGAGCTGTATGAGGAGACAGGCTCCTGATGGCAGAGGATTCTTAAGCCTGCGCTATTTTAGCGGAATGTACAGGTCTCCCGCGTTACGAAAGCCCACGGAATTTTTTGATTCCTGTGGGCTTTCTTTTTCCCTCCGGCAAAAGCGCTGTTCCATATTCTACAGGTCCTGTTTATCAATGGCCCGCAACGCTGATTGAACGCCGAAAATGCCAGTCAGCGCAATGGAAACCATCCCAATTGCAGTATAGGGCCCCTCCACCTGATAAACCGACACCAGAGACACGGCCGTCCAGGGCATGAGGCTGGCGAGCGGAAGCATTTCCGTGGAGATATTAAATCTCCCAAGCAGTATAGCGGAAAAACCGAGTGCCGCCAAAGCAGAGGGATAGAACAGCTTTCTTTGCAGTACCGTTACCCAGAGCAGGGGAAGGAAGGATACAAAAGACAAAGTCCCGAATTTTGTGAACATGGCAATCACCAGTTTTATAACGCCGGTGCTAAATTGAGCGGGATATAAAAACCGGCTGCCCAGTATCGTTACAAGCTCTATATAGGCAAACAGAGCCATATACCATATTTGTTTTATTATATTTTATCGTCGGTAAAAGGCAAGAGACTATGAATCGTTAGCATACTGTTTCCATTTTATCGAACACCCATCATTTGTCCAGAAAAAGATACAGCAGCTGTATCAGGATGGATCAGGACGATAGGCATTTTTGAACTTGCATAGTTTACCGTTTGCATGGTCCCTGATCGCGGATTCCGCTCCCCGTCATATACCGCCAGCAGACAGTCCGCATGGTCTGCCATGTAGCAGTTCCTCTGAACATAATTTTCACGCCCGGCACCCTTTCCTACGGTGATACACTCCGCACTGTGTCGGATCAGGAACGCCAGCCGCTCCCGGCTCCGGGTGTCCCATTGTTCATCATGTCCAGGAAAGGGCAGCACAACTACCAATTCAATATCACTATACTCCGGCTGCTCCTTCAGCCGGAGTATGATTTCTCCGGCCCATTGATCTACGCCAAGGCCCCCACCTACCAGAAAGCGGCGGACTCCTTTCTCATAGAGCACGATAAATTGATCGTGCATCCGTTTCTTCAGACGCTTGCAGCCATTGTTGTTCTCGTTGTACTTCCATTTGAACCGAGTCGGCCTATGGCCGGTGACGGCACAGGTATGCAGTTCCATATGATAATTAACCTCCTGTTGTAGATATAAAATGTGAACAGTTTATTTAATACGTCATTTTCTGGATTATATTTAAGATATTAGCATATATGTTACGGAATATCCACAACCTAACTCTGTTATGCTATAAGCAGAGGTGAGCAGTATGGACGCAAAATACATCCGGGACCGCATTACCGAGCTGCGCTTGAAGAAAAATGTCTCCGAGTACCAAATGAGTACAGACCTGGGCCAAAACAAGGGCTACATCCAAGCCATTTCCTCTGGCAAGGCCCTGCCCTCCATGGCGCAATTCCTGCGGATCTGCGACTACTTTGAAATGACTCCTTTGCAGTTCTTTGATTCCGAAGCCGTCAATCCGCAGCTCCTCCACCGGGCCATGGAGGGGATGCGGAGGCTGAGCGAAGACGATCTGATTATGTTGATTGGCTTCATTAACCGCCTCCAATCTGAAAAACGGACAGACGCTTAAAAAGCGTCTGCTTTTTCTTTTGCACTTCATAACCGCATTTTAATTATATATTGCCGCTTATAACACGTCAACAGCGTACTACATATTATTTCCATGTCCGTCATATTTCGATAAAATAACCTTAAAAAGGCAGGTGGCGGCATGGTGCAGTTTGACAATGTGGAGCGAAAAGAGAACCTATCCTACGCGATAGGATACTACCGGAAGAAAAAGGGCTATTCCCAGGAGCAGATGGCGGAACGCCTGGGCATCAGCCGCCAGCATCTGGCCTCCGTGGAGGCGCCGGGCATGGACCGGGGCGTGTCCCTGGAGCTGCTGTTCAACATCGCGGCGGTGCTAGAGATCGAGCCGTACCTGCTTCTGAAATTCCGGCTTGAGAAATGAACGGCGGGCGCTCCTTTTGGGGCGTTCGTCTTTCTTTTATCCAAAAGGAAAAGGCGGAGAGAATTTCTTCTCCCCGCCTCCCGGTTTAATTACGCCGCCTTTTGAAATCGAATGTCCTTTGCCCGATTCTGAAGTTCCTGGCCCATGAATTTCAGCGTGCCGAACTCGTCGTCCAGCCCGTCCAGTTCCCGCCGGAGTACCTGCTCATAATGCCGCTTGCGCTCCTCCAAGCCCTGGATCTTCAAGGCCCAGCGCTCCAGCACAGCCGGGCTCTGGCACCCGGGCTGAATAAAGTAGTCTGCCCGCTCCTGATACTCGGCGATCTCCTTCCTCACCGCCGCGTAGAACTCCTCGGTCATCTTGCCCCGCTGTTTTTCATCGTCAATGATGTAGAAGGAGTTGACCATCAGCGGGGCTTCCTTTTGGTTCAAGCCGCTCAAAAGGCCGATGAACTCCTCGAAAGTGTCCACCTTCTCTATGAAGGTCCGGGGGACGAAGTAGAGATAGCCGTTGATGCTGAGCTTGGTGGCCTCGATGGACCGCAGGAAATTGGCGCAGATGCCCTCCACCTGCTTGCGGTTGGCACATCGCTGGTAGAGCTCAAACAGCTCCTCCGCCTGGCGGCAGCATTTCCGCACGTCCACCACGTCGTCCAGCACCAGATTCTCACAGCGGAACGAGCCGTCCCGCTTGTCATAACTGATGTTTGCCAGCTTCTCATACTGGTTCGTCCGCTGGTTCAAGGTCTCCTTTACCAGCTCCCGGGAGAGGATATCAGACGTGCGCTTGTTGTCCCGGCAGTAAGCCAGATAGATGTGGGACTCTCCCATCCGGGTGACGGGGATGCGTTCCTGGATATCGCCGGTGGCAGAGCGGAAGGCGTCCGAGACAGACAGCCGCTTGCCGCCGGAGTAAGGGATGTCCAGGTCCTCGCAGAGCTTGGCCAGGGCGTCCTTCTCCACCAGGAGATTCGCCAGGGAGAAGTAGAGAAACTTCCCCAGCATGTGGTCCTTGTCGCCCTCGGCCGCACCGATAAAGTCCCGCATATTAAAAATATTATCCATGCTGTTCCTCCTTCATTTCTTTCCGCTCCTGATAGAAGTCGAACTGCTCCAGGCCGGGGAACTTCCACTCACAGCCCTTGCACCATGGGGGGTTCTGAAGCGCACAGGTCTTGCATTTACTGTTCATATTTCACCTCATTTACATTTCTGCCACTCTCCGGCTCAGGAGATAATCGTCTACCCCCTTGTAAGCCGGATTCCATGTGTACTTAAAATATTTGACGCCGGGAATGGTCTGCACCTCCCGGCGCATTTCTAGAACGACTCTGCGCACATTCTCATTCGTCATCTGGTCCATGTCCATGGCCTCCACCACCTCCCGGACCTTCAGGTCCGCCAGGGTGTCCTTCAGTCCGTGGATGGCATTGACGCCGCCGACACAGACAAAGAGTGCGTCGTTGGCCAGGAAGCTGGCGGCGTCGCCCTTCAGCGGTCCCTCCGTGATGAAGGCCCGCTTACTGGCGGTATTTCCGGTGACATGAATCCAGGAATAGCTGCGGGTCCCGTCCGGCAGGCCCCAGCTGGAGAACCAGCGGTATTTGCGGTTCGGAGAATCCGCGTCGTCCAGCCGTATTTTGAGCCCCTGGATCAGCCCGTCCTTATTTCGGACGGGAATCAGAAAGCCATTAGGCCCGCTGACAGTCCACTCGCCGTAGTATGTACGAAAGCCCGGAAGGCCCAGCAGATCATGGCCGCTGGCCCGGAGCAGAGCGGCAAGAAGCCTCCGGCTCCGGTCTGTCTCCGGCATACTGCGGTACTGGTTTTCCTGGATACGCTCCGGGGAAAAACCCCGGCCAAGCAGGTTGTCTCTGTGCCTGCCCAGAAGCGTCAGGTGCTCCAGCATATCCGTATAGGCGGCGTGGCGCTGTTCTAGGGGAAGCGGCTGCCGCTCTGTATTTCGAGGCTCCGGCTGCTGAGGGAAGGGATACGTTTTTACCTCCTTAGACAGCTCTCGGAAAGCCTCCTTGTTGCTCATGCCCTTGAGTCGGGCGTACAGGGAAACGCTGTTCCCATGGGCCCCGCAGAGGTTGCAGCGGTATTGATCTGTGTTGGTATTGAGGCTGAGGTGGTATTTTCCCGGCCCGTGGTCGTGGCAGAAGGGGCAGCTGGCCTCGACCTCCAGACACCCAAGCGTCCGGGAGTCGAGGACCAGCCCGCACCGCCGGGCCGTTTCCACGATAGGGATTTTCTCATAGACCAAGCGGTACACCTACCCCTCTAAATCAGATCAATCACGCGGCTTTCTGCCCCGCCGCCGGGGGAACATTCATGGGTTGGACGGAGAGCTCCGCGCCGCGCACGCACTTCGCCATGATTACCTGGCCCGAGGGCCTGACATTGGCGAGATCGTCCACGGACTCCATGTTGTCCACAAAGACCGGATAGTTCCGCCCGGTGAGGCGCTTCATCAGCTCGGAGACCTCCATGCCCGCCCGAATCTTCTCGGACAGGGATAGCCGGTCATAGCGCCGCCCGGCGTAGGTGAACTTGAACACGTCCTTGACCTCCCCGGTGGTCTTCACCACATCGTAGAGGAAGATCTCCACCCGGTTCATTTTCAAGCTGGAGAACAGCAGCTCCGCCCGCTTGACAACGTACTGCGCCGCATTGGATATCTGCTTTTTCAGAGCCGTGATTTTCTGGTTCGCCTGCTCGATCTGCCCGTCGATATCCTCCGGCGGCTGTCCGGCGGCCTTTTCTGCGGCGGACAGCTCGGCGGAACACTGGCGAAGCGCCTCCCGGCATTCCGTCAGACGGTCGAACTCCTCCTGGCTCAGATTGCCATACTCAATAGAGGCGTTCAGCGTTTCAATCTGACGCCGCAGATCGGCCGCCTCCTGGGGGACGGCCCCCGCCAGGGCCTGACGCCGGTTCTCCAGCTCCGAAACCTCCTGGCCCCATTTCGCCAGATCATCGGCCTTGAACTGCTCAAAGGTATCGGCGGCCTTCTTGTCCACATCCTGAATGTCCTGGAGCTGGGCCTGCAACGACTTGCCTTCGGCGAGAATGGCGGCGGCGGACTTTTTGATCTCCGCCTGTACCTCCGGCAAAATATTCGCCGGAATGGAACGATGGCAGGTGGGGCAGGGGTTTCCAGCGGAGAGGAACTGATAGTTCCGTCCCTCCTGCTGGTAGCGCAGCCCCAGATTTTTCACCTGGGCGGCAGTCTCCGCCAAAGGCTGGGCGTACTTGGACTGGTACTGCTCCGCCTGTCTTTTGGCGATTTTCGCCCGAAGTTCGGAGAGCCGGTCCTGTTCCTCCCCGCCGCTGTCCCGAAGGGCCTCCTCGTAGCGGGCGCTAAGGTCCACCAGCTGGTCTCGAATGGCGGGAATATCCAGCCCGGCAAACTGCTTTTCCTCCAGGGCGGTCAGCTCTTCCTGGAGCGCCGTCTGCTTCTGGGCGGCGGATTCCGCCATTTGGAGCCGGGCCTTGCCCTGGGCCTCCGCCTGATCGCGCTGGCCCCGCATGTAGAGGATGCTCTCCTCCAGATTGCGAATGTCCGCCCGCTTATTCTTCAGGTAAGTTTCCGGGGAGAGAAGCGGCTCCTCCTTCAGCGCCAGGGCCAGGTCCGGGGGCAGCTGCTCCAGGACCTTCTCCGGCGGCAGCTCCGGCAGGTACATCCCCAGAAGGTTCTTCCCCTCGTTCCCCAATTCCTCAATGAAATAGAGGGGGTTCAGAATGGACAAGAACACGTCCGACTCTCCGAAGAGGTCCTTCAGGTCCAGCTGGCGAACCTCGCCGCCGTCGTAAGTAATGCACATGCGGTTTTTCTGCCGGGTGCAGACCAGTTCATGGGCCCTGCCGGTATCGTCCACAAAGCGCATGGCGATGTACACGTCCGGGTTCTCCTCGTTGTGCAGCCGGTCAATGCCCCGCTCTCCGAAGAACGGAAGCCCCGTGACCGCGAAGGCGATGGCGTCCGCCACGCTGGTTTTCCCCCGGCCATTGCCGCCGGTGATAATGGTAGGATTTCCAAAGGTTAATTCTGTGGGCTCCTGATAGGACTTGAAGCCGGAGATGGTCATGCCGGTGATTTGAAAAGACTTGATCTTTTCCATGTAAAAATCCTTTCTATGCGGCCTGCCCCTGGGGCTCCGCGATTTGGTAGGACTCCAGGACGTAGTACACCACCGCGTCCTGCTTCCTGGTGGTCAGCTTGGCGGAAGCCAGCATGGCCCCGGGAACCAGCATAGGGTGTTCACCCTGGGCAAAGGCGGTGATCTCTTTGCCGTCCGCGCCTCTCAGACGCAGCGACACGCTGGTCGTTTTCATGCCCTTTTGCGTACTGCTGGCAGTGACGATATAGGCGTAGCCGGGCTGTGCCGGGGCGGCTTGCGTCCCCTGATGCGAGGCACTCTCCGCCGCCTGTTCCGCGGCGCCGCCATCCTTGGGCGGAATTGCCGGAGTTCCAGCCCTCTTGGGCGTATCGTCCGGTTCCACATCGCCGCCGGAGATCAAAGACTGGAGTCCCCCTGCGGGGGCGGGTTCCAGCTTCAAGGCTTTCAGCATATCCAGATACGCCTTGTCCAGCTTGGCCCGGACTCCTTTTTTGATGACCCAGCTCTTGCCCCGCTGCTCCACGTCCACGAAAACCGTATCCATGTTGTAAAGAACCCGGCCAATGCCCCACTGGACAGCGGCCCGCTTCATACTGTCGCTGAGGCCGCCCTTGATGGGTTCGACGTCCGAATCCTCCGCGCCGTCCCATTTGGTGATGAAGCCCCGGCCCTCGAAGTAGATCGAGATGCCGCAGATCTGGGCCTCCTTTTTCCCGGCGGCGTGCCAGGGCTTGAAATCGTTGTACCAGTTCTCCGGCCCCACCACGCTGTCCAGCCGGTTTTGGATCGCCCGATT
>NZ_CAJTUX010000049.1 GCF_910579365.1 uncultured Oscillibacter sp.
AGATCTACACGTACTGACACACTCTTTCCCTACACGACGCTCTTCCGATCTGGCTCTCGCCGGTGACGGCGTTCACCAGCACGGCGCCCTTGACGTCCACGCCGCCGAAGAGACCGATGGTCCGCACGATCCGGGAGCACACCCAGAAGGGGGTCCCCTCCTCGTCAATCTCAAAGACAGGATCGTCGAACATCATGGTGGGATAGTTGAAGCGGAGGTGCCGGTAGAGGTTTCGCCCGAAATGCTCGGCGGTGGTGTATTTCATGCCTTCCGACAAGCGGACCACCTCCGCCTCCTGGCTCACCATGTCGATGATGAGATAGGCGGGAAGGCCGTCTCCCCGGTTGGTGAACCATTTGATGAGGTCCCCATAGCGCAGGGAGGTCACCCGCACCGGGCGGCCCTGGTAGTTGATCTGGGTATAGGTGGGCAGGATTTCAAACTGGGAAACCATGTCCGCCAGCTCGCCCAGTTTCCGGGTGCCCAGCTGAGTGGCGGAGTCCGCGTCCAGCATGGGAATCTGGTCATAGGAAATTTCCTCCACCTCGGCGGTAAAGTCCCCGGCCTGAATAGGGAGGAGCTTGGAATAGCTCCCCGCCCGCAGTACCACCCAGCTGGCCACAGCGCCCAGGGCCAGGATAACGATCAGGACCACCACCGCCAGGAAGGGAACGGCGCACTGCTTGCGCACAAAATGGAAATAACCCTTGATGCTGCCGTCGCCCTGAAAGCCGGAGGTGAAGACGGCGCAGACGCAGTACACAGCGCAGAGGAGGAAGACGAAGACATAAAACTCCTCGGCGTGGAGGTTCAGGGCGGGAAGCTCCAGATAGAAATAGACCAGACCGAAAACCAGGGTGACCGCCAGGTTGGTCAGGGTGCGGCTGAACGCGCTGCCCATGGCGCGGCGGGGCTTGCGGGCCTTGCGGGGGCGGGGATTCGCGCCTCCGCCCTGAAAGCCCTCAGGGTTAAAGCCGCCTCCGAAAGCGCCGGGGTCAAAGCCGCCGAATTGAAATGTAAACGGCATGGGATGCTCCTTTCTTTGTCTCTGCTGGAAATTTATTCATATTTCATCATACAGGAAAAGTGTGAACAAATCAAGTGAATCCGGAAATCCGGCGGGGCCGCCCCGAGGCGGCGGCGGCCCGGCGTCCCTGAAAAGGGGAACGTTTTCTCTAAGGTTTCCCTTCTGGTGCAAAAATACGCCTGATGAAATTTTCCATTGGTCTGCCGCGCCGGAAATTTCTCTTGACACCGGCGGGCGGCGGTGCTATGATATAAACAGACTGATGGTCTGTTTGAGGGGAGGGGCGGCCTCGTGGCGCGGAATAAATATCCGGAGGAAACCGTGCGGAAGATTCTGGACACGGCGGAGCGGCTGTTTATTGAAAAGGGCTATGACAAGACCTCCCTTCAGAATATCATCGACGCCACCGGCCTGTCCAAGGGCGCGATTTACCATCATTTTACGTCGAAAGAGGACATTTTTTACTTCGTCTGTGACCGCATCGGGCAGCGGAACGCCGAGGTTCTCTCCAAAGTACGGGACGACGGCGCGCTGAACGGCCTGGAAAAGCTGCGGACCATCTTCAAAACCTCCCTCCATCCGGAGCGGCAGGCCAAGATGTTCTGCATGATGCCGTATCTTCTGGACAACGCCAAGTTTCTGGCCACGGAGATGCAGAGCATTTTTGTGGAGGTAGTGCCGGAGTTTGTGGAGCCCATTATCCGCCAGGGCATGGCGGACGGCTCGATTCATACGGAGCATCCCCGAGAGCTGGCGGAGGCCATGATGATGCTGTCAGACGTCTGGATCAACCCCATTGTCCAGGCCTCCACGCCGGAGGAAATCCGGGCCCGGTGCGCCATATACAACCAGCTCTTTGAGGGATTCGGCATCACGGACTTGATTGACGAGGAGATTCTGAACACGCTGGTGGGCTATGCGGAGCTGGCCCGCGCGTTGGAGAAATAGAGGTCGGAAAGGGAACTGCCGCGGCCGGGCAGTTTCTTTTTCAACATATAAAAACCGACGGTCGGTTTATAAAAGGAGAATGATGATGAAAGCAAACGAGACGTCTCTGTTCCGCCGGGACTTCACCCTGGTGGTCATTGGGCAGATTATATCCCTCTTCGGCAGCGCCATCCTGCGCTTCGCCCTGCCCCTCTATCTGCTGCGGCAGACCGGATCCGCCCAGCTGTTTGGAGCGGTGGGGGCGGCGGCGTTCATTCCAGCCGTGCTGTGTTCTCCCGTGGGCGGCGTGGTGGCGGACCGGGTGAACAAGCGGAATGTCATGGTTTCCCTGGACTTTTTCACAGCGGCGCTGATGCTGGCGTTCACCTTCCTGCTGGGGAAAGTGCCGCTGGCGCCGCTGATGGTCGTCTGCCTCATGCTGCTGTACGGCATCGCGGGGGCCTATCAGCCGGCGGTGCAGGCCAGCATTCCGCTTCTGGCGGGGCCGGAGCAATTGACCGGGGCCAACGCCGTCATCAACATGGTCAATACGCTCTCCGGCCTGCTGGGGCCGGTGATTGGCGGCGTGCTCTTCGGGGCGTTTGGCATCCGGCCCATTCTGTGGGTCAGCATTGGGTGCTTCGCCCTTTCCGCCGTGATGGAGCTGTTCATCCGCATTCCCCACCGGCCCCTCGGCGCGGGGGGCGGCGTGCTGTCCACGGTGCGGCGGGACCTGGGGGAGAGCTGGCGGTTTATCCGCCGGGAGCGGCCGGTGTTTTTGTCCGTGGTGCTGGTGCTGGCGCTGTTCAACCTGGTGCTGTCCGCAGCGCTGATTGTGGGCATTCCCGTGGCGGTGGTTCAGGTGCTGGGCATGAGCGACGGCCGCCTGGGGCTCACCCAGGGAGGCATGGGTCTGGGGGGACTGGCCGGCGGGCTTCTGGCGGCGTGCCTGGGAAAACGGCTGCGGCTCCGGCGGGGCGGCGTTTTGCTGCTGGCCGCCAGTCTGACGGCGGCGGGCATGGGTCTGGCTCTGCTGCCGGGAGTCCCGGCCTCCGTTGGCTACTGGGGGGTGACGGCCATGAGTTTTGCCATCATGATCCTGTCCACGATGTTAGTGGTGGTGCTCAGCGCCGCCGTTCAGGGGCAGACGCCGCCGGAGCTCCTGGGGAAGGTGATGGCCTTCATCATGGCGGTGTCCAACTGCGCGTCGCCTCTGGGGCAGGCCCTCTATGGAGCGCTGTTTGAGCGGCGTCCCGCCTGGGCCGTGCTGCTGGGGGCGGCGGCAGCGGCTGCGCTGACGGCGGCCTATTCCCGGAAGGCCTTTTGCAGGCTGGACACGGGAGAGCGAGGGAGTTGAACGGTTCTGCGGAGAAACGCGGAGCCGGGGAATGGCGCGGGGCGAAGGCTTCGGCAGCGGCCCGGGAAACTGGAGGGTTTCCCGGGCCGCTGCCGCTTTTTGAGATTTCATATTCTGAAGGGGTCCTGCCGCGCAGCGCCTCGGGGCGGAAATCAGGCGAGCGGCGTGAAGGTGCTGTGCTGCTTTCGGTAAGCGTCGTTGTCCTTTTCGCTTAGTTCCCGTTCTGTCTGCGCCAGCTGCCGCTCCAGGTCCTTGACCCTGGCCGCGTCGGTCTCGGCGCTGGCGCGCTGTTCCAGTTCCGCTTTCTTCCTTTTCAGCTGTTCAATCTCGCGGTCAACCTGGTCGGTGTTGCAGACGCAGCGCTCCTCTTTTTTTCGGCCCGGTTTTTCCGGACCCTCCGGGCCCTTGTCCGGCTCAGGCTTCTCCGCGCCGGGGGCGTCCTCCGGCGGTTTGGGACTTTCCGCCGTCCGCTCCGGATTGTCAAAATAAATCTTAGGCCGGCCGTCTTCGTCCCTGCCCAGCCAGTAGCGGCCAAAGGGTTCCCGCTTTTCCTCCGGTACGTATTCGTCTGTTGCGGGCTTTCGGTTTTGGGTGGTTTCCCCGGTCCGCCGGACGTCAAGAGCTTCCTTTCCTTTTTCCGCTGCCGTTAAAGGCCGGACAGCGCCGGTGCTTACGCCGGAAACAGGCGTCATGGAGCATTCCTCCTTACATTTTTTTGGTAAACAGACGGATGGAGCGGCTTTTACCGTTCACCAGTTTACAAAACCGGGAGGAGAGTTTCAATACGTTCGAATTGAAATGCCGTTTGAACGTCATGAAATGTTCAGCAGCACGTTTAAAGAAAAACGTCCGTCCGCCTTTTCCGTCAGCACCGCTCCGCGGTATTTTTCCGCCGCCGCTCGGATATTGGAAAGCCCGGTTCCCGCCGGGGGCAGGGGGCCGTCGGAGCAAGTGTTCTCAAAGGTCAGCATGTAGAAATCCCCCTGCCGCTTTCCGGTGATGCGGATGGACGGCGTTCCGCCGCCGGACTGACAAGCCTGGATGGCGTTGTCCAAGGCGTTGGCAAAAATCACGCACAGGTCAAAGTCATCCATCCCGCAGGACTGGGGCAGATGCAGAGAGACCTCCGCTGTAATCCCCTGCGCCAGACCCAG
The DNA here is from genome assembly GCF_910579365.1 of uncultured Oscillibacter sp. GTDB lineage: Bacteria > Bacillota > Clostridia > Oscillospirales > Oscillospiraceae > Oscillibacter. Next base: position 4,466 of record NZ_CAJTUX010000049.1, read on the forward strand.
TTTTTCTCCCAGAAGGATGTCCACCACAGGATTTCCGGTCTGATAGGGGAAGGACAGCGCCTCGGAAACGGTTTCCAGTTTCTTCAGATAGGTTTTGCTCTCCTCCGGCTTTCCGCCGTTCAGCAGGCCGCTCAGGACGGACAGATGGTTTTTGATGTCATGCCGGAAAGCCCGGGTCTGTTCATAGCGTTTCTGGGCCTCGGCGATATAAATTCTCTGCGCCTCAGCCGCCTGGGTGAGGGACCGCAGGGCCGCCTGGGCCTGGAATCCCCGGCAGAGGTGGCGGTACGCGTACAAGGTGCAAAGCAGCGCCGCCAGTCCCATGACCTGCAAAAACAGCAGCGCGCCGTGCTTCCCGGCGTTTTCCTGGGAGAGAGAGGAGACGGAAAAACTGTAAGAGGTATGCAGGATATACAGCTCCGCGGCAAGGAAAAACAGGCCCGGGAACAAAAGCAGCCCCAGGTACGGGTCCTCCTTCAGGGACAAAAGCTTCAGCACGGCGGCGTAGCAGCAGGCGCAGACAGCGAAGGACGCCGCCAGCGCCGCCAGGAGCAGAGGATAGAGCAGGGGACTTCCGATAAAGCCGGGGAAGACGGCGGACTCTATTGAATTAATAACGCCGAAGGAAAGCTGGGAAATGTAGACGCTCAGGACCGCGGCGGTCCAGGACACGAACCGGGGATTCCCCAGGGCAAGACGGTTCACGCTGTATAGAAGAAGCACGCAGATGCCGGCGGACAGCATGCCGTCAAGAGCCAGCCTGACGGAGACGGCGTCCACGGCGCAAAGAAGGCCGAGATACGCGGCAAAGTGCCAAACCCGCCGCTTTTTTCCGGTCAGAAGGCAGGAAAAGAGGAGGTGCAGCACAGCCTGTCCCGCCAGGCACAGGCCGTTGAGCCACAAGCTGAAAGCGCCCATATCAAAAATCCCTCTCCTTCATATGGCGCAGGAGGGCCCGCGTCAGGTCCTGCTCCCGCAGCCGGGAGACGGGGATGGCCTCCCCCCGGGGCAGCAGAACCTGTCCGCCGTGACAGCCGCGCACGTAGTCAAGATTGACGAGATAGCTCCTGTGGCATCGGAAAAAGCGCCTGTCGACGCAGCGTTCCAGCTCCTCCAGGCGGCTGTAATAGTCGATGACCGCCCCGCCGCTTCGGTGCAGGTAGAGTTTCCGGCCCTGTACCTCGCAGTATACGATTTCCTCCAGCGGGACAACCTCGCAGGCGGTTCCCCGCCGGACGACCATGGTTTTCGCGCTCCGCCTCTCCAGCTGTCTGAGGGCCCGGTCCATGGTGCGCTTGAAACGGGCGGCCTCCAGCGGCTTGACAAGATAACCGCAGGCTTCCACCTCAAAGGCGTCGAAGACGCACTCCTCCAGAACTGTCACAAAGATCAGCAGGGTCCGGTCTCCCTGCTGGCGCAGCCGCCTGGCGGTCTCCATTCCGTTCGGCGGTTCCATCTGGATGTCCAGAAACGTCAGATCGAAGCCGCCGCCGCTTTCCAGTAGGGAGCGGCCGCTGGAAAAGCGGCTGATCTCATAGGAGTCGATCCGGTTTTCTTCCAGATAGGCGGCCAGAAGCCCGGCGATTTCTTGGGACATCTGGGGCTCGTCATCACAGACCGCGAATTTTATCATGCTCATCACCACGCTTTTTTACCAGGTTAGCAGATATGGGGCGGGGAGGCAATCCGCTTGCCGTCAAATGCCGCGAATTTGTCATGAAATGATTTTCGGAGGGCTTCATTTATCTGGAATATGTCTCGCAAATGGGTAGAATAATACTTGATAATTTTTCATAGGAATGGTACAATATAAATTATTGAGCAAAAAATGGGATTTCCGGCATGCGGAACAAAATCATCAATTTGAAGTGAGAAAAGGCAGGGGATGAGGGTGTCCATCTTTGATCGTTTTGTCTCAGGGGAGACGGGCGAACAGGAAAGAAAGTCGTTTCACCCTACTTCTTACAGAAAGATGTTTTCAGAGCTGGACGCATCGAGCAAAGAGGTGAAAGCGCAGTATCCGGATGATGCCAAGACGGTGGACGATTTTGTCTGGGCGCTGAAGGAAGCGTGCAGAGCCCGGTATAAGAAGGCGCTGGACGGCGACATGCAGCCCATGAGGGCGGAAGCGAAGTTTTTTCTGTCAAGGGACCGGATGAGCGCCTTTGCGTGTCTGCTTCCGCCGGAGAACGACGGGAGTGGGATTACCCTGGAGGAGTTTTTGGGGGACATGCACTACGAGGGGATCCACTATGGCGTCCTGCAACAGGAAATCCAGGAGGAGTTTGCCCTTGGCTACCTTCATATTTTTCCCGTGGCGCGGGGGAAGCTGCCCCAGGCGGGGGAAGACGGCAAGGTGACGGAGCTGTTCCAGCGGCGGAAAAATATGCGCCTGGAAGTGCAGAATGGGAGCGAGGTGGATTTTGGGCAGGACATCCAGCTCCAGCCCATTCGGAAGGGGGCGGTCATCTGTCTGATACGGCCCCCGAGGGCGGGGGCGGACGGCACGGATGTGACGGGGCAGTGTCTCCCCGGTCCGCAGGCCGCCAGCGCTCATGTGCCCAAGGGAAAGAACACCGTCATTGGCCGGGGCGGGCAGGCGCTGACAGCCGGCGCAGATGGAATTTTGTACATTGAGAACGACCAGTTCTGTATCCACGAGCAGAAGATCATTGACGGGGATTTGGACCAATTTCAAGGGGCGCTCCGGATTTCGGGCAACCTCTATATAGGTGGAAATGTGGACGGCGGAGTGGAGGTGGAGGCCTCCGGCGAAATTGTAATCAACGGAAAGATGGGGCAGGCGCGGGTGATCTCCACAGGCGGAACCATCCGGGTCCAGCAGGGGATTTATGGGACGAACGGCAAGACCTTTTTAAGCGCGGCCGGTCAGGTGCAGGCCCCGGTGGCGGAATGGGCGGAAATCAACGCCGGAACCAGCGTCATTGCGGAGACGATCTCAAACAGCGTCATTCGCTGCGGCGGCATGGTCTATGCCATGAGCGGGCGCGGGATGATTGTGGACAGCCAGATTCGGGCGGGAGACAGCGTCCTGTGCCAGCGGATCGGCAATCTGGCCGGGGGCCGCAGCCGGTTTTCCATAGGCTATCCGCCCCATGTTCCGGAGTCCTGGGAGCGCATCAAGGGCGAGTTGGCGAAGGTGCAGTCGACCTTGGACGTGCTGTGGGAGTCGATCACCGGCCTGCGGAGAAAAGGCGTCCGGATTACGGAGGGCGAAAAAACAATTCTGGACCAGCTCGTGGAACAGCGGGACCTCTATTTTGAAAGGCAAAAAGTACTGACGGAGGAACTGAAGACCGTGCAAAGAGCGCTGGACAAAAAGAGCAAGGGGAGAATCCGGTGCGAAAAGCTGTACCCCTACCTGGATGTCCAGATAGGCAGATTGACGGAAGAAATTACCACGATAGAAGAGGAGTGCAACATCCACGTCGAGGACAGCAGAATCTTCTTGAAGTGAGAATCCTATGAACTAATACGAAAGCGCCGCCAGGAACCAAATGTTCTGGCGGCGCTGTTTTTTGCATCCGCAGCGGAGGAAACCGGCGCCCAAAGCCGCTTCGGGCGCTTTACGCCAGAAAGCCCTTGAGAATGCAGTCCTCCGCTTCCTCCTCGGTGAGGCCCAGGGTCTCCAGCTTCAAGAGCTGGTCTCCGGCAATTTTGCCGATAGCCGCCTCGTGGACCAGCTGGGCCTCGGTGCAGTTGGCGGTGATGGCGGGAATGGACTTGATCTTTGCCTCCCCCATGATGATGGAGTCGCACTGCACATGGCCGAAGCACTGAGCGTTGCCCACCATCCGGGGATAGAACACCTGCTCCGAGCGGTCCTGAGCCACGGAGCGGGAGATGACGCGGCCCTTGGAATCCTCCCCGTTCAGAATGATCTCCATGTCGCTCTCCGCCGTCTGCTCCCCATGGGTCAGAAGACGCTCGGTCACCACCGCCTCCGCTCCCTTGCCGCAGACGATCTTGGTGGTGCGTTTGGTGGAGTCAATACCCCGGATCTGGACCGTCTCCATCTGGATGGAGGCGCCCTCCTCCAGATAGACCACCGTCTCCGGATTCATGATCCTGCCGCCCTTGCCGCTGCCTTCCCCGTAGTGCTTCTCTGTGTAACGGACCTTGGAGCCTCTGCCCACATAGAAGGTATGCACGCCGTCGTGACGGGACTCCTGGTCTCCGCAGTTGTGGATGCCGCAGCCGGCCACGATGTCCACGTCGCAGTTCTCGCCAATGAAAAAGTCGTTGTACACCGTCTCCCGAATGCCGGGCTTGGTAATGATCACCGGGATGTGGCAGGTCTCGCCCACGGTGCCGGGCTTGATGCGGATGTCAATGCCGGGCTTGTCCTCCTTGGAGGTGATTTCGATATGCTCCGTGGACTGGCGGCCGTCGCAGCCGCTGTCCTTGCGGATGTTGAAGGCCCCCACGGGCTTCCCGATGAGGTCCGCGATCTTTTCCAGCAGGCCGCGGTCGATCTCTGTATCCATCATTAGGCCATCGCCTCCTTCTTCAGTACCGGGCAGACGCCCAGTGTGTCCGCCAAAATTTGAGGCAGAATTTCCGCCGGGGTCCCCCGGTGGCGGAGCCGCCCGTCTCCCACCACGATGACCTCGTCCGCCAGGGAGATGATCCGCTCCTGGTGGGAGATGATAATCATGGTGGCGCCCCCGGCGGCGTGAAGCTGTTCGAAGGTCTCCGTCAGCCGGGCGAAGGACCACAGGTCGATGCCCGCCTCCGGCTCGTCGAAGATCATCAGCGACCCGTTCCGGGCCAGAATGCTGGCAATCTCAATGCGCTTGACCTCGCCGCCGGAGAGGGAGGCGTCCACCTCCCGGTCCAGATAGTCGTTGGCGCAGAGGCCCACCCGGGTGAGGTATTGGCAGCAGCGGTCCTTGGAGAGCGTTTCGTCTCCGCTGGCCAGGGTCAGCAGGTCCCGGACCGTCAGCCCCTTGAACCGGGGGGGCTGCTGAAAGCCGTAGCTGATGCCGAGCTTTGCCCGCTGGGTGATGCCGAGGTCCGTAATGTCCTGTCCGTTCCAGAAAATCTGCCCGCTGGTGGGCTTCACCAGGCCCATGATGCTCTTGGCCAGGGTGGTTTTGCCGCCGCCGTTGGGGCCGGTGAAGACCACCAGCCGCCCGTCGCCGACGGTGAGGGAGATATCGTTCAATATGCCCAGCTCTCCGCCGTCTTCATGGACGGCGTAGCTGAGGTGTTTCAGTTCCAGCATGAGGGGTCCTCCTTTGCTTGCTGTATCCGACAGCATTCTAGCAGATATGACAGCAGAATGCAACGCATTGCCCTGGATTTTCCCTCTTATTTTACCCAAAAACGGCTCTTATATCTGTTGCATATACGACAGTAACCGTTTTTTCCCGCCGGCATAGACTGGGAAGAAAAGGAGGGACCCTCATGGATCAGACGATACACACACCGGAAGTTTATGATTTTCGCCAGTATGACCGGATTTGGCAGCGGGTAGCCCCGAATCTGGAGCCTTATCCCGCCGCGGCGGCGCGGTCGGAGGCCGCCGCCCGTCCTGCGGCCCCGGTTCCCGCCGTTCCGGAGACGCCCGCCGTCCCCATTCCGGCGGAGCCCGGGCCGGCCTTTCAGCAGGAGAGCCAGCTCCCCGGCGCGGAGCGGAACCCCTGCTGTATGGGCACAGAGGCGGCGGAGATGCTGGAGGTGCTCACCGGCTATATTGAGGCGGCGCTGTCGGACCGCCGCGCTATGCAGGCTCTGACCCGGCAGGCCCCCTCCTGGGCCCGGCAGCGGCTGCGGGACATAGCGGCGGACCTCCAGGACCACGCCCGAAAGCTGATGGCGGCCCACTATCTCATCACCGGACGCTGCTATCGCCCCAGCGTCAGCGCGGAGCGCATCTACGTAGGCCGCTGGTGCCCCGCCCTGAGGGAGCGCTACCACGCCGCCGCGTGCAGCGGCATGAACTATGCCCGCTCCGCCGAGGACACCCTGGACCCCTGTCTCGCCAAGCTCTTTCGGGAGCTCAGCGAGGACGCTTACCGCCACGCTGAGGAGCTGATGGGACTGCTTCAGCGGAGCCTGCAAAACACATAACGAGACTCAGGTCCTCTGCCATCCGGCAGAGGACCTGGTCTTTCAAGGAGGCGGGAATCCGAGAGGGAAAGAGGGCCGCGCCGCAGAATCTCCAAATCTTCCTCGTCATCCAGGCGGACAACTCCAGAGCCGCCGAATAAATTTTTGTTTCAGGAAGGCGCAATCCGTTTCGGTCAAGAGCCCTCCCATTGACTGTTTCCGCATAATTTCTTCCAGGATGACTTGTGCTTTCCCGCGTCGCCTGATATAATAACGGTGCTTATTCGCCTATGCGCGGCAACCTCCGTGAGGAACGGCGGGCCAGAAGCCTGCGGGACCGCATTCCGCTGTTTTTCATTTGGGTTGGACAGAAAAAACAGAATCTGTGAGGGGAAATGAGCCTATGAAAAAGGGAACCAAGAATAAAGGGAACGCGTCCGCCGCCCGCGGGCGCTGGGGTATCACCGGAAAGCTCGTGGCCGCGATTATCGGCAGCGTCGTCATCGCGGTGGCGCTTCTGCTGGCGGTTGTCTACGTCCAGATGTCCCGCGCGCTGCTTGAAAAGAGCGAGAATCTGATTCAGGCCACAACGGAAAAAACGGTTCAGGAGACCCGGGCCTGGATGAACAAGACCCTGACTGCGCTGGAGCTCCAGCGGGATACCATCCAATATGAGGACATGGACATCCCCTCTATGGAGACATATATCAAGCACACCGTGGACCCGAACAGCTCCTATCCGGCGGGGCTGTACATTGCCCTGACGGACGGCTCTTTGTATCACGCCTCCTTTGTGCCGGGACCGGACTTTGACGCCTTGACCAAGTCCTGGTACCAAAACGGCGTCCAGTCGGAGGACTTCATTCTGGGCGACGTCTATTTTGATGAGGACAGCCAGTCCTACGTGGTGGGCACCTCCGGCGTGCTGAAGACCCGGGGCGGCAGCGTCCGCGGTGTGGCGGCGGCGGACGTCTATCTGGATTCCATCTCTGAAATTGTCAGCGAGATTCGCTTGGAGAAGACCGGCGGCATCTTCCTGGTGGACACCCGCACGGACACCATCATTGGCCATCAGGACCCCTCCATAACCGGAAAGAAGCTGAGTGAGATCGGCTCCGGGGTCTACGGTTACGCCACGGAGCAGATCCGCCAGGGGAACACCGGGCTGACCATCCGCGACAATACATACATTCAGGTGGCGGACATACCGGGCAGCGACTGGAAGGCCGTGGCCTATGTGTCCCGGGCCGAGGTTCTGGAGGAGCTCTATCAGCTGGCGGTGACGGTGGTGCTTCTGGCGCTTCTGGCGGTGGCGGCCATGCTGGTTCTGGTCATCATCCAGGTTCGCCGCGTCATCGGACGGCCGGTGGCGGAACTGAGCCGCGCGGCCACGCGAATCGCCGAGGGCGATCTGAACCAGGAGATTCACTATCAGTCCAAGGATGAGCTGGGCGTGCTGGCGGACGATTTCAACCGGGTTACCCTCCGGCTTCGGGACTATGTGCGGTACATCGACGAGATATCCCGGACGCTGTACGAGATTGCGGAGGGAAACCTGACCTTTACGCTGCAAAACGAGTACGCCGGGGAATTCGCCAAGATCAAGAACTCTCTGGAGGAAATCTCCCGGGCCTTGAACGGTACCATGGGCCAACTGCGGTCCGCCTCCCGGGATGTGGCGGCTGGCGCGGAGCAGGTCTCCAGCGGGGCCATGACCCTTTCCCAGGGGTCCAGCGAGCAGTCCGCCGAGGTGGAAACCCTGGCCGGTCATATTGACGCCGTATCCGACAGCGTGCACAAGGTCGCCCAGGGCGCTCTGGAGGCGGACCGCATTGCCCAAGCCGTGAAGGGTGGCCTTTTGGAGAGCAGCGAAAAGATGCGGAACCTGACCGAGGCCATCCAGAAGATCAGCGACAGGTCCAGCGAGATCAACCGAATTGTCAAGACCATTGAGGACATCGCCTTCCAGACCAACATCCTGGCCTTGAACGCCGCCGTGGAGGCGGCCCGGGCCGGAGCCGCCGGAAATGGCTTCGCGGTGGTGGCGGACGAGGTCCGCAACCTGGCCGGGAAATCCTCTCAGGCCGCCCAGGAGACCACGGCGCTGCTGAGTCAGACGGTGGAGTCCATGGATGAAGGCGTGCAGGCGGCCCAGGATACGTCAGAATCCATGCTGTCGGTAGTGACGCAGGCTGACCAAATGAGCAGTCTGATCAGCGGCATCGCGGAGTATACCAAGCAGCAGACCGTCAACGCGGAGGAAATTACCCATGGAATCGAGCAGATTGCCGACGTAGTGCAGAGCAACGTGGCGACAGCGGAGGCCAGCGCCGCCGCCAGCGAGGAGCTGTCCGGCCAGGCGGCCATGCTGAGAGAAATGGTTGCCAAGTTCCGGCTGAAGGAATAAACCGCCGTTCAAAGAATCTTCGGGGAGCCGCACCGGCCGTAAGGCTTGGTGCGGCTTTCTGCACTTGCGGCGGTTGTAGAAGAAATACGCGGGCAGGATTCCGGGTTTCAAAAGCGGCGGAGAATGGCGGCAGAGCGCCCGGCGCAAACGGACAAGAAAAGAGCGGCCCCTTTTTTCCGGATCTTGAGGGAAAGAAGGCGCCGTTTCCAATCCCCTGCGGCAGCTGGCGAAGGGGAGAAGAGGATTTCCCGGGACATGGCCGGGGCCAGCGGACCTTACAGAATCCGCCGGCCCCGGCCGGAATGTTTATTGCTGGTTCAAATAGTTCACATACCGCTCCAGCATTACTGCCGCCTGAGCGCGGGTAGCTCTTCCCTCGGGAAGGAAAGAACCGTCCCCATAGCCGCTGAGAATACCGTTTTCCACGGCCCAGCGCACCGCCTCCTGGGCATAGGCGCTGATTTTTTCTATGTCGCTGAAATGCAGCTCCTGATCCGTGGCGGCGGGACTGCCCGTATAGCGGTGCAGCATGGCCACGAACTGCTCCCGGGTTACCTGGCTGTCGGGATTCCGTCCGTCGCTGATTCCCTGCGCCACTGCCCATGCCATGCCCGTTTCATAGGCGGATCCTGCGGCAGTATCCACACCGTCCAGCCGGGCCAGCACCGTCATCAGCATAGTGCGGGACATGGAGGCATCCGGGGCAAAAATGCTGGGGGTTTTGCCGGAAAACAGCTCCCGGGCGGAGACAAAGTCGATGGCGTTCCTGGCCCAGTGGCTCCGGGTATCCTGGAAGTTCTTTCCGTTCTCCCGGATGCGGATTGTGGCCCCGTCGGAAACGTTGACGGTTATCTGTCCCCCGGAGAAAATGGCTGTTTTGAGTATGGTTTCCGAGCCGTCCGGGTTGACCAGACAGGCAATCGTGGTATTGCCGGTTCCGTAGACGGGAATTTCCACCGCTGCCGTCCGGACGCTGCTGGTGTGGACGGTAACGGAAGCGTTTTCCCCAGGCAGGGCCGGGATGGGGAGGGCCACGCTGCCTCGCGGGTTCTCCTCAAACACGTTGGAGGGAATCCGGACATCGGCTTTGGCGCTGTACTGGTTGGCCTGGACGGAGGCGGTGAGGCCGCTGGCCTGTTTTACGGTGGTTTCCGTAGAGCCGTCGGGCCGTGCCACGGTTTTGACGGTGGAGCCGTCTTTTGTTGTGCCGGTGGTGGTGACTGTGCCGTCTTTTTTGGTTTCCACCACCGTTTTGGAGCCGTCGGGCCTCCTTGTAGTTTCTGTCACCGTGCCGGTGGTTTTGTTGGTGCTGGTGGAGGTTGTAGAGCCGTCGGGATTTTTCACCGTTGTGCCGCCGGAAGAACCTCCGGAGGAAGAGTTCCCTCCAGAGGAGGAACTGCCGCCGGAGGAAGAACCTCCGCCGGAGGAGCCGCCGCCGGTGGCGGGAATGGTCTCCCGAATCATCTCATAGCCGCAGACGGTGCAGGACCGGTGGCGGGTTCCGCTCTGGGAGGAGGTGGCGGGCCGGTCCACCACCCAGTCCCCGGCAGCATGGGCGGCATAGCCGCTCTTCAGGCTGTCCTGGGTGATGGAACAGCCGGAAGCCGTGCAGTCGTGCCAGTGATGGGTTTCATTAGACTGCCAGGCCGGGCTCCAGGCGTGGGTGTGACCGTCAGGCGGGGTGACGCTGTCCGGCGTCCAGATGGCGTGAAGGCTTACGTTGTTTGCGGGCATCTGAAAGCTCACCTCCGGAACGCTGCGGTTGGCGAGCGTTACCCCGGTTGCCTCCCAGGCCGCGAAAGTATAGCCGCTCTTATTGCCTGCGCGGATGGTGACGCTGGCCCCTTCCTCGTAGTCATAGGCCCCGGCCTCGGTTCCTCCTTCTCCGGTGTTGCTGACCGTCACCTGGTGTTTCGTTCCGCCGGGCTGCTGGGTGGGGGTAATCCGGACGGCGTAAGAAGTGGATTTGCCTTCGTAAGTAATGGTGAGGGTCTGGCTCTCCGCCGGGGCGCTGGAGTCAAAGCCGCTGACCATATCCGCCGTGACCGGAACGGTCCGCCGGTCGCCGTTGGAGTACACGGCCTCAATGGTCAGGCCCGTCACATCCAGGCTCTCGCCGGCGGTATACTCGGTTTTGTGGGCAGTGCTGCTGACGGAAATGCCGGTTACCGTTGCCGCGCCGGGGGCCGGGACGGTGATGGAGGTAGACGTGCCCGCCTCATGGGTGGCGGTTTCCTTCATCCGCACATAATAGATTCCGGCAGAAAGTCCGACCGTCTCGCCGCCGCCGCATTCCTGCGAATTCGTAAAGCTCGGGTCCGCCGCGTACTCCATGGCGGAGGTGGTTCCGGTAATTTTTCCGTCCGCGCCGCCCGCCGCGGCAGGGGCAACCCCTGCAAGGCCGGTGGGGGCGGCGGGACCATCGGCCTTGGCAATGCTCCAGGAGATGGTCTGCGGGTCCGTGGAGCCGCCGGTCCACTGATAGCCGGGCTCCAGTGCGGCGGTGGCGGTGTAATTGCCTACAGCGGTGGCCTTGAAATCTCCGGAGAGGGTGTAGCCGGTTCCCTCGTTTACGCCGGTCTGCTCCGCTCCCGTCCATTTCAGGCCGGTGTTTGCCGTGGGGACGGGGATGGTTTTGACTTCCGGGTCTGTCGTGCCGCCGTCTTCAACTTTCAGCACGGCGGTTCGGGTCATATTTTTATTGTCAATGGTATATGCTGCGGGAACCGTGATCCCTATGGTGTACGGGCTATCGGCAGTGCCGTATTCGGCATCAGAAATGACATAAAGGGAGTTTGCAATAATCTTCAGGGACGACAGATATCCGTTGCGGTCTGTATATTTGTAGTAAGTTTCACCATCTATAACTTCGGAGCTCCGGTTGGCCGGTCTGTCATTGATCGTGATGTTCAGAGGAATGAAATCCAGATACAGAGCGCCTTCGGTACTGCTGGTTACGGTTAAGGGAAATTCGGCCTCTTTGCCGGGACCCGCGCTTACTTCCAATGTGTCAAAGCTGAAATTCTGCACCCGGTTTTCGTCCCCGCCGGAGGAACTGCTGGAAGCTGTCCAGCTGCCGCTGCCGTCCCGCACCAGCGTCATATTGGGGTTGCTGCCGTAGGGTACCAGTACAAAGTCGCCGGCCTGGGATTGGGGGGCCTTGATGTAGGTGTGGTTTTCCAAGGGGAGCGTCTGCGAAGCGTTATTAAAAATAGAGCCAATGCCGATCTTGGTGGTTCCGGTCACCCCGTTCTCAATGGTCAGGGTCTGATTTTGGCCTAAAATCAGGGAACCGCCGCCTTGAAAATTGGAAACCGAAAGATTTCCCAGGTCCTTTATGTTTAAAAATGCGCCATTGGAAACAGAAAGGGACGGCTGGGTCTGGAAACTGCTTCCGTTTTGCAGAACCAGGTTGCCCGATTCCACAGACAGGCTGGAGATATCCCCGAAGGTTTTCGTGGCCTGATTGCCGCTGCCCTGATATACCACATTTGTCGCGCCGGAGCCTGCGCCGCTCACGGTGGGGATGGCCGCTCCGGTGATGGTGACGGTACCGCCGACTCTGTATTTGTCAGGGTCCGGAATGGTCACTTTGCCGCTCTGTTCGCCAACCGGAATCCTCTGCTGTCCGCCGCCGGCGTATACGGTTCCCAAGGCGGCGCTGCCGGCGCTGTTTTCAATGTTGATGGTAACATCTCCGGGAAATGTGTTTTCGGCTCCGTTGTCGTCCGCTCCGTTATGGTTGCCATCAAGGCCGCCCATGGCCAGGCTGCCCGCGAAGATGTTGGCTGCACCCAGGCTGTTGGTAGTTCGGCCTTGAAGATTCGTATTCCCCAGGATATTGACGGTGTGGGAGTCGCCGGGCGTAGGGACCGTAACATAAGTTTCGTGGCTTGCCGGCAGCAGCGTGCCGCAGAAAACATTGGCAGAGAAACTTGTGGCGGTCACACTGTCCAGAGTCAACGTGTATCCGTTTGCTATAATCGCGTTGCGGCAATCGGCGCTTGTAAGGTCCAATTGTACATTTCGAAACGTTACGTCCGCGCCCAGCAGAATGCCGGTTGCCCGAACATTGATGCTGTGATTTTGGCCGTCGATAGTGATGTTTTTGTTGATGACCCAAGGGGCTTGATCGTTCTGAGCGGCTGAGGAGACATTGTCTGTCAGAGTGATAGTGTCTCCTGGATTGGCTTGTTCAATCATTTCATTTAAAGTGCTGCCGCCGGATCGCAAATCGTCCTCCTCCAGCGCCAGCCCCACCGGTGGAAACGTGGCGGCGGCAACACAGAACGCCAATAAGGCTGCAATAAGTCTTAAAGGTTTTTTCATATCAAAATTCTACCTCCATAGTCCGTCCCGAGGGTGCTCCGCGCCGCTTCGGGGCAGGTTTTTGCCTGCTTGTTTTTACTAACCCATACTATTCTATCATAGTCTCATTCAGATGACAAGATTTACCTTATGGATGGAAAATCTAGGGAGGCGGCGGCAGCTGTTTTATAAAGAGCAAAGCGGCTGCCGCCTCGCCGGATATAAGGTAAGGGCACATGATTCTTGCAGGGAAATAAGAAGGGAAGATACATCTCAACGGCGACAAAAGGAACCCTGCGATGGGCGGTTCAGGAGGCCCTCTTAATATTGATACCGTTTCCTTCTGTAGATAAAAAAGATGCACCTGGGTAAGCGTTACGGCGCAAGGGTTTCGGACACATATTGCCCCACCTGGGAGAAATTGTGGCTACAACGGAAAAACCTCCGGCAGGGTGGGAACTTATCTTGTTCCCGCCCTGCCGGACGTTTTTCACAGCTTCAATCGGATTTCACAGCTTCAATCGGATAATCTGTTCGTACAGCATCGCATATTTCTTTTCTATGACCATATTTTCATGGTAGTGTCCAAAAAACCAGTATTTGAATTGACACCGCTGGCGTATTTCGTCAAAGAACTCTGTCAGGTCATCCCTCTGGTAAAGCCCGCCGCTGAATATGTCCTGCACACTGGAGGGACAGCAGTGGGTGATGATGTAGTCCACCTCCCAGCCCGCTCTGTCCAGATTGGTCCTGGCAGTTTGGTACTCCTCCTCACTGGGCAGTTCCTCTTTCCGCCAGGCCAGGTGGTTTACACGGTACATCGCGCCCCTGGCGTCCAGCTCCCTGCATTTTTTCTTAATCAGAGGATCGTCTGGCTCCAGGATGCCATCCTGGATGTCATGGATGCTGGCCCCGCCTATGGTGAAGAATCGTTTTCCACCCAGGTCAAATATTTGGCCCCGCTCCAGCAAGATCACCGAGGGGCGGATTCGCCGGATGCTTCCGCCTCTCCACTCCTCCAGCGGATATTTTCGCAGGGTATCGTAGTTTTCATGGTTCCCTGTCACAAAGGCCGTGGGGAAGGGCCGTCCCTCCAGCCAGTCCAGGCCCTCGTCATCCCGCTCACTGCCATGCCACACACAGCCGAAGTCACCTGCCACCAGAACGAGGTCCTCTTTTATGAGGCCCTCTTGCACATAGAAGATTCCCGGCTGGAAGCGCCGGAGATCTCCGTGAAGGTCTCCCGTGATATAAATTTCCATGATGTGTGATCTCCTGTTATTTTCTGATCGTTCTGTCGATCTCAACATCGGTATATCGGAACTTGATGCGGATGGTTTCGGCATCCACAACGCTGATCCTCTCCACATACCTGCGGGTGATAGAATCATCGTACTCGGCAAATTCGGACTTCTGCTGCTTCAGCCACTCCGCCAGCTCCCGCAGTCTGGCCTCCTGACCGGCCCGCTGTTCCTCATCCTGCTGGATTGCTCCAAGCCGCCCCAGGATGGCCTGCTTCTCCTCCATGATCGCCTTGAGCTGGGCGTTCAGTTCCTCATTCTCCATGTCCTCCAGCACCTTGTCCAGCAGCTCCGCCTGCTGGGCAGTCAGCGCATCCAGCCGGTTGCGAAGGGTCAGCGGGTCGATGCCGTCCGCGCTGCCGCCCTGCTGGACGATGCTGGCCAGATCCAGAAGTTCATCGCCAAGGCTCCCTCCCCGCAGGGACAACAACCAAATAACCGGTTAGAGCACGGCAAAAGGGCGGCAATCGGCTACGATTGCCGCCCTTTCATGAGCGTTAAATAAGCTGGCAGTGTAAGCAGTCAAGAAAATAGGCCAAATTACGCCAAGAGTATGCCAGCGGAAAAGGTTGGTTTTGAATGGACTGGTGGTACCCGGGCCTGTAGCTGCTGCCGGGCATGTTAATGATCTCACAGCGGTGGATATTGTGCCGCCTCTGCGCACCGTCCGGCAAATTGCCCTTGAAGTGCTTCACCACTGCGGGGCATTGCCGTCAAGCCAGGCCATGTGGGGCAGTATCTCCGGCGAGGGGAGATCCGTGGGATAGCGCTTGAGAAGCTGGGCCGCCAGCAGATGATGATAATATATGTCGTCTTGGGGAAGGGGAAGATGAATCACGAACACCCGGCGGGGACAAAGACGGCGAATATGGGCCGCACCGAAGCGGGGGTTCAGCTGATAGGGGTTGAAAAACGCGGCGTCGATTCCCCGCGTGCCGCAGGAGAGAAAGGCGTCGGCGTCCTCCGGAGAAAGAAAGGCGTCTCCGGCAATGAAGACCGTCTCCTCCTCCGTCTCCAGCAGGTAAGACTGATGAGGATGCCCCTTGTCCTTCCCGTCGTGGACGGTATTCCGGGCTATGACCCTCAATCCCGGGAACTCCAGCCGCACCATGCCTGGGCGGAGGGGATGAACGGGAATACTGGACTCGGGCACGCCGGGGCCATAGACGCCGGGGGGATTTTTCCAGCGGAGTACCGCATTGAACGCCTCGCGGCAGAAGTGGTCGCTGTGGGTATGGGTGAAGAGTACGCCGTCCAAATGGGCAAAGATGCCCCCGCGGGTTTTCAGCTGGGCGGTCATGGACTCCGGCATCGGGGAGAAGCCGTCCGGCCCGCCGTGGATGCCGTCCACCAAAAGGCCGGTCGTTCCGGTCCAGAAATACAAGGCGGAGTTTACCGAGTGGAAAACCTGAATACGCATCGTCTGCCCTCCCTTTGATTCAAGGACGGGGGAAGAGCTTCATGACGCGCCTCCCCCTGCCATAAAAGCTTTACCACAAACCGGGGCGGCTTGTCAACACAAATGGGGAAGATCTGACGGCGGCGATATAAGAGCTGGTTATAGAGGCGTATTCATTTCCTTTATTTGACGGATGGAGGGAAAAATGATACTATTTTTATTGTCAATATCCGGTGGAAATTGTTCCATTTGACGGATATTCAGCGGCGCACGCCAACCCTTGCTTGGATAATGTCAAAGTGCCTGGACGGCGGATATTTTCGGGCGGGGCCCGGGTGCGAAATCGGACAAAAGATGGATGGAGGAAAAGGCATGCGAAAGTTTTTAGCACTGGTTATGGCACTGGCAATGGTGTGCAGTCTGGCGGCCTGCGGTGGTGAAAGCAGCGGCGGCAAGGGCGGCAGTGCGGGCGGCGGAGCCGCCGCAGGAACCGAGAGCGGCGGAGAGAAAACCTATGAGCTGAAAGTAAATTGGGAAAATGCCGCCGATAACTTCATGACCATGAACTGGGATGAGTGGTGCGGCAAGGTTTCGGAAAAGTCAGGCGGCCGTCTGACCTTCAAGCCCTATTATAGCTGTACTCTGCTGGATTCTAACGCGGAGATGCAGCAGCTCATGGCGGGCATCGCCGACATTGCGGATGCGAAACGCCTGGCCAGCGACGGCTACAACATCAGCGAAAAGTGGAAGCTGCTGACCGCCGGTATCCCTGCGGAGGGACAGATTTCCCTGTCCTATGATTTTTGCGAAAAGTTCCCCCAGGTCCTGGAGGAGTTCAGCGGCGTCAAGGTGCTGGCGCAGTCCTATACCGGCGGCGGCGGTTATCAGCTGCTGACGACCAAGAAAGCCGTACATTCCCCCGATGAAATGGCGGGCCTGACGATTTGGTGTGAGCCGGACTGGAATCAGTTTGTGGAGGAGTGCGGCGCCACGCCTGTGAATACCCCCTGGTCCGAGCAATGCCATTAAGTTAACCAGAAATAACCAAATAGCAGCGATATGGGAGGAA
>NZ_CAJTUX010000050.1 GCF_910579365.1 uncultured Oscillibacter sp.
ACGCACCGGCCGCGGAGACTGCGGAGCGCGTCGTCGCTGATCTCCATCCCCGCCGTCAGCTTGAAGAGCAGACGGCAGATGCGGTTCTCTGTGTCCTGCACAGTGCCGCGCAGAACGGACGCCAGCGCGGGCGGGAGGTAGGCGGTGGCATCCTGACCGGGGACGTACCCGGCGTAGAACCGGATGGTCCTCTTGATGAACTCGTTTTGTGTGCGGCAGTCGTCCCGCGGACACATCTCCTTGACGAGCTGCCATCGCAGGGTAGCGGAAGAAGATCCTGTACAGTGCCAGGGCCATCTCAGAATCGTTGCTCATCAGGAGCTTCTTCGCACCTCCGTTGGAGTCAAGGGCCATGTCTGTGGTGAGCGAGAGTAGTGCGTCTGTCACGGAGAGCTGCCGGTCGTGAGCATACTGCTGTGCAGATTGCAGAGCGGCGTCAGGATCGAAGCGGCCGAAGTGCAGGGTGTGGAAGTACCGGCTGTGCCGGCCCTCTGTTACAATACGGAGGGCCGGTGGACTGAGTTCCTCCATGTTTCGTGGTCAGTGGAAGCACATGAGCATTCCCAGGCCTGCCATCTTAGCGATGTCCTGAAGTGTGCTGCCGCTCTCCAGATACAAAGCCGCCGCCACTATTTCACCCGGCGGAACCGCCGAACCGTGTTGGATGATTTCGTAGACTCCCTGCGTCGTCGCGGGAGAGAAGTGGCGGGAGACAAAACTCATGTTGTAGAGCAGTATTTTTGTGGGCGGCAGCCGCCGCCCTCTGATCGTACCGTGGAGAGCGGAGGGGCCAACCCATTCTCCTGGGCTGGCCCCATAACTCCCGGCACCGTCAGATGGCGGTGATCTCCGGCAGCTCACGTTCCGCCGCTGTCTTCTCAATCCAGTTCAGCAGGTTCTGAAACTCCGCCAGTTCACCGGCCAGCTTGAGCATCGCTGTGCACAGCTCCCGGCTGTCCATCTGGACGGCAGTTTCGAAGAGATTCCACACGTTGAGTTCCCAAACAAAATTTGTAGGTAATCGCGGCGACCATACAGAATCCGGTCAATAAAGACCCCGCCGTTTTCTATCCGATAAAAAGTAAGGTGATTTCCTGTGGCGAGGAACCGAAAACCGCCTTCCGCATCGGCGACAGATGATAAAGAAGCACCGATGAACGGCGTTCAAGATATCAGTAACAATCCGCTCTGCGGCGGAAGCATTTTGAAGCTCAGAGGCGATATATTCCCAGATTTCGTTTGAGTCCGGCGGGATTCCATGGAATAATAAATCTTATGCTTCATTTGCCTTTTCCGGAAAAACTCCCGCATTTCCTCGGAAGACAGCCAGCCTTCGGTTTCGCCGGATTTCCGCCCCTTCGCCAGCTTGTTCATGAGCCGCAGCGTTGTCTGGCTTTTTTCAT
This sequence comes from uncultured Oscillibacter sp., assembly GCF_910579365.1. Classification (GTDB taxonomy): domain Bacteria; phylum Bacillota; class Clostridia; order Oscillospirales; family Oscillospiraceae; genus Oscillibacter. The sequence goes on from NZ_CAJTUX010000050.1 coordinate 1,404, forward strand.
AGTCCTGAATATCTATAATTGCGTATTTGCCGCCTCCGTTCTTAGGGAGAAGGACGGGCGCACCCGCAGCTAAATCGTGCAGTACTTCGCTGTGGTTGCGCAGATCGGAAATCGGTTTAATGTTCGGCATAAGCGCCAGCCCCTTTCCAACGCGTACTATATCTTCGTTAGCGTAAAATCAACTGCGAATTCACAGCGCTTCTTTATAAAACAGCCGTATTCATTGGAGCAGAGGCCTGAAAATCATCTCCAGGTCATCCTCGCTGGTGGGCAGAACCTCCAGCGTCCGCCGCCCGATGGCCTCCAGCATGGTCTGCTCCTTTTGACAGAGCCGCCGGTACACCTCGCCCTCCATGGACCAGGGACCCTTTTCCGTTTGGTACTCTGTCTGAAGGAAAGCATACTGCGTATACTGCCCCTTGGGAAGCCCCAGGCGGTGGATGCGGTCCTTGGACTGGAGCAGGTGAACCAGATTATAGCTGTACTCAAAATAGACGGCGTCGTGACAGATGCTGTGCAGGGACACGGACTCCGCCAGGGTGTGGGGGTTGGTCAGCAGAACCTGAAATCGCCCTAATTTGAAATCCTGCAAGATGTCCTGCCGCTCCTCCAGCGGCACCGCGCCGTAAATACAGCGGGTGGGGATGCCGCGCTTCTCCAGGGCTTCAGACAGCGTATGGATGGAGTCCAGAAAGACGCACCAGATGATTACCGGCTTTCCATCTCTGGCCAGCTCCTCCGCCAGCTGGACGCAACGGCGGAACTTCCCGGAGGGGGGGCAGGCTTCGATCAGCTGCCGGGCCTCCTGGCCGCAGCCGTCGAGGCCGGCGTCTCCCGCCGGGCCGCCGTCGTCCAGCAGATACTGGAAATCCTGGAGATCCAGCCGCTGGAGCAACAGCTGGGGATTGCTCTCCAGCTGGAGGATTCGCAGGAACAACGCCAGCTTGTTCCCCCGGTATTGTTGAACCAGCAGCTCCAGCAGCCGGTTTTCCTCGCCTCCAGCGGGGCAGGTGAGAAGCTTGTCCGGTAAAGCCGGAGGGACTTCCAGCTGCTCTTTGGTGGTCCGGCAAAAGAACGGCTGGAGCCGTTTGTTGACCGTCTCCGCCTCCACCGGGGTGGGGTGGCGGAGAAGCACGTCGGAGAATCCGAAAAATTCGTCGTAGTCGCTGGGAAACAGCATGTGCAGCAGATTATAAAGGTCCAGATAGGAGTTGGGGATGGGGGTCCCGGTGAGGGCGATAAACTGCTCGGCCTGCTCCGCCAGGGCCAGGGCGGCGGAGGCGTACTCCCCGCCCACCTTTTTGACCTTGTGGACCTCGTCGAAGACCAAAAGAGCCTGGGACTGGACCAGGGGAATCAGGTCCTCCAGCACGCCGCCCAACGTCTCATAGTTCACCAGGATCAGGTTCGCGTTTCCCGCGTCGAACCGCAGCGCCGCCCGCCGTTCCGCCGTGGAGGACAGGCCGGGGGCATGGAGATTCAGAGCCCGCAGGGACTCCTTTCCGGCAAAGCACAGGAAAAACTCGTCCATCCAGGAGCCGAAGGCGTTCTTGGGGCAGACCACCACCAGCCGCTTGATGAGCCCCCGGCTTTTCAGACAAGCGTAGACCCCCAGTACGGAGGCGGTCTTGCCGGAACCGGGAACGGAGAAGTTGGCGGAGCGCTTCATGGCGCACATGAAAAAGGAATCCCACATCTGCCGCTCCCGCAGAGGCCGGGCCATGGCGGCGTTCACCACGGACTGGTATTCCTGAAACCGGGGAAGCAGCTTTTCCTCCCGGTTTTTGATCTCCACGCCCAGCCGGAAACGCTGCTCCAGGTAGTTCCCCCGGCCTTGGATATACTCCGCCAGGGCAGGGGAGACCGTGAGGGCGGCGTTTCGCTTGGCGCATTCGGCTTCACACAGGGAGATCACGCGCTGGCAGTCTCGATAGGTCAGGGCGGGCTTGCAAAGGAACAGGCCGTCCTCCCGCTTTGCGATATAGCGGCGCAGGGACAGCTTATAGAATGCGCCGCAGGGCAGGGCCTCCGCCTCCTCAGCCGGGAGGCTGAGGGTCAGGGCGGCGCCGTCGTAGTCTAAGATCCAGCCGGTCATGGAGAAACCTCCTGATGTTCCTTGATTGCCGTTCCGGGCAGGGGCCGCTTATTGCGGCAGATACCCCCGAATTTCGTCCACCGCCCGCTCCAGCAGGTCCAGCTGCCGCCGCAGGCGCTGGAGCTCGCTGTCTCCCAGCCGGGAGAGGATGTTCACGTCGATGCTCTCCAGAAACCCGGTGGCCTTCTCCACCAGCAGGATGGGCCGGTTCCGGGTTTCCGTCTTCCGGGTCCGGAGCAGGTATTTGTCCATGGACTGCTCCAGAGCGCCGCTCAAATCCTCTCGGATCCGAACCCGGTCCCGGATGGCCTGGGTGCTCATCTCCTGGGGAGGGGGGAGAATGCCGATGACTTCGGCGGCGATCTCCCGCTGTTCCTCCAGGAAGTCCTCCTGCTGTTCGCCGCCCATGATGTTCTTAAAGCCCCGGATGAAGCGGGTCATATCCCCGGCGGGCCGCAGGAGGATGTTGACAAAGACGCTGTTTTTCAAATCCTCCTTCTCGTCCTCTGTCCGGCACTTTTTGAGGAGCTTCTGAAGCTCCTCCAGGGGGTAGTAGAGCTTTAAGTCCCGGGCGATGTAGAACTGCCCCGGCGCGTTGATAAACTCCAGAAGCTCCACCATCAGCTCCGCCAGCTCTATCCGCTTTTTCACGTCGGTGACGCTCTCATTGGTGCTTCTCGCGTACTCCTCGGGGGTCAGCAGCCCGGTTTCAAGAAGGTCGTGGTACACGCCCACCAGCCGGTCAATGGGGTCGTAGTCCACCTTGCTCTCCTCGCCGTGCTGGATGGCGAGCTCCAGGAGCTTGATCTGCTTGGCGCTGCGCTCGATGCTCCGGTCCAGAATGACGGCTTCGAACCAGCTGAATCTCGTGTCTTCCGCGGAGAGCTGCCGGAGGCAGGTAAAGCGCCGGTTCCCGTCGATGATCCGCCCGTCGTTCAGCACCACGCCCGGCTCCCGCTGGTCCACAAGCTTGATGTTGGCCTTGGTTTTGCGGATGGCGTCGGGGTTGCTCTCCACAATGAAGCCCTCGATGATCTGGTTGTATGCCTCCCGGTCTGCCGGTATCGGAGTCCGTCCGCTGTGCTGGGCCCGGTACTGGCTGATCCAGGTGGAGATGCGGTCGTTCTGGTCGTTGTAATACAGCTGGTCCAGCTTGATCCGGTACACCGGATAGGCCTCGGTGGCGCCGTCTATGGTCAGTTTCCGGGTCAGAGAAGTCTTTTGCACCGCGTGCTGGGACAGGCCGTCCCGCAGTAAATCCGTCATGATCAAATTTCCTCCAGATACGTGTCGTAGTCTATGTATACCGCTTTCATAATGGCGTCGTAGTACAGCTCGGAACTCTGCGCCACCGCCATCAGTTTGTAAGGCGGGATGAAGATTTCGTATTGCCGCTCCAGCGTTTCCTGGAGTTCGTAAATGTCGATGCGTCCGCTTGGCTCCGCCTCCACCAGCCAGCGGAGAAAGTCCGCCAGTTGAATGGTTTTCCGGCCCCGGCAGAACAGCCGGGTTCCGCCCATGCGGCGGTGAGTGAAGCGCTCCGGATCCTCCGCCAGCAGGGAGCTGTAGAACCACTCGTCAAAGCCCAGATCGTCCAGGAGATGCGTAAAGCCCTCCCGCCGGAGAGAGGTAACGGTGAAGTAATCGCCGGGCCGGGTAAAGGCGCACACGGCGGCGCAGTAATCCGCCAGGGTTCCGGCGTCCACGCCGCTGGACTGGAGCCGCCGGAGAGAGATGTACTGAAGGGGCAGAAACTCCACGATTTCCCGCCGGGACTTGAGGTCGCTCAGCTCCGAGCGATAGGTTTTAACATCTGCGTAGCGGTAGTTCTGCTGGGTCATATCCACAATATCCGCGTCGGTCAGCAGATGGTGGAAGTAAGCGGTAGCGCCGGAATAGCGCGTGGATACCACGTAGTTTTGATACGGATGGAAGCCCAGGCTTTTCAGGACAAACGGGTTCAAGTCCTCCGGGTTGGTCTGGGGGAATTCCTGCCGGTAGAGTCGGCGGATATCTGCCATCCGGTAGAAATCCTCCGTCAGCAGAGCCGCCATACGGCGCTGCTGTTCCTCCGGCAGCGGCGGCTGGTCGAGGCGGTAGACGCCGTTATGAAAATAGGGGTCAATACAGGCGAAGTAGCTTCCCAGGGCGGTGGCGCTTTTCACGCCATAGGCTTCCTCATAGCGCTGTGCCAGGTCGGTGTTGGCGATGGGGGAATACCGCCGCAGCAGGTCTAGTACCTGCCGGTCCCGGTCCGGTGTGCCGATCTCGATGGTGGGCATCTTTTTGAATCGGACCCTCTCATCGTCCTGGGGCCATATTTTTTTCAGAAGGTTGTGCAGCTCGTATTCATCCCGGATGTCGTATTCCCGCATCAGCTCCGGGTAGTCCCGGAAGAGCTTCAGGGAGGTGATTTCCATGTCCTCATATCGCTCCAGCTCCAGGGCTTCCAGCAGCGGGGCAAAGTCCTGCTCGGCAATGGGATAATAGCGGAACCGCCGCCACTGGCTCCATAGGAGGTTGCTGCTGGCGCTGAATTTGTTTTCATATGTGCGGAATTCAATGGTGAACTTCGGGTCCTCCTCCAGTCCCAGGGATTCCAGCAGCGCCTGATACTGCTGGAAGAATTCCTCCATACTGGTGGAATCTTGGCAGCGGGTCCGTACCAGGTGGTCTGTCAGCGCGAGACGGTTTTTCAAAACCCGGACGCCGTCGATGGTCACATAGTGCTTATAGACCGCCCGCTCCGCCTTGCGCCGGAGGGAAACCGGGATACGCTCGTCCGCCAGCAGTTCTTGAATGGGTTTCCGGTCGCCTTTGGGGCGAGTCATTTCCAGATAATAATAGGCTTCTTCCGGCTCGCCGAAAGACAGCAGAAAGTCCTCAAGGGAAACATCGTAATGGTTGAACAGGTACTGGTACTGGTCCTCATGGAGCCGGGGGCGGCGGTCCAGGGCCTTGTTCGTCAACTGCCGGACCCGTTCCCGGGTTACGCCCAAGCGCTGGCCGATTTCCTCCAAGGTTTCTCCCCGGAGGCGGGAGAGCAGAATATCCCGCTGTCTCTGGTTGGAAATGCGCTCCGCGAACTCCAGGGCGGTGGGCCAGCGGCGGCGGACCCGGTTGTCCCGTATCGTAACCTGTTCCCGGCTCAGCAAGTCCCCCAAAAGGAGATTCAGCGTCCGAATAGAGGTTCCGGCGGGCAGATGCCGCAGCAGTTCCTCCGGGCTGACGCTCTCCTCATGGGGTTCCAGCAGCCGGAGGATGGCCCGCCGGGCCTCCCGGCGGACGGGTCCCTGCTGAAAGGCCAGGTCCAAAAGCTCCGCCTCCTCCGCGTTGGGAGAAGCCTCCCAACAGGGGGCCAGATACCGGAGGAGGTCCCCCTGGGGCAGCTTTGTGAAGGCGGACAGCTCCTTTACTATTGCGCGGAGTGCCCCGCTGGGCCCTTCGGGCAGGGCCGATCCTCCCGCATTGGGGAACGAAAACTGTTCCCGCAGTTCTTCCAGCTTCTCCATGATCTGCTTGGCGGTTTTTCGGCCCATGTTCTTGACGGACAGCAGGGATTCCAGGGTGGCACCGGACAAATCCGCTGCGGTACGGACACCCATGCTCTCCAGGCAGTTGTTCGCCCGGACGGACAGACCCAGTTCCCTAATTGGGATATCCGGCAGGCGGGGCGGCGGCGGGGGTTCCAACGGTTTGGGCTTGGAGGCCACCATCTGGAATCCGTCCCCGGCGCGGATGCGGGCGGCGAGGCTGGTCAGCTCGTCGGCGCTCTTTTGCCCCAGGTTCCGAATGTCCAGCCACTTGTCCGCCGGATAGTCCAGTAGCTGGCCCACAGTGTGGATGCCCGCCCGCCGCAGGCAGTTGCTGGAGCGCCTGGAGAGAGGGAGAATCTCCACAGAGTCCTCCCGCGTCAAATATAGCATGGCAATTTCCTTCTCCACTGATTTTAGGATGTCACGGCTTGAGAAGCCTGTCAAGCCGCCTGCACGGAGTTTTCCGGGTATAGGATACCATACGAGTCCATCATTTACCATATGCAGTCTGCATAGGGTTTCAAATTTTTTCAAGACCCTATGCAGCCAGCATATGGTTTCCCCTGTTTAAAAATGGTAGAGTAACGTTGGAAAACAGCGCTATGGAGCGGAGGAAGGAGGACCGTATGGAACGAGACACGGAGACTTTGCGGAGGGAACTGCTGGACGAGGCTTGCGCCGGAGCGTTTTCCGGCCTGGGGGCTATGATTCTGGACGCGGACGAGATTCAAAACGCGGACGAGTCGAAGCTGGAAGAAATTGCGCGGCGGTACGGGAAGTAACAAATTTGTCATCAAAATTTTAGGAGGATATATTATGAGCGTAGGCTATCGAATGGAATACAGCGTCATCACCAAGGGTACGCGAGCGGAGTTTGAACAGATTCCAGCCGTGGCGCAGCAAGTGCTGGATAACTATAAGGCAGCATTGGAAAAGGCAAAAAAAGAAGGCCGCTGGTTCTGGGATTCAACCTGGAACTACGAGAAACTGGCGGAAGAGTTGGCGGAGCTTGCTCAGGATACGCTGAAGGCGGGCGGAAATCCGCTGCTGTTGGAATTGGAAAGTTCCGACGGCGACGATACTCACGGAGATTTTGAGGATTTTTTAACTGCACTGGATGAAAATCTTCCCGGACTTTCTATTGTGGCATATGCCATCTGGGTAGACGTGGAATATGGAGAGTCTGATACCCTTAGCATTCTTTACTCTCCCAAAGGAAGCAGCATGTTAGACGTAAAAGACGTCCCTGGTTTTCAAGGACGCATAGATACCTTACCGGACGAGGACTGGATTCCCTACGGCTGGCGGCATCCGGACGAAGCCCCTCCCGCCGCCAAGGCGGAGGGAACTGTAACCCTGCTGGGCGATTGGAGCGAGGCGGAAAAGGCCATTGTGGACAAGGCCCTCATGGGCGGCGCGCTGGAGACTATGGGTTACACCTCTTTCCAACACGCCGACAAGGCCGTCGCCCGGACGGAGGAGGGCTGGAAATTCTTCGTGGGCGGGGCCATGGATGCCGGCCCAGAACCTCCATCTGGCCCTGCTGCCCTACATCAAGAAGCATAAAGCGTCCTGCGCCGCCCTGTGCAAGGCCATGCGGGAGAAAAAGCTGGCCATCCACCTGTATCTGGACGAGTACACCGGTCCCAACGCCGCCTGGTCCTACTGCAACAACAGCGACTGGCATTTCCTGATTACCAGCGACGGAGCGCGGCTGGTGTCCAAATTTACCTGGTGCGGAACGTATAGCTTCGGTTCCCGGGGCGGGGCCGCCAAGTGCAAGGGTGTGTATGAGCAAACCACCGGAAAGAAGTGGGAGGACCTCTCTGAGGAAGCGCAGTTTTTGGCGAGTCAAGCCGTTTTTGCTTTTAAAGAGGCCCTTGAAATTGATCTGGAGAATGACCCGCAATACTGGGAGGCGGCGGAGTGCTTATGTCAATATGACATTGAAGTGGAAGATTTTCTTACTGGTAACTATGACGAGGGGGAGCTTTTTGAGGAAAACCTGGATGAGCTAAACCAGCTGTGCGCGGGAATGAGGGAAATTATGGACAAATATAACAGCCGCCTGGGGCGTGCTTTGAAAACGGCCCTCACCGCCGTCCTGGCCCGCTATGAAGGCATGGTCTACACGGAGGACCGTCTGGCCGACGCCAAGGCCGACAAAAAAGAGCTCTCCCGACTCCACCAGGACATTGATGACCGCCGCAAGGAGATCAAGAAAGCCTATCTGGCCCCCTATCAGAATTTCGAGGCCCAGATCAAGGAGCTGCTGGCCATGGTGGACGCGCCGCTGGAGGAGATCAAATCCTTCGTCTCCGAAATGGAGGTCCGGGAAAAGGAGTCCAAACGCCGGGAGATTGAGGCGTATTTCTTCCAGCGGAGCGCTTCCCTGGGGACGCTGGCCGGGCAGGTTTTGAACAGTCCCGCCTTCTTTGAGGCGAAATGGCTGAACAAAAGCACCTCCGCCAAAACCTGGCAGGCCGCCGTGGACGAAAAGATTGCCAAGGCCGCCTGGAACCTGAAGAGCATCGAGACCTCTGCCGGTCCCCACGCCGGGGCCGTCACCGCCAAGTATCTGGAAACCCTCTCTACAGAGGGCCTTGCCGAATACCGCAGTCAGCTGGCGGCAGTATCCGCGCTGGAAACCCCCGCCGCCCCCGTTTCCACAGACCGCCGCCAGGGGTCCCTGACCCTCCGCCTCACCGGCGGCACAGAGGAGCTGGCCCAGGTGATGGAAGTGCTGTCCATGCTGGGGGTGGACTGCGAGGTTTTGGAGGACAACCGCCCCCAGCCCATGCCGGAGCTTACCCGACCGGATTTCGACTCCTTCGTCTGCTTCGATCTGGAGACCAGCGGCACTTATGGAGCCGCCAACGGCGACGGCCCCGCCGAGATCACAGAGATCGGCGCGGTGCGGGTGGTGAAGGGAGAGATTACGGAAACCTTCTCCCAGCTGGTGAACCCGGGGCGGAAGATTCTCCCCCGCATTGCCCGTATCACCCATATCACCGACGAGATGGTGGCGGACCAGCCGGGTCCGGAGGAGGCCGTCCGGCTGTTCGCGGACTTCGTGGGGGACAGTGTTTTGGTGGGGCACAATATCCGGCAGTCGGACCTCCACTACATCGACGCCGCCGCCCGGCGGGCGGGCATCCGTTTGGAAAATCCCTTCTTCGATACCTACCGCTTCGCCCGCACACTGAAAGAGGCCCAGGGCTGGGAGAACGTCAAGCTGGAATACCTGTCTGAAGTTTTCGGCATCGCCCAGCCGGAGGCTCACCGGGCCTGGTGCGATGCCCAGGCTAACGCTCTGCTGTATGAAAAGCTGAAAGAACTGGCCCGATAAAGGGAAGCGGCCCCAGACGCGGTTTTGCGCCTAGGGCCGCTTACAAAGAAGTTATTGGAAAACCGTCTGGTCCAGGTCCAGCTCCTGGCCGCAGCGGTTGTCGATGTCCGTGCCGTTGCCAGTGAACAGAGTGCCGGGAAATTCCAAGGACAAATCCACGCCCACCTGTTCCAGCAGGACGGCGGTTTGGTTTCCCTGGAAGGTGTTGCCCTCAAACCGGCTGTCTGAGATGTTGGGTTCCGCATTGTTGATGTGAAGGCCAATGCCGTTGTCTGAGAAGGTGCACTGGTCTGCGTTGACCCATGCGTGTTCCGAACAGAAAACGGCGGTGTCCCATCCGGAGAGGCGGCAGTTCGTCAGGTGAAGGCGGGACATGGCGGAGACTCCTGTACCGCTTCCGTTTCCTGTGAAATCAATGCCGTCGAAGAAAGAGATGACGCCGTTGGAGTACATGAGGTGGACGGGGCCGGTAAAGGTAGTGCGCTCGCCCGTCCGGTCGAGACTGCCGTAGAGGTTTACCGCCAGGCGGTTCAACACCAGTTCTCCTTCATAGGTCACGGGGGGAAGATGAATGTAGATTTCCGCGTCGGGCTCCGCCGTGCGGCCAATCTCATCCAGCAGGGCCTGGAGGTCCTCCAATGTATCATGGGAGCGTCCTCCGGAGTGTAGGTATAGGTTTTGATGGAGCGGAAGTGGTGGGTCTGCCGGACCCGGATGGTGTCGCCGTTTTTCATATTCACCGTGAAGACCAGCTGGGCCTCGTAGTCTCCGTCGCGCCGGAGGCAGAAATCCACATGAATGATGCTGGCGGCGTCGGGAACGTAGTCCGTCTGCCGGGCGGGAGAGGTGCAGGAGAGCTGCATGTCACTGTCATCGCCGCTGTCGGGACTGAGGCTGACAAACTCGGCGGTGATGCGCTCCACCTGGGGCAGGAATTCGTCGGCGGCACTGGCTCCGGAGTCCACACGGTTGATGTAGAGGAGGGAGGGATACCGGCCGTCGAAGTTCACCGCCGCAGAGGTATACCGGTCGCTGAAAGGCGTTGTGGGCGTATCGCCCCAGGCGATACAGAGCTGATAGGTCTGGTCTTTCATCGTGTAAAGGACCTCGGCGGTCCCGTTGTCATAGGTCTTTGGCAGAAAGCGCCGGACGCCGGCCGCCAGCAAAACCGCCGCCAGAACCACCAGAAGGCTGTACATCACCCGAATGTGCCGCCGCCTGCAACGCCGGACTTTTTCCCGGATTACCACGCTTTTCGCGCAGCCGGGGCAAAAGGACGCCTCGTCCGGAAGGACTGCGCCGCAGTGGGGACAGGCTTTCACGGTCAAATCGCCTCCATCAGATGTAATACGCTTCGATACCGTTTCTTTGGGTTCACCTGTGTACACCGCTGAACCACCCGGCCCAGACGGCCCTCTGCCAATTTTTGGGAGGGGTGCTCTCCGGTGAGCATCACGTTCATCAGCACGCCCAGAGAGTAAATATCCGCCTGGGGACCGGTCTGGGAAAGGCCATACTGTTCCGGCGCGGCAAAGCCAGTGGTACCCAGGACCACGGTGTCGTTCTCGTGGGCGGGCTTGTGAAGCCGGGCGGCGTCAAAGTCGATCAGCACCGCCTCCCGCCCCCGGAGGATGATGTTCTCCGGCTTGATGTCCCGATGGATCACGCCGGTGGAGTGCAGCACCCACAGGGCTTGAGAGAGCTGGGTCACGATTTCCCGGGTTGCCTTTGGGGAGAAAGGAGCGGCTTTCAAAAGAAAGTCCAGGGTGTCCCCCTGGATAAATTCCTCCAGCACCAGAACCTCGCCCTCCTGCTCCGCCGCCTCCAAAATTTCCGGGAGGTTCCGGCAGGAGCAGTGCAGGAGCTTCCGGTAAACCTCCGCGCTCCCGGAAAAGCGGCGCAGGATGAAGCACCGCCCCGTTTTTTATGGCGGAGAAGAACAACGCTGCCGCGGGGACCTTCCTTGAGGGGGCGGATCTCTTCAAATTCCAGCTGAATCACGCTGGACAGCCACGTGTAAATAAAAGACCGCCTCCCCCAAAAGTGTGGACCCTATGCGGCTATGCAGCCAGCATATGGTTTTTCTCAATCTAAAAGTGTATGATAATATTTAATATACAGCATATTGAAAGAAAAGTAAAGGAGAATATCCCATGGAAAAGACAACCGGCGATTTGCGGGACGAGCTTTTGAGCCAGCCCCATCTGGACGAGTATTTGAAGGAGAACAGGAACCAGTTTGTGAATTGGGGCCTGGCGGAACAGATGATGCGGCTCTTCGACGAAAAAAATGTTTCGAAAGCGGCGGTGGCGCGGAACGGCGGCATGAGCGAGGTCTATCTCTATCAGGTGCTTTCCGGGCGGCGGAATCCCTCCCGGGACCGGCTGCTGTGCATCTGCTTCGGCCTGGGGACGACGGAGGAGGAGACGCAACGGCTTTTAAAGAGCGTCGGCTACGCGCCGCTGTATCCGCGTTTGAAGCGGGATGCCATCATTCTCCACGGCATCACCCACGGCACACCGCTGGCGGCGGTGAACGACAGGCTGTTTCAGGAGAACGAGAGGACGCTGTATTGAGCTTTCCCGGCAGCCTTGCCATTGCGGAGGAGCCGGATGCTATACGGAATTTAGGAAAGGAAGCAGAGCTTATGAGCACAGTTATGGAACAGAAAAACCTGCTTTTGCGCAGGCGGGAAGCGTTGAAAGGGGAGCTGGCGCAAACAGAGGCCGCTCTCTCGAAAAAGACGGAGATACGTATGCGGGCCAGCCGCGATTTTGCCGAAGCGGGGGCGCGGCGGGGAGAAGCGGGAACTTCGCTCCAGGAGCTCTGGCAGCTGGTGGAGAGCGCCGTCAGAGAGATCAAGGCCCTGCGTAAGGAGCGCGGGCGGCTCAGCAAAAGCCTGGAGGAGCTGGACGCGGAGCTGGCTCTTCTGGATCAGCTGCCCGCCGGAGAGATCGAGGAACCGCAGGCCTGGAAGGCGGGAGAGCCTGAAAAGCGGGCGGAACAGGCCCAAACGGCGGCGGGGAAAGCGCCGACCCGCCCCAGGCTCTCGTCCTATTTTCAAAGCCGCCTGGACAGCGTCCTCCAGCGTCTGGAGGCATACTACCCCGACCGCGTTATCCGCGACAGGATCGACCAGGCTCATGAGACGCTGGGCCGGGACCTGACCGATCTCTACAAACTGCTGGGCTATGCCAGCCGGAAGGAATTTCTGGACGCCTACGGCTATCAGAGTCCTTCCGCGATTCAGGAGAGGCGCTCCACGGAGGATTCCACCGATGTTGTCAAGCGGAAAACCGAAAGCATCCTCCGCCGCCTGGAACAATACTATCCGGACCATGTGATTCCCGGACGCCTGGAGCAGGACCATAAGTCCCTCTCCAGCGATATCTCCGAGGTCTACCGCCTCCTGGGCTACGAGAGCCGCGCGGAGTTTCTGAACGCCTACGGCTATACATACCAGCCATCCGTGGGCGGACGGCCCGCCCAGGACTTCCAGGCCATGCTGGACGCCTTGGCGGAAAAATACCGGGACCGGGAGAAGCCCACTGCCATGGGCGTGCTGCTCTTTGAGAACCCGGAGTACAAGGGGCCGCTGAAGACCCTCTCCAACAAGGCCCAGGAGCTTTTGGGCATGACGCTGGTTACATACCTCCGTTCCATCGGCGTCATGGCGGAGAAGGGCGCCCCTCGGGGCCGCTCCGCGCCCGCCGCCAGGCAGGAGGGGACCGCCTCCGTCGCCGGACTCTCTCCTGCGGCCACGGCCAGACTGAAAGACCTCTACCTGGGCTTGAATCCCCGGTTTTACGGGACCTTCGCGGACGCGGCGCGGAAGCTGGCTGGGCTGGAGGCAAGATGCACCAGAGGGCAGTACGCACGGTTCTGCATCACCGGAGCCGCGGACTGCCCCGCAGACGTGGAAATTCCCCAGGGCTTCCACTTCATCCAGGAGGGGGCCTTCCAGAATCAGCAAGGACTGGAAACCATCGTTTTGCCGGAGAGCCTGACCGAAATCCAGGCGTCGGCCTTCGAGGGCTGCACGCATCTGCGCCGGGTTATTCTCCCTGCCGGGCTGGAAACGGTGGAAGACCGGGCCTTTGGCGGCTGTACCGCTTTGGAAGAGGTGGATTTTCAGGGCGGTATTCCCCAGGTCAGTCCAAGCGCCTTTGAGGGCTCCGCTTACCGGTACACCCCGCCGGAGATTCCGGGAGACTCGGACGGCCAGGACTTTACCTATACCTCCGCCGCCGGCGGCATCACCATCACCGGATACACCGGCACAGCGGAAGAGCTGGACATCCCCAGGACCATCCAGGGCGTCCCGGTGCGGATGATCGCCAAGGGCGCCTTCAGCGGCAACCGGAACCTGACCGAGGTCACCATGCCCGATACCATCCAGCGCGTCCAGGGTCTGGCCTTTGAGGGCTGCATCAGCCTGCGGAAGATTCACCTCTCCAACGCCATGACCAAGCTCATCAACACCACCTTCAACGGCTGTATCGGCCTGCGGGAGGTCAACATCCCCGACGGCGTGACGGCCCTTCGGGAAAAAACCTTCAAGGACACCGCCTTGGAACGGGTCCACATCGGCAAGAGGCTGGAGACCCTGGACCCCGGCTGTTTCTTCCGGACCTATAACCTGGAGGACGGACGGAACAACCATCCCCAGGCCCTTTCGGAAATCACCGTCGACCCGGAGAACGTCCATCTCAAGGCGGAGATCCCCTTTGTGTTCTCCGCCGGCGGCAGAACCCTTTGCGCCTTCTTTGGCACGGGCCTCTGCGAGATTCCGGAGGGCGTGGAGCGCATCGGGCCCAACGCCTTCGCCGGGCGGACCGGCCTGACGGACGTGGCCTTCCCCTCCACCTTGACTGAAATCGGAGAGCACGCCTTCTCTTATAGTCCCTCTCTGCGGCGGGTAGAATTTGGCGAAAACCTCCGAATCATCGGAAAATCTGCCTTTTACCACTGCGAACGTCTGAGCAGCGTCCTGTTCAGCGAAGAACTGGAGGAGATTGGGGACTGTGCGTTCCAAAACTGCCCCATCCACCTGGTCTCCCTGCCCTCCAGTCTGCGGAAGCTGGGGGAGGCCAGCTTTGACTGTCTCAGCAGCTATTATGATTTCCGGGAGCATCCCCAGGAGCTGCGCATCGCCTCTGGCGGCCCCATCGAGGCGGACGGGGACGCGGTTTATCAGATTGAGGGTGGGGAAAAGACCCTGCTCAGGATCTACGGCCCCCGGTTCCCCACCTATTACTATTACAATGAGGAGGATGAGGAGGACACGGTGGTTCTAACCCACTACACCGTAGCGGAGGGCACCACCGTGATCGACAGGGGGGCCTTTGAAAACCGCGGCGGCCTGATTTCCGTCACGCTTCCGGATTCCCTGCGGGAGATCGGGGACCGGGCATTTTACGGCTGCAACAGGCTGGAAAGCATCCAGCTTCCCCATGGCCTGCGCTCCATCGGGGCAGAGGCGTTCCGGGGAACGGCCATCGGGGAGTTTGTGCTTCCGCCGGAGATTGCGGCCATCGGCGGCAGGGCCTTTGCAGGCAGAGAATACAGCGACGAAGCCGCTGTCCTGCGGAGCATTCAGGTTTCCGCCCAAAATCCGCACTTCCGGACCGAGGGCAACTGCCTCCTCCGGCGAAAGGAGGACGGGAGCTGGTCCCTGATGTCCGCTTTTGGGGAGGACGAGACGGTAACGGTGCCGGAGGGCGTCACCGAAATCGAGTCCCTGGCCTTTGACAGCCGGACGATGCAGGAGATCCGGATTCCATCCTCTGTCCGGGACATTGCCCAGGACGCTTTCCGCGAGTGCAAAGGTCTGCTCCGGCTGCGCCTGGAGTACGCTCAGCCGGAAAACGGCCGGAGCTGGGCGGTGTTTTACTTCCCGGAGTTTCAGAAGGAGGGGTACGACTATGACTCCTATTCCAGACGGAATCAGTATATGGACTGCATCCGCACCAACCGGGACGGTATCTTTGACGTGGTGAAGTACGACAGCCTGTTCCCCTCCATCCAGGAGTTCAAGGACCGGGTGCTGATTGCCACGGACCGCCTGAAATCCGCCGTCCAGCTGGTGCCGCTGTACCGGGACGAGTACCTGAACTGGCTGCGGGAGAACGCCGCTGGGGCGGTGGAGGTTGTCATTGAGTTTGACGATCTGGCAGGTTTGAACACCCTGGCGGAGCTGGGTGTGTTCACCGGGGAAAACATCGACGAAAGCATCGAGCTGGCGAACTCCGCCCGGAAGCCGGAAATCGTCAGTTATCTGATGAACTACAAAAATGCCCACATCGGCATTGGGGAGACGGACTATGAGCTGTAAGAGAGGAGAAACGCCGTGGACAAGCAGAAACGGGCGGAGGAGCTGGCCGTCCAGATTTTGAAATACGCCCGGAACGAGCTGCTGGTGGCCTTCCGGTTTCTGGATTTGGCCCTGTGCAAGCCGGAACTGCAAGAGGGGGGCCTGGAGACCCTCGGCATAGACGGGAAGTACCTCCGCTTCAATCCGGATTATATATTTGAGCTTTACAAGCAGGGCGGCGGCGAGCTGAACCACAGCTGCCTCCACGCCATTTTCCACTGCGTGTTCAGCCATCCCTTTGTGAACCCTGCCATCAACCGTGATCTATGGGACCTGGCCTGCGACATCGCGGTGGAGGGCATCCTCAGCGAGCTGAACATGAAGCAGCTGGAGACGCTGACCGGCTCCGCCATGGCGGTGGAGCTGGCGGAGCTGGGAAAGGATGGCAAGCTGACAGCGGAGCGGCTGTACAAGCGCTTCACGGACAAGCCCCTGTCCCCGGGGGAGTACCAGCGCCTTCGTGATTTGTTCCGCCGGGATGAGCACGGCCCCTGGTACGCGCCGCCTCAGCAAAGCGCAAGTGCCGGGACAGCGGGACAAGCCGGAACCACCGGGACGCCCGGCCAGTCCGGCGAATCCCAGGTGGATGGAGCGATGGGCGGCGGCCTTCAGGCCGAGTGGCAGGCCATCAGCCAGCGGGTACAGGTGGATTTGGAGACCGCCTCCCAGTCCTCCTGGGGGGACCGGGCCGCAAACCTCCTGCAAAATGTCCAGGAGGTGAACCGGGAAAAATACGACTATTCGGACTTCCTGCACAAGTTCGCCGTCCTGGGGGAGGATATGCAGATCAACGACGACGAATTTGACTACATCTTTTATACCTACGGCCTCCAGCTCTATCAAGACGTGCCCCTCATCGAGCCGCTGGAGTACAAGGAGGTCAAAAAAATCAAGGATTTCGTCATTGCCATCGACACCTCCGGCTCCGTCCAGGGAGAGCTGGTGCAAACCTTCCTGACAAAAACCTACAACATCCTCGCCCAGCAGGAGAGCTTTTTCAGCAAAATCAACGTCCATATCATCCAGTGCGACGTGGAAATTCAGGAGGACCACAAGGTCACCTCCTGGGAAGAATTTCAGGACTTCCTCAAAACCATGGAGCTCAAGGGCTTCGGAGGAACGGACTTCCGCCCGGTGTTCCAGTATGTGGACGAGCTGCGGCGGAAAAAGGAGTTTGACAACCTCAAGGGGCTGATCTACTTCACCGACGGCTACGGGACCTTCCCGGAGAAGAAGCCGGACTACGACGCGGCCTTCGTCTTTATCGACGACGAATGCAGCCAGCCGGAGGTGCCGGTCTGGGCCATCAAGCTGGTTTTGCAGAAGGACGAGGTTTAATTTTTGAAAAGGAGAAAATGATTATATATTCTGGAATTTACGGAGAAAACGGAAGCTTCTTTGATACCACCGGCTCGAGCATAACGGAGACAGTACACAGTTATTCCCGCGGGAAAAACGTAACAGATGAGGTGATTCCCGACAGCGTTATTGCCATTGGCAAATGCACGTTTTATGGCCAAACGGAGCTGACCAGCATCACCTTCCCGGAAACGGTGAATACGATTGGCAGAGATGCATTTCGAGGCTGTACGGGCTTGACGGAGCTTCGGCTACCGTCGAGTCTTGTATCGTTGGGAAGCGGCGCGTTCGCAGACTGTACCGGTTTAGTCCGAGTGGAGCTGAATGGGGGCCAGATCGCAGGCGGCGCGTTCACTGGATGTGTGAATTTGCAGACGTTCCAGATTGCTCCCGACTGCTCTCTGTGGGCAGAAGGGGCGGCGCTTCTTGATACCTCCAGAGATATGCCGACACTGTTGTGCGCCCCCACCGCAACCGGAGAGTACCTGGTTCCGGAAGGCGTGGGGAAGCTGGCCGCCCGTGCGTTCGAGGGCTGTAAGGGACTGAAGCGCGTGGTTTTGCCCGACAGTGTGACGGCCATTGGCGAAAACGCGTTTGCAGAATGTTTTGATTTGGAAGAGGTCGTTCTTCCGGCAGGGCTGAAGAGCATCGCCAAAGAAACGTTCGACAGTTGCCATAAGCTGCGGCAGGTGAATTTGCCTGAGAGTGTGAAAAAAATCGGAGACCGGGCGTTTGCGGGCTGCGAATCTCTGGAAGTACTGGCTCTCCCGCCGAAGCTGGGCGAAATCGGCGAGAATGCGTTTGACGGCTGTTGCCGAATGACGCTGGCTTCCTCCATTCAGGGCAGTTTGAAAAAATTGGGAACCAGGGCCTTTGCGGGCTGCGAGTCTCTGACTGTGCTGGTGATTGGAGCAAAAAAGACGGTGGAGCTGGGAAGTGGCGTCTTTGCAAGATGCAAAAAACTGCAAGAGGTGCGAGTGCTGAGTCAGGAAGCGAAAATCCACGCAAAATCCTGCGAGGATTGGGAGGGTGCGTTGGTTATGCCGTATATTGCCATCGGAGAACTGCCGGCGGCGTGCAAGGAACACGCGGTTCTGGGCTTTGTCCGGCTGGACTTAGAGATGCGTTCGGCAAAGCCTCAGGCTGCTAAAAAAAGCAAAAAGCCCGAGACTTCGGAAACCCTTCGGGAGGACTACTGCAAGTACATCAAGGCCCAGAAGAAGAAGCTCTATCCTGCGGCCGTCGAGCATGAGGAGCTTTTGCAGCTCATGTTCACGGAAAAGATGATTCCCCAGAAGGATATCGATCTGCTTCTGGAGGAGTGCGAAAAACAAAAGAACACCACCGCCAAGGTGGTAGTGCTGGAGTATGCCCACCAGAACTTTAAACCGGCGAATACCGACAAGAACTACAAGCTGTAAATCGGGTGTTAAGCAATATAAGCAATATTTTATAGGAGGTATTTATCATGAAAACTAAGCAGGAATTTGTCATCACAAAAAAGGGCGTACTGACCAAATACAACGGCCCCGGCGGGGATGTGGTGATCCCGGAGGGCGTAAAGGCCATCGGGGAGCGCGCTTTTTACGGCTGCAAAAGCCTGAAAAGCGTAATCATCCCGGAGGGTGTGACGGAAATCGGCGGCTTTGCCTTTCGCGGCTGCACGGGATTGCGGAAGGTTGCAGTCCCCGAGAGCGTAAAAACGATCGGCAGATATGCCTTTGGCGACTGTAAGAGCCTGAAAAATTTGACCATTCCGGGAAGAGTGGAGGAAATCGACAAGTCAGCGTTTCACGACTGCGACTGGCAAATCGTTTTAACTGTGCCCAATTTCCCCATTTCAAAAATTCATAAGAGCTACAAAGAGAATGCATTTAATGGCTTTGTCAAAGCGTATCTGAAGAATATGGAGATGGATGAAGAGTTGAAAGCGGAGAATCTCCGGTATATCAAGAGCCAGAAAAAGAGCCTTGTGGCTTATACCATTGGGGACAACGGCACGCTCCGCTTTCTCTTTGAGACAGGGACGGTGAAGCCGGCAGATATCGAGTGGATGTTACAAATGAGCCGTGGAGATGAAACAAAAGAGAAAATTATGAAATACAAAGCCCGTTACCTGGATTCGGCGGCCCCTGCGAAGAAAGCGACCCAGCCGCGCAAGACCGCGGCGCCCCGGAAGAAAATTCCCATAAACATCGATCCGGATTTTGACATTTCCCCAAAGGGCGTTCTGAGAAGCTGTACCAATAGGCTAAAACCGCTTGAGTAAAGTGCTGAAAGCAGCAATG
>NZ_CAJTUX010000051.1 GCF_910579365.1 uncultured Oscillibacter sp.
TACGAGATCGAGTAATGTGACTGGAGTTCAGACGTGTGCTCTTCCGATCTAATCGAGAATCGGGCGTTCGTTTGCCTTGTGCTGGCTTTGCTGCTGGCGGTGGGAATGGGATTCTTTCTCTTCCGTGTGGTTGTACAGGGAGGGAACTGGGCTTCTGCCGCTTTTAACCGCCACCTCTATAACTCCCAGGGCCAGCTGATCGCCGGAACCGTGCTGGACCGGGATGGGGATGTGCTGTCCTCTGTGGAGAATGGAGTCCGGACGTATTATGACAGTGATACGGTCCGCAAGGCTGCCCTTCACGCTGTGGGGGATCTTCAGGGAAACATTGGAACCGGGGCGCTGAACGCTTTCGCGGACCGGCTGACCGGGTGGAATCTGGTCAACGGCGCTTTCGGCGCGGACCGGGGCGGAGAGCTGACGCTGACCATTGACGCCCGGTACAATTATGAGGCTTATCAGGCTCTGAACGGACGGTCCGGAACCGTGGCGGTGTACAATTACAAGACCGGCGAGGTGCTTTGCATGGTCTCCGCGCCCAGCTACGACCCCCTTCGGGTCCCGGAGGATATCGAGACCAACGACCGCTGGAAGGGAGCTTATTTGAACCGCTTCCTCTCCTCTGTCTTCACGCCGGGCTCCGTTTACAAGACCGTGACCCTGGCGGCGGCGCTGGAGAATCTGCCGGATATCGAGAGCCGGACCTGGAGCTGTGCCGGTTCCGTTCAGGTGGGAGAGGAGACGATTGTCTGCTCCGGCGTCCATGGGGAACAGGATGTCGCCGCCGCCTTTGCCAACAGCTGCAACGCCGCCTTTGCCGGGATCGCCGCGGAGCTGGGGACGGACGTGCTCCGGCGCTATACGGAGAAGGCGGGCCTCACCGCCAGCTATCGTTTGGACGGCATCCCTTCCGCCAAGGGCTCCTTTGACTGGGACCTCACCCAGGGCCGTCTGGGCTGGGCGGGGGTGGGTCAGGACAAGGACCTGGTGAACCCCTGCGCCCTGATGGTGTACATGGGGGCCATTGCCAACGGCGGCAGGGCGGCGGAGCCTTACTTGATCTTAAAGACCCAAAGCGCCCTGGGTCTCCCCTCCCTGCCCCGCTGGACCCGCAGGACCGAAGAGCTGGTCTCCCGGTCCACAGCGGAGAAGCTGGCGGAGCTGATGGCGGGAAACGTGGAAAAGACCTATGGCAAAAGCCGCTTCCCCAACATGGACCTGTGCGCCAAGTCCGGCACCGCCGAGGTGGGCGAGGGCCGGGCCCCGCACGCCTGGTTCTCCGGCTTTCTCCAAAACGAGGATGCGCCCTACGCCTTCGTGGTCCTGGTGGAAAACGGCGGCGGAGGCAGCAGCGCGGCGGGCAGCGTCGCCGCCAGGGTGCTGGACGTCATGGTGAACGGCTATACAAAATAGATACAGACCGTAAATAAAATGATGATAATCAACGGAGGGTATATAAATGAGAGGTCGGAACTCCCTGCTGCTGCGCGGCGCAAAGCGGCTGAATTGGGGGGCCATGGTTTCCGGAGCGGGCTTCCTTTTGTACCTGGGCGCGGCGGCCCTGGGTTGGGAAGGGACGGCGGAGATTCTGTCGCTGGTTTTTGTGGCGGTGTCGCTGTACGTGTTTGCCTCCGTGGCGGCGGCGCGGCGGCGGGACAAAGAGGCCGTCAGCTATAATCTCCTCTGGGGACAGGGGGCGCTGACGCTGCTTTTGTGCATGTGCGCCGCGCTGACGGTCCGGAAATGGCTGGGAAGATAAAAAAGGTGAAAAAGGAGAGGCCCGGGAAAAATCCCGGACCTCTTTTTGCGCAAAACATCGTGTCCGTTGCCGCCGCGCCGGCCAAAACAATTGCCGGACCGGCAGAGCACGCAAACGCTTTTTGGTACTTTTTCTCGAAAAAAGTACTTAGAACGCGGGGATCACAGCGCCGCCATAGGTGTTGTTGATATAGTCTTTCACCGTGTCGGACTGGAGGGCCTTCACCAGGGCCTGCACGGCGTCGCTGTTTTCATTGCCCTCTTTGACCACCAGCACGTTCACATAGGGGGAGTCAGCGGATTCGATGACCAGGGCATCCTCCACAGGGTTCAATCCCGCGCCCAGCGCGTAGTTGGAGTTGATGGCGGCAATGTCCACCTCGTCCAGAGCAGCGGGAACCTGAGCGGCCTCCAGCTCCACGAACTCCAGATTCTTGGGGTTCTCGGCGATGTCCTTGGGAGTGGCGGACAGGTTGGAGCTGTCCTGGAGTTTAATAAGCCCCTGGGCCTCCAGCAGCAGCAGAGCCCGGCCCTCGTTGGTGGGGTCGTTGGGAACGGCGATCTTGCCCCCCTCGGGGATGGCGTCCAGAGAGGCGGAATTGCCCGCGTACAGGCCCATGGGTTCAATGTGGACGCCCGCCACGCTCACCAGGTGGGTGCCCCGCTCGGCGTTAAAGTCGTCCAGATAGGGGACGTGCTGGAAGTAGTTGGCGTCCTCGTCCCCGTCTTCCACGGCGGTGTTGGGCACCACATAGTCGGAGTACTCCGTGACCACCAGCTCAATGCCCTGTTCCTTCAAAATATCCACGCACTGGCTCAGAATCTCGGCGTGTGGGGTGGGAGAGGCGGCGACCTTGAGGGTGGCGGCTTTTTTGCCGCCGCAAGCGGCCAGGGACAGGGCCAGAATCAGGGCCAGGGAAAGAGCGAAAATCTTCTTTTTCATGTTGTGTTCCTCCAATTAAAAGCCAACAGACTTGTTCCGAATGGTCTTCGGCGGTTTCCGTCTTCCATCCTCCGTTCTCTCTGCGCGCGTGAGAGGCCGGGGCGGAAGGGGAAGCCTTTTTATTTCAAACGTTTGTCGATGCGCACCGACAAGCGGCTGAAAACGCTTTGAACAACTTGGACCAGGATGATGAGAATGACCACCGTTACCCACATGACGGAGGGGACGTGGCGCTGGTGTCCATAGCGGATGGCCAGATCTCCCAGGCCTCCCGCGCCCACCATGCCGGCAATGGCGGTATAGCCCACAATGGCAATCAGGGTGATGGACCCCCCCAGAATCAAAGAGGGCATGGCCTCGGGCAGGTAGACCTTCCAGACGGTCTGGAAGGTGGAGGCCCCCATGGACCGGGCCGCCTCGATGACGCCTGCATCCACCTCGCTGAGAGAGGTTTCCACCATCCGGGCCACGAAGGGGGCGGAGGCCACCACCAGAGGCAGTATGGCCCCCCGGAGACCCAGCCGGGTCCCCATGACCAGCTTGGTAAAGGGAAAGAGGGCCACCATCAAAATGGCGAAGGGAAAGGAGCGGCCGATGTTGATGATCCATCCCAGGATGGCGTTAACCGCTCTGTGGGGCCGGATGCCGTGGGGCTGGGTCAGCACGGAGATCACCCCCATAGGCAGGCCGATCAGATAGGCAAACAGGGTGGATACGGCCACCATAATCAGGGTGTCCAGAAGGCCTTCCGCCAGGATACCGCCGTACTCCCCCCAGAAGGCGGGGGTAAAAATCTCACTCATGATACTCCACCTCTTCCACGGAAACGTTGGGCTGGGCCCGGATGTAGCTGAGGGCCTTGGCGGCCTCGTTGGGGTCCTCCGGCAGGCCCAGCAGCATGGTCCCCAGGGCCTTGCCCCCCACATTTCGGGTGTCCGCCCCCAGAATGTTCAGCTTCACGCCGCAGTCAATGGCCACGGAGGCGATGAGGGGCTGATAGGCGGTGCCGCCGTTGAAGGAAATCCGGACGGCCCGGGTGTTGGGGGGATACTGGGCGGCGCTGATACCGCCGGGATATACCAGACGCCGGGCGGCGTCGGTGGAGGGGTTGGAGAAAATATCCTGCACCTCCCCCATCTCGGCCACAACGCCCCCGTCCAGAATGGCCACCCGGGAACAGATTTCCTCAATGACGCTCATCTGGTGGGTGATGACCACCACCGTAACGCCCAGCTTGGCGTTCAGGTCCTTCAAAAGCCCCAGGATGGAGGCGGTGGTGGTGGGGTCCAGGGCGGAGGTGGCCTCGTCGCAGAGGAGGACCTTGGGGTCCGTGGCCAGGGCCCGGGCGATGGCCACCCGCTGCTTCTGCCCGCCGGAGAGCTGGGAGGGATAGGCGGCGGCCTTATCCCCCAGGTCCACCAGCTCCAAAAGCTCCCTGGCCCGCTGCTCCGCCCGGGCCCGGGGGACCCCGGCGATCTCCATGGGGAAGCAGACGTTTTTCAGACAGGTTCGCTGCATCAGCAGATTGAAGCTCTGGAAGATCATGGTGATCTTCCGCCGCTGGAGGCGCAGCTCCTTCTCGGAAAGAGCGGTCATGTCCTTGCCGTCCACAATCACCGTCCCGGAGGTGGGGCGTTCCAAAAGGTTCATGCACCGCACCAGGGTGGATTTCCCCGCGCCGGAGAGGCCGATGATGCCGAAAATCTCCCCTTGGCGGATGTCCAGGCTGATATCCTCCAGGGCGTGGACCTCCGCCTCGCCGCCGCCGAAGGTCTTGCTCAGATGCTGGATTTGGATGATGGATTCGCTCACGATAGCAGCTCCTTTACGGGAAATTGAAAAGAGGAGGCGCATCCGCCGCTTCCGGCGGCCGGGGTCTGGTTCCTCCCCGGGAAAACAAAAAGCCCTTGAAGCGTTTCGCTTCAAGGACGGGCGCGGACCCGCGCCGTGATACCACCTTGATTCGCGCGTCTCCTCACGAAGACGGCCTCATGAAGTGCCAACACACTCCCGCGCTGTCACGGGCGCTCCCGTCGCGGCCTATGCCCTGCGGCAGTCGGCGGCGCAACTCCAAGACCATGTTCGGCCGGCCCTTCCGTACCCCTTTTCACCAATCGGGGCTCTCTTTGACGTATCGTCCGGCTTACTCTTCTCTTCATCGTCTTTGCGGTTATAAAGTTGCTCGAATTGCTTTGTAGTTTACACGGTTTTCTCCGCTCTGTCAACGGCAATCCACCCAGAAAAACGGGGTCCACCCCCCCAAAAATACCAGCAGAATCTACAAAAACAGAAGAACGGGAGAATTTTTTTTGCCCGGAAAATCGGAATCAGATTGCAAGACTCGGGTAAAACTGGTATCATATTTTGCGAAAATTTTCCGCGCTTTTCAGAAAGGGGGAAACCGGCGTTGGACGAAGGGAGACAACAGCGGAGCCGCTGGCTGCGCAATCTGCTCTGCGGTATTTTGATCGGCTCGGGGGCCATACTCCCCGGGGTCTCCGGCGGCGTTCTGGCGGTGGTGTTCGACATCTACCGCCCCTTTATGGAAGTGCTCACCCACCCCCGCAGGGCCGTTCCCCGGTACTGGCGGATGCTGATCCCCCTGGGAATCGGATGGTGCGTGGGCTTTATGGGGGTGGCCCGTGGCATCGCTGCGGCCATTTCCCTCTCCCCCGCCGTGACCTATTGGCTCTTCATCGGCCTCATCGCGGGGACGGCCCCCTCCCTCTTTCGGGAGGCGGGGAAAGAGGGCCGCTCCGCCTCCGCCTGGGTGAGTTTTGCCCTCTGCGCCTTGGCGGTGTTCGCGGGACTGTTCTATATGAGCCGGGTGGTCCACGTAGAGGTGGAGCCCAATTTCTGGTGGTACAACTTTTGCGGAGCCCTGTGGGGCATGGGCGTGGTGATTCCGGGGATGACCTCCTCCTCCGTCATGATGGCCCTGGGGCTGTATCAGCCGGTGCTGGAGGGATTGGCCCGGCTGGACTTCCTGGTGCTCTCCGCCGCCCTGCCGGGGATGGGACTGACCATCGCCCTGCTGGCCCGGCTGGTGACGTGGCTCTTCCGCCGGCATTACGCTGCGGCCTTTCACGGAATCCTGGGGTTTGTGGCGGCCTCCACCCTGGTAATCGTCCCCACCCAGTACGCCGGGGCGGGGGAAATGGCGCTCTCCGCCCTGTGCTGCGCCGCCGGATTCGCCCTGGCCTTCTTTATGGCGCGAATGGACCGGCGCTCCGCCTGATTCCCTTACCGTGAAAACCCCGCCTTGACATCTCGCCTTCTCAGGGGTATCATGCTATACAGGAGAAAATCGGCTTGGCCGGTGAAATTCGTCAGGAGGGTTATCTTATGGAGAAAAAGGTAAAGAGAATCGGTGTTCTCACCAGCGGCGGCGACGCTCCCGGCATGAACGCGGCTGTCCGGGCCGTAGTCCGGGCCTCCATCGCCCGGGGTATCGGCTGCATTGGTATCCGCCGGGGCTGGAACGGCCTGATCAACAGCGATTTCGTCCCGCTGAACTCCTCCAGTGTCAGCCACATCATCAACAAGGGCGGCACCATGCTCTACACCGCCCGGAGTCTGGAGTTTATGGAGGAGGAGGGCCGGGCCAAGGCCCTGGCCACCTGCCGCCTTCTGGGACTGGACGGCATCGTCGCCATCGGCGGCGACGGGACCTTCCGGGGAGCCCTGGCCATCAGCCGCCAGGCCGCCAAGGACGGCATGAATCTTCGGGTAGTGGGTATCCCCGCCACCATTGACAACGACATTGGCTGCTCCCACTATACGATCGGCTTTGACTCCGCCTGCAACACCGCCATCGAATGCATCGATAAGCTCCGGGACACCATGCAGTCCCACGAGCGCTGCTCCGTGGTGGAGGTCATGGGCCGTCACGCCGGGTATCTGGCGCTGTATGTGGGCATCTCCGTGGGCGCCACCGCCGTGCTGATTCCCGAGCGGGAGCCGGACTTCGAGCGGGACATTGTGGAGAAGATCCGCAAAGCCCGTCTGGCGGGCACCACCCATTACATGGTGGTGGTGGCCGAGGGCGCGGGCAACGCCATAGAGATCAGCGAGCGCATCCACAAGGAGCTGGGCATCGACCCCCGGGTCACGGTTCTGGGGCACATCCAGCGGGGCGGCTCCCCCAGCGCCCGGGACCGGGAAACCGCCAGCCGCATGGGCTATGAGGCGGTCCGGGTTCTGGCTGAGGGTCAGGGCAACCAGATCATCGGTATTCTGGACGGCCGCCTGGCGGACATCGAGATGGAGGAGGCCCTGGCCATGACCAAGTCGTTCCAGATGGACCGCTACCAGATTCTGGAGGCCCTGACCAACAGCTGCGGCCCGGATTTCTGACTTCCTTTTCAAAAAAGGAAGCAGCCGCGCTTCCATTCCGCTCTGGAGGTCTGGTGATTGACCCGGCCGGAGCGGCGGCGGCAAAGCGCGCCGGCATCGCTGAGATGAAATACTTACACTTCTAATACTTTGATTTGGGGCCGGGGGCAGTTTGTCCCTGGCCCTGTAATAGGAGGAGCTATGGAAAAAGTCAGACTGGGACGCACGGAGCTTTGGGTGACGAAGACGGCCTTCGGCGCCCTGCCCATTCAGCGGATTTCCAAGGCGGAGGCCGTCCGGCTGATCCGGCGGGCCGTGGACGGCGGCATCAACTACTTTGACACCGCCAATTCCTATACCGACAGCGAGGAGAAACTGGGCGAGGCCCTGGAGGGCGTTCCCCGGCAGAGCGTGGTGATCTCCACCAAGAGCGGCGGCGGGGACAAAAAGACCGTCCTCCGCCACATCGAGCAGAGCCTCCGCGCCCTGCGGACGGATTACATCGACCTCTTCCAGTTCCACAATCCCGCGAAGCTGCCGGATATTCAGGACCCCGACGGCCCCTTTGCCGCCGCGCTGGAGATGAGGGAAAAGGGCTATATCCGCCACATTGGCATTTCCAACCACCGCCTCCACGTGGCCCGGGAGGCCATCGCCTCCGGGGACTTTGAGACCCTCCAGTTCCCCTTCTGCTACCTGACCACCGACAAGGAGCTGAGCCTGGTGGAAGATTGCAGACAGGCCGATATGGGCTTCATCGCCATGAAGGGCCTCTCCGGAGGGCTTTTGAACAACGCCGCAGCTTGCTATGCCTTCATGCGGGAGTATCCCCATGTGGTGCCCATCTGGGGCGTCCAGCACGAGTGGGAGCTGGACCAGTGGTTGGAGCTTACCCGGCAGGACCCCCATATGACACCGGAGCTCCGGGCCGTCATCGAGGCGGACCGGAAGGAGCTGGTGGGGAGCTTCTGCCGCTCCTGCGGCTATTGCCTGCCCTGCTCCGCCGGAATCGACATTCCCCAGGCGGCCCGGATGTCCGCCCTGCTGCGCCGCTCGCCCTACCAGAAGTATATGACGGACGAGTGGTACCAGAAGATGCACCGGATTGAAAGCTGCGTCCGCTGCGATGCCTGCAAGAGCCGCTGCCCCTACGGGCTGGACACGCCAAATCTGCTGGTGGAGATGCTGAAGGATTACGACGCGTTCTATGCGGAGCATCGCAGCGATGCCTGACCGGGAGCCGGGGGAACGGCTCCCGGCAGGCGAAAACCTCATTCGCCGCTTTGCGGGTCCCGGTTCTTCTCCCCCCAGACGCACAGACCGTCCAGCGCCGGCATCAGGGATTGTCCTTTGGCGGAGAGGCGGTACTCCACCTTCGGCGGAATCTGCGGGTATTCCTTTCGGAGGATGAGGCCGTCCCGCTCCAATTCCTTCAGGGCGGTGCTGAGGGTTTTGTGGGAGATGGAGCCGATATAGCGCTTCATCTCGTTATAGCGGACTACCCCGAATTCCATCAGGCAGTAGAGAATGACCATTTTGTATTTGCCGCTGATGAGGGACAGAGTGTAGTGAAAGCCGGTGTCCTGGAAGTTGGCGCTTCCGGCGCAGTTTTGGTTCATGGAACGCTCTCCTTTTGGATAGTATCTAACCTTTATGTGCGTACTTTTCTTTTGACAGGTTTTCTGATAGAGTGAGTATATCACAAATCTGGAGGTTTTTCCATGAGCAAGCACATTTTAATTCTCAACGGCAGCCCCCGGGCCAAGGGGAATACCAAGGCGCTGATCGAGGCGTTTGAAAAAGGCGCGGCGGGGGCCGGACACCATGTGGAGCGCTTCGACCTGCAAAAGATGAACATCCATGGGTGTCTCGGCTGCTGCGGCGGAGGAAAGGACCCGGCCAGCCCCTGCGTGCAGAAGGACGATATGGAGAAGATTTATCCCGCCTATCAGGCGGCGGACATAGTGGTTCTGGCCTCTCCTATGTACTACTGGAATATTACCGGGCAGCTGAAATGCGCCTTTGACCGCCTGTTTGCCGTGGCGGAGCTGGACGCGGAGTATGCCAATCCGAAAAAGGACTGTGTTCTGCTGATGGCGGCGGAGGGAAGCGACGAGGAGAATTTCGCCCCCGTCCGGGCTCTCTATGAGGGGCTGACCCGGCATATGGGCTGGCGGGACCTGGGCATTGTCTACGCCGGAGGAAATATGGAGGCCGGCGCGGTTTATAAGCAGCCCAGCCAGCTCCGGCAGGCGGAGGAGCTGGGAAGGTCCGTATGACCCTTCCGTGCCGCCGCAGGACACCGGACAGCAAAAGACGCCCGCGCCGAAAGGCGCGGGCGTCTTGCATTTATTTTTTCAGCTGCTTTTGGAGCCAGTCCCTCCCGTCCACAAACCGGGAGACGATGAAGCAGGTCACGTAGTCGCCGGCGGCGTTAATCATAGTTGCCGGGGGATCCACCAGATTGCCGATGACCACCAGAATGGGGAAGGCGATCTCCATCTGGGCGGGGAAGAAGATGGAGCAGATGATGTACTCGCCGATGTACCCGCCGCCGGGGACGCCGCTCATGCCCACGGAGCTCAGCACCGCCACCAGCACCACGGGGATCAGCATACCCAAGGTCAGCTTCTGGCCGAACACGCCCAGGACGAAGGCAATTTTCAGCACGCAGCTGAAGCAGGACCCGTCCATGTGCATGGTGGCCCCCAGGGGCAGCACCATGTCCGCCACGTCCTTACGGATGCCGGTGTCCACGGCCTCCTCCATATTCGTGGGAATGGTGGCCACAGAAGAGCAGGTGCCCAGGGACACCACGGCGGGCTTGGTGATGTGCCGGAACATGACGTCGATGGCGCCCCTGCCGCCGCCGAACCAGGCGAAGAGGGGCCAGGCGGTGAAGATGTAAACAAAGCAGAGGGGGTAGTACACCGCCAGAGCCCGGGCGTAGTTCTCCGTAATCTGGGGCCCGTAAGTGGCCACGAGATCGGCGAAGAAGCCGAAGAAGGCGATGGGCGCGTAGTAGGTGATGATCTTCACGAATTTCAGCATGACCCCCGCCAGGTCATCCAGGAAGCGTCCCACAGGAGTCTCCTTGCCGCCGTTGAGGTTCACGGCGAAGCCGAAGAGAAGGGAGAACACGATCAGAGGCAGCATGGCCCGGCGGGTCAGCAGGCCGCTGAAATCGCTGGCGGTGAAGAAGTTGACAATCATGTCCGGCAGGGTGGCGTACTCCCCCATCTCCTCGGCAGCCAGATTCGTCCAGGCGGCGGGCACCGGCGGAAAAACCATCATCAGCACATACATAATGACGGCGGCGATGGCCCCGGTGACCACAAAGGTCCCCACGGTGACGCCCATGATCTTCCCCGCCCGCTTCCGGCTCTCCATGTTGGCCACGGCGCTGGAGATAGAGGCGAAAACCATAGGAACGACGACGCAGAACATCATGTTGATGAACACGGTGCCAAGAGGCTTGAGGACCGTGGCTCCGGTGCCGGAGAGGACGTTTCCGTCCGCGTCCACTTCGGCGGGCCAGACCCAGCCCAGGATGGCGCCCAGGATCATGGCGCCCAGCATGACGGCCAGGAACGCGTAATTCTTCGCGATGGATTTCTTTTCCATAATTTCCCTCCTGATTTCTACACACGGCGAATCGGGGCCCGGCGGCTGCGGCGTGACCGGAGGACGGCGGTCCGCGGGGGTTTCATCCGCCCGCTCCGCAGGGCTGCCCTGGGAATCCCGTCAGAGGGCAAGGTCCTCGTCCGTGACCTCGCCCTTGCAGACGACGTTGGTGGGGCCGGTAAGGTGGAGTTCCGTGATGTGGCTGTGGGTGCGCTCCGCGTCCACGAACAGCGTCCCGCCGGTCATGTCCGCCCGGACCTGGTGGCCGCTGACCTTCCCCTGAAGGGTCAGCACCGCGACGGCAGACCCGGTGCCCGTGCCGCAGGCGTAGGTGAAATCCTCCACGCCCCGCTCGAAGGTCCGCACGTAGATCCGGTCCTCTCCGATGAGCTCGTAGAAATTCACGTTGGCCCCCTTGGGGAAGACGGGGTTCCAGCGGATGCTGCGCCCCAGCTCCCGCAGTTCATGGGCGGGGGCGTTTTGGAGATCGTGGTAGGGAATCACCGCGTGGGGCAGTCCGGGGTTCCCCAGCTCCACGTAAGAGCAGGCGTACCGCACGCCGTCCGCCTCCACGGGGCAGTCCAGCCGGATGGTGGTGGGGTCGTTGAGCCGGATGCGGTAGAGGCGGCCGCCCATCCGCCGGCCGAAGATCATGCCGGCGGTGGTCTCCACAGCCTGGGCCTCCTTGGCGAGACCGTTTTCAAAGCCATAGCGGCAGATGCACCGGGCCCCGTTGCCGCACATCTCCCCCACGCTGCCGTCGGAGTTGAAAAACAGCATCTTGAAGTCGCCGCCCTGGTCCGCCGCCTCCGTCACCATCAGCCCGTCGGCCCCGATGGACAGATGCCGCTCGCACAGCGTCCGGGCGATCTGAGGCAGAACGTCGTGGGGCAGGCGCTCTTCCAGGTTGTTGAGGATGATGAAGTCGTTTCCGGCCCCGTTCATTTTCCAGAATTTCATGGGGTCCTCCTCCTTGTCTGCTTTCATTATAAACGCACTCTCCGCAAATGAATACCGGAGAATGTGCTAAAAACCTTGCAAAAAGTGCGGAGTACGCTGC
This sequence comes from uncultured Oscillibacter sp., assembly GCF_910579365.1. Taxonomy (GTDB): domain Bacteria; phylum Bacillota; class Clostridia; order Oscillospirales; family Oscillospiraceae; genus Oscillibacter. Next base: position 11,721 of record NZ_CAJTUX010000051.1, read on the forward strand.
GCTCTTTCCGCCCGGCGGGCGGAGGTCCGGTCACTCCGGCAGTTCCATTTCGCCATTCATGGGGACAAAGCCGTATGCCTCATACAAGAGCCGCCCCATGTCGGTTGCTTCCAGGGAGATGGCGGTAACGCCCAGGCGCTTCGCGTCCCGCACCAGCAGGTCCAGCGTCCGGTACGCGATGCCCTTTCTTCGGTATGCGGGGTCTGTGTACATATTCATAATATAGGCTTTTTTCCCGCTGGGATTGTGATATGTGGGCATCACCTGAAAAAAGCTGACGCCGCCGGAGCCCACAAGCCGCGTCCCGTCAAAGACCAGATAGGCGATGTGGGAGCCGCCGGGAAGCGCCGTTTCATAGTAGCGGCGGGTCTGCCGCTTCACCTCGTTCATATCGGCGTCTTCGGGCAGGGCGTTGGCGGCCCGCAGAACGTGGGCGCGGGTTTGCGTCAGCAGCTCCAGGTCTTCGAGAGACGCCTTTTTATAGATCAGGTCCATGATCTGTCCTCCTCTTCCGGCATTCCGGCAGACACCGCCGGCTTGGGCGCGGGGGGACCGGAACGCCGGGCTTTTCGTTGACACGTCCGGCGAAGTGTGGTATATCAGTATCAGCGAAAGAGGAAGCGCTGGCCGGGAAATGTCCCGCCGCCCTCCGGCGCACAGCAAGAAAACAACCGCCCCCAGGCTATAGGAAGCGGCCAAATCTTCGAGCGATCAACGTGACGGGCTGCGCCCGCAGACCCAGCCACGTTCAGTTTGCGTTAATTATACCAGCCCCTCCCCGGGCTGTCAACCATGAAATTCCAACGTCCCTGGAAAGGAGGCCCTGCCATGCCCAGAAAGAACGCCCGAAACACCAAGGGCCGCATCATCTCCGCCGCCTGGAAGCTCTTCTATGAGCAGGGCTATGAGGACACCACCATTGAGGACATCGTCTTTGAGTCCGAGACCTCCAAGGGCTCCTTTTACCACTACTTCGACGGGAAGGACGCCCTGCTGGGCACCCTCTCCAACGTCTTTGATGAGAAGTACGAGGAGCTGATTCCCGTCATGGACCCCGGCCTGGACGCCATAGGGAAGCTGGTGTTTTTGAATCACGAGCTCTTTGCCATGATCGACGGGGGCATCTCCCTGGATCTGCTGGCACGCCTTCTCTCCACGCAGCTGCTGACCCGGGGGGAAAAGCATCTCCTGGACCGGAACCGCACCTATTTCAAGCTGCTGCGGAAGATCATCGCCGAGGGCCAGCGGGCGGGGCAGCTGCGGACGGACCGGACGGTGAATGAAATTGTGAAGGCCTACGCCCTCTGGGAGCGGGCGCTGCTGTACGACTGGTGCCTCTGCGGGGGGGAATATTCCCTGGTGGCCTATACGGACGCCATGACGCCGACCTTCCTGGAGAGCTGGCGGAATTGAAGCGGTCTTTTCCGATTTGGTAAACGATTCCCCCTAAAAACCGTACAGCGTCAAAGTACTTTAAAATCAGAATCCCACGGAATTGATACAGAACGAAGTATAGACTGCATTCTATACCTCGTTCTGTCTTTCATTCTAGTAAAAAGTATGCTATGATATCACCCATTGAACAGAAAAGGAGAGAAACTATGTCTACCGCACAAATCTGCATCATGGGTACAATGATCCTGTACCTCTGCTTCGTCATCTTCACCGGCGTGATGATTGGCCGCCGCTCCAAGAAGAGCGCCGAGGGCTTCTACCTGGGCGGCCGGGGCATCGGCCCCCTGGTCACGGCCATGAGCGCCGAAGCCTCGGACATGAGCAGCTATCTGCTCATGGGCATCCCGGGCCTCGCGTACCTCTCCGGCGTGGCGGACGCCAGCTGGACCGCCATCGGCCTGGCCGTGGGCACCTATCTGAACTTCCTGCTGGTGGCCAAGAAGCTCCGCCGCTACAGCGTGAAGCTGGACGCCATCACCATCCCCAGCTTCATCTCCAGGCGCTACGGCGAGAAGAGACCTGTCATCATGTGCATTTCCGCCCTGATTATCCTGATCTTCTTCGTGCCCTATGTCGCCTCGGGCCTGGCCGCCATCGGCAAGCTCTTCAACAGCCTCTTCGGCTGGGACTACATGGCCGCCGTTGTCGTCGGCGCCATCGTCATCATCAGCTACACCTCCATCGGCGGCTTTAACGCCGTGGCCACGATGGACCTGATTCAGTCCGTCATCATGACCGCCGCCCTGGCCGTCATTGTGGTCTTCGGCGTGGTTCAGGCGGGCGGCATGGACGCCGTCATGGCCCATGCCCGGACCCTCCCCGGCTTCTTCAGTTTCACGGAGACCTATAATGTGTCCACCGGCGGGGCGGACCCCTACGGCGTCATCCGCATCGTCTCCATGATGGCCTGGGGCCTGGGATATTTCGGCATGCCCCACATCCTGGTGCGGTTCATGGCCATTCGGGACGAGAACGAGCTGACCCTCTCCCGCCGCATCGCCGCCACCTGGGTGGTGATTTCCATGGGCGTGGCCGTGTTCATCGGCATCGTGGGCCACGCCGTGTCCGCCGCTGGCCGGGTGCCCTTCCTGGAGGGCAGCGCTACGGAGACCATCATCGTCCGGCTCTCGGACCTGCTGTCCACCTACGGCGTCTTCCCCGCCATTATAGCGGGCTGCATCCTGGCGGGCATCCTGGCCGCCACCATGTCCACGGCGGACAGCCAGCTGCTGGCGGCCTCCTCCGCCTTTTCAGAGAACATTGTCCAGGAGGTCTTCGGCGTGAAGCTGACGGAGAAGCAGACCATGCTCATCGCCCGGCTGACGGTGGTGGTCATCGCCGTCATCGCCCTGTTCCTGGCCTCGGACCCCAACAGCAACGTCTTCCAGATCGTGTCCTTCGCCTGGGCGGGCTTCGGCGCGGCCTTCGGCCCCGCCATCCTCTGCGCCCTCTACTGGAAGCGGAGCAACCGCCAGGGCATCATGGCGGGCCTGGTGGCCGGCGGCGTGATGATCTTCGTGTGGAAGTTCCTGGTCCGTCCCATGGGCGGCGCGCTGGACATCTACGAACTGCTGCCCGCCTTCGTGGTGGGTCTGGCGGCCATCGTGATCGTGAGTCTCCTCACTCCGGCCCCGGACGCGGGAATTGAAAAGCTCTTCGACGAGGTGAAGGAGAAGTAAATCCGGCCTGAAAACCGCCCGGGGTTCTGTCCCGGGCGGTTTTTTGGTCAGATTCCCCTTGACAAAACGGTCCCTTCCCCGTACAATAGGGCCTGTTGAAAGACGATGAAGGGAAAAAGACGGGGGATGGTCCCGCCCTCAGAGAGCCGGCGGATGGTGCGAGCCGGCGGGGGAGCCCCTGTGTATGACTGGTCCCGGAGTCTCCCGCCCGACAGGTAGGGCGGGACGCCTTGCCCCCGTTACCGGGCCATGAGGGCCGCCTCCGGCGGCTGAACAGGGTGGTACCGCGTGCATCCACGCCCCTGGCCGTTTGGCTGGGGGCGTTTTCGTCGTTGAAGAAAGGAGAAAAGACATGAGCATGGGGTTTGGAATGGGCGGTTTCAACAGCATGATGTTTACAATCGCCCCGCTCTTCATCACAGTGATATTCGTGCTTGTCGTGGGCGGTGTGATCCTGTCTGTGGTCCGGGGCGTCAGCACCTGGAGCAAAAATAACGCCTCCCCCCGGCTGACGGTTTCCGCCGAGGTAGCCGCCAAGCGAACCGACGTCACCCACCATCATGGCCAGAACCATATGCACCATTCTTCCACCCATTATTACGCCACCTTCCAAGTGGAGAGCGGGGACCGGATGGAGTTTTCCGTCAGCGGCCCGGAATACGGCATGCTGGCGGAGGGAGACCGGGGAAACCTGAGCTTCCAGGGTACACGGTATCTGGGCTTTGAGCGGATTTAACCATATTTGTCATTACTTTTCAAATCATAAAGGAGAAGACGCATGAAATACGATTTTACCGCCATTGAGAAAAAATGGCAGCAGAAGTGGCTGGAGGAAAAGCCCTTCACCGCTGTCAACGGGGACCAGACGAGGGAGAAATTCTTCGGCCTCATCGAGTTCCCCTACCCCTCCGGCCAGGGGCTCCACGTGGGCCACGCCCGGCCCTTCACCGCCATGGACATCATCTGCCGCAAGAAGCGGATGCAGGGCTATAACGTCCTCTTCCCCATCGGGTACGACGCCTTCGGCCTGCCTACGGAGAACTACGCCGTCCAAAACCACATCCACCCCGCCAAGGTCACCCACGACAACGTGTCCAACTTCCGCAAGCAGCTGCGGATGCTGGGCTACTCCTTCGATTGGGACCGGGAGGTCAACACCACCGACCCGGATTACTACAAGTGGACCCAGTGGATTTTCCTCCAGATGTTCAAAAAGGGCCTGGCCTATAAGGCCTCCATGCCCGTGAACTGGTGCACCAGCTGCAAGATCGTCCTGGCCAACGAGGAAGTGGTGGAGGGCGTCTGCGAGCGCTGCGGCGGCGAGGTCATCCGCAAGGAGAAATCCCAGTGGATGCTGGCCATCACCAAGTACGCCGACCGGCTGATTGACGATCTGGACGACGTGAATTTCATCAACCGGGTGAAGATTCAGCAGCGCAACTGGATCGGCCGGTCCGAGGGCTGCGAGCTGACCTTTGAGACCAATATGGGGGATACCGTCAGCGTCTACACCACCCGGGCGGACACCTTGTTTGGCGTGTCCTATGTGGTTATCTCCCCGGAGCACCCCCTACTGGAGAAGTGGAAGGACCGCATCGGCAACTGGGACGAGGTGGCCGCCTATCAGGCGGAGGCCGCCCGAAAGAGCGACTTTGAGCGGGGCGAGCTGAACAAGGACAAGACCGGCGTCCGGCTGGAGGGCGTTCTGGTCACAAACCCCGCCAACGGAGAGGCTGTCCCCATGTTCGTCTCCGACTACGTGCTGATGGGCTACGGTACCGGCATCGTTATGGGCGTGCCCGGCCACGACCAGCGCGACTGGGACTTCGCCACCAAGTTCGGCCTGCCCATCATTCCTGTGGTGGAAGGCGGCGACGTGACCAAATCCGCCTATACTGCCAAGGACGACGGGATCATGATTAACTCCGGGTTCCTGAACGGCATGACCGTCAAGGAAGCCATCCCCGCCATGAAGGAACACGCCGTGAAAGAGGGCTACGGCGTGAAGAAGACCAACTTCAAACTCCGGGACTGGGTGTTCAGCCGCCAGCGCTATTGGGGCGAGCCCATTCCCCTGGTGAACTGCCCGAAGTGCGGCTGGGTCCCCCTGCCGGAGGACCAGCTCCCCCTCCTCCTGCCGGAGGTGGAGAGCTATGAGGTGACGGATACCGGCGAGAGCCCCCTTGCCAAGATGACGGACTGGGTGAACACCACCTGCCCGAAGTGCGGCGGCCCCGCCCAGCGGGAGACGGATACCATGCCCCAGTGGGCGGGCTCCAGCTGGTACTTCCTGCGCTATATGGACCCCCACAACGACAAGGCCCTGGCATCCAAGGAGGCCCTGGACTACTGGTCCCCCGTGGACTGGTACAACGGCGGCATGGAGCACACCACGCTCCACCTGCTCTATTCCCGCTTCTGGCACAAGTTCCTCTATGACATCGGGGTCGTCCCCACCAAGGAGCCCTACGCCAAGCGCACCAGCCACGGCATGATTCTGGGCGAGGGCGGCGAGAAGATGTCCAAGTCCCGGGGCAACGTGGTGAACCCCAACGACATCGTGGCCCAGTACGGCGCGGACACCATGCGGCTTTATATCATGTTCGTGGGCGACTTCGAGCAGGCGGCCATCTGGTCCACCGAGGCCGTGAAGGGCTCCAAGCGCTTTTTGGACCGGGTGTGGAACCTGGCGGAAAGCACCAAGGACGACCCGAACCCCTCCCCCGCCAACGAGGCCATTCTCCACCGGACCATCAAGAAGGTCACGGCGGACATCGACAGCCTGAAGATGAACACGGCCATCGCCGCCATGATGACCGCCGTCAACGAGCTGACGGCCAACGGCGTCACCAAGGGGGACATGAAGATTCTGATTCAGCTGCTGAACCCCTTCGCCCCCCACATCACCGAGGAGCTGTGGGAGAAGTTCGGCTTCGCCGCCGGGACTGGCAAGATGTGCTGCCAGAGCGAGTGGCCCGTCTATGACGAGAGCAAGACCGTGGCCTCCACCGTGGACTTCGCCGTCCAGGTGAACGGCAAGCTGAAAGGCACGGTTTCCATGCCCACGGACAGCGAGGAGCAGGCCGTGGTGGACGCCGCCATGACGGTGGAGAAGGTCCAGAAGGCCACGGCGGGGATGCAGGTGGTAAAGACCATCTTCGTCAAAAACCGCTTGGTGAACCTGATCGTAAAGCCCCAATAATATGGGGAGATTGCAGCTGAGATGCCAGCTGGTCCAATGCGCCCCCATTCTCTCTTTTGCGAAAAGAGAGAATGGGCCGCGCACGGTGGAAGAGAGAAAACAGGGGCCCCATCCGATGGATGGGGCCCCTGTTCGCTGCCGTCGCTTCGACTTGATTTTTATACCAGACTGTCAGAGCGTGCGAAAGCTCTTTTTGCCTACTTTTTCTCGCGAGAAAAGGTAGGGTCCTCGCTCTCGAACACCGCCTTGGCGCTGGCGGCGAGACCCGCCAGACCTTGCAGCTCGCTGGGAATGATGATCTTCGTCGCCTTGCCGTCGGCCACCTTCTGCATGGCCTCCAGGGCCTTCAGCTTCACCACCTGGTCGTTGGGGGCGGCGGCGTTCAAAAGGCGCAGGGACTCCGCCAGGGCGGTCTGCACCCGGGTGATGGCCTCGGCCTCCGCTTCGGCGGCCATGATGCGGGCCTGCTTGGCGCCCTCGGCCTGAAGGATGGCGGCTTCCTTGGCGGCGTCGGCCCGGAGGATGGCGGCCTGCTTCTCACCCTCGGCCACCAGAATCTGGCTCTCCTTCTGGCCCTTGGCCTGGAGGACGGCCTCCCGGCGCTCCCGCTCGGCCTTCATCTGCTTTTCCATGGCATTCTGGATGTCCTTGGGGGGAATGATATTCTTCAGCTCCACCCGGTTGACCTTGATGCCCCAGGGGTCCGTGGCCTCGTCCAGGATGGAGCGCATCCGGGAGTTGATGATGTCCCGGCTGGTGAGGGACTGTTCCAGGTCCATGTCGCCGATGATGTTCCGCAGGGTGGTGGCCGTCAGATTCTCAATGGCGCTCATGGGGTGCTCCACACCGTATGTATAGAGCTTGGGGTCGGTGATCTGGAAATAGATGACCGTATCGATCTGCATGGTGACATTGTCCTTGGTGATGACGGGCTGGGGCGGGAAGTCCGCCACCTGCTCCTTCATGGAGACCTTCTTCACCACCCGCATGACGAAGGGAACCTTGACGTGAGGGCCCTGGTTCCAGATGGCGTGGAACTGGCCCAGCCAGGTGACGACGTAGGCCTGGGACTGCTGGACGATATGGACGTTGGAAATAATAAGAATCACCAACAGCACAATGACAATCGAAATCGGAATCCACCACATTATTTAACTACCTCCATTTTTTCAGATATATGGACCAGGAGCTTGACGCCCTCGATCTTCTGCACCTTCACCTGGGTCCCGGCGGGAATGACGCTGCCGTCGTCGCTGCGGGCGGTCCAGGTTTTGCCGTCCACGTACACCGCGCCGGAGGCCTGTTCGTTATTCACCGGCTCCGTCACCTTGGCCACCATGCCCAGCACCCGGTCCGAATTGGTGGGCACGGAGGGCCGCAACATAAAGCGCCGGACCAGGGGCCGGCTGAGAACCAGCGCCGCGGCGGACACCACGGCGAACACCAGCACCTGAGTACCGATGCCGGACAGGGGGTCCAGGGACCAGCCGGACATGCAGGTGAACAGCGCCGCCAGGGACCCGGCGACAAACCAGATGGAAACCATACTCTCCGTAAGAACCTCGGCCACGCCGAAGAGAACGATGGCCCCCAGCCACAACCAGATAAAAATGTCCATAAGACGCCTCCTTTCAGTCTCCGTGTTTGTCTTCTCCTACAGTATAGCATAGCCCGCCGGGAAATAGTGTTTCATTTTAGTAACAATTCACAAGGGCGGCCTCGTTTTTTCGGGGAGTTGAAAACCGCGCCCATTCCTGTTATACTACACGAAAAAGCCAAAAAGGAGGGGGATTCTCTTGACTCTGACCGTTCCCTGCCTTCTGGGCCTGGAGAGCCTGGTATCCGATGAGATGAAACGCCTGGGACTTCCGGACGTCCGGGCGGAAAACGGCCGGGTCCACTGCGGCGGAACCCTTGCCGACATTCCCCGGCTGAATATCGGCCTGCGCTGCGGGGCCCGGGTGCTGATGGAGCTGGGCTCCTTCCCTGCCCCGGACTTTGAGGCGCTGTTCCAGGGCGTGCTGTCCCTGCCCTGGGAGGAGTTCATTCCCAAGGAGGGGGAATTCCCGGTGAAGGGCTATTCCCTGAACTCCACGCTCCACTCGGTTCCCGCCTGTCAGGCCATTGTGAAAAAGGCCGCCGCCCGGCGGCTGGGGAACGCCTATGGCTGCGAGACCCTGCCGGAGACGGGAAGCCGGTACCAGATTCAGTTCGCCATCATCAAGGACCGGGCCTTTTTGTACCTGGATACCTCCGGCGAGGGGCTGTACAAGCGGGGCTACCGGGCCCGGAACATGGGCGCGCCCCTGCGGGAGACGCTGG
>NZ_CAJTUX010000052.1 GCF_910579365.1 uncultured Oscillibacter sp.
GCCGGGTGTCTGAATCGGGCGCTCTCCGCCTCCTGGCTGTCCGCCCTGTTCTGGAACGCGCTTGCCCGCCCTGCGGTGCCGTTGTTCCTCATGGCCAGCGGGGCCCTGCTGCTGCCGCCGGAGCGGGAGATGACCCTCCGCAAGCTCTATACCAGGACCATGCCCCGGATACTGGCGGCCCTCTTCTTCTGGGCCGCCTGCTATAAGCTGGCGTTCCTGGCGCTGATGGACAGCCTCACCCCCTGGGACCTGGAGGCGGCGGCAAAGAACCTCCTTCTCTTTCGCCACGAGGAGCATCTTTACTATCTTCACATCATGCTCCTGGTTTACGCCTTCCTCCCCGTCACCCGGCTGATTGCCCGCCATGGGGACCGGCGGCTTCTGGAATACGCCTTGGGGCTTTGGTTCCTTCTGGGCATTCTGTACCCCACCCTTCGGACCTTCTGGCCCTTCACGCTGCTGGCGGGCATTCCGGTTCAGTGGCGGATGAACATGGCTTACGCCTCCATCGGCTACACCCTGCTGGGGTACTGGCAGACGGCTGCCCACCCCCGCCCCCGGCGGGAAAGCTGCGCTTTGCTGCTGGCGGGCTTTCTTTTGACCTTCGGCGGAACCTGGGCCGCCTCCGCCGCCGCGGGAAAGACGGACGGCCACTTTCTGGAGGGCATGGGCGCCGGGGTCTTTCTGGAGGCCCTTGGAATCTGGGGCCTGTGCCAGTCCGTCCCCCTTCCGGAGCGGGCCGGGCGCGCCGTGACCTATGTCTCCAAAGCCTCCTTCTGCGTCTTCCTGACCCACGTCTTCTTTTTGCAGTTCTTCGCCCGCCACGGCCTCCGGGCGGCGGACGGGCCGGTACTGCTCGCCGTGCCGCTGGTCTCCGTCCTGCTTCTGGCCTGCGGCTGCGGGACGTACGCCTTGCTCTCCCGTGTTCCGGGGGTCCGGCGCTGGCTGATTTGACCGTCCGAATAAAATTCGCCTCCTGCGGCATACTGTCATCCACTGACATCTGCCACGGGAGGCGTTTTTGATGGAGCTTCTGCAAGACATTGGCATGACCGTATTGACGACCCTGCTGTCCATTCTGGCCCTGTTCCTTCTCACCAAGCTGATGGGGGCGAAACAGGTGTCCCAGATGACCATGTTCGACTATGTGGTGGGCATCACCATCGGCTCCGCCGCCGCAGAGCTGGCCACGGAACTGGAGGAGCCTCACAAGCCCCTCACCGCCCTCATCGTCTACGGTCTGGTGGCCGTGACCATTTCCATTCTCTGCTGCAAATCCCTGAAAATCCGCTCCGTCGTCACTGGGCGGCCTCTGGTTCTGCTGGAGGACGGCGTGATCTATCGGGAGAACCTGAAAAAGGCCAAGCTGGACCTGAACGAGTTTTTGACCTACTGCCGCATTGGCGGCTGGTTCGACCTCAGCCAGCTCCAGACGGCGGTCTTCGAGCACAACGGCACCGTCAGCTTCCTGCCCAAGGAGACGGACCGCCCCGCCACGCCGGCGGACCTGAACAAAAATCCCGCCCAGTCCCAGGTCCAGACTCCCTTTATCATGGACGGAAAGCTGCTTCGCGGCAACCTCCGCCAGTCCGGGAAGGAGGATGAATGGGTCCGCCGCTCCCTCCTCCGCCAGGGCTACCGGGACGAGGGGGAGGTCTTCCTGGCCCTCTGGGGCGGCGGGGAGGATTTGACCGTTTTTCCCCGGGACCCGAGGCGAAAGCCGGAGCGCTCATAGAGAACGGGCTTTGTCCCGTCTCCCTCGAAGCATGGCAGCCCCAAGAGAATGGGAGGGGACGAAGCCCCTCCCCCGCACGTCATGTTTTCAGGGTCTCCGCCCGCCTCAATGGGAGAGAATCCATTCCTCCAGCGCCTCCGGCGTGTCCACCACGGCCACGGCTCCGGCCTCCTCCAGCTCTCCCGGCGGGGCGTAGCCGAAGAACTCCACCCCGGCGCAGGCCACGCCGCAGGCCCGGGCCCCCAGCACGTCAAACTTCCGGTCCCCCACCATCAGCACCTGGGGCAGGTCCTGTTCCGTCAGCCCCAGCTGCCGCATGGCCTCCCGGACCACGTCCTCCTTCTCCCAGTCCCCGTTGGGCGGGCTGCCCACCAGGGCGGAGAGATGGGGCGTGAAGCCGAACCGGGCGCAGATGGACACGCAGAGATTCTCCGGCTTGGAGGAGGCCAGGGCCAGCACATACCCCCGCTCCCGCAGGCGGCCCATGACCTCCGCCATGCCGGGGGCCGCCCGGTTCTCGTACTGACCCACGGGCTCGTAGTGAAGGCGGAAACGCTCCACGGCGTCCGCCGCCTTTTCCGCGCTGTAGCCGCAAAAGCGCATAAAGGAATCCTGGAGAGGCGGGCCGATAAAGCGGAGCAGCGTCTCCTCCGGCGGCGCCGGGTCTCCGTATTCCGCGACGGTCTCCCGGACGCAGTGGAGGATGCCCTCCCGGGAATCCGTCAGGGTGCCGTCCAGGTCAAATAAAATGTAGCGATACATATGTCAGCTCTCCTCACAGAATTTTGGCACGGTCACGCCCCGGGCATTCCCGTCCAGTTCCAGGGACGGGCCCTCCAGCCGCCGCACCTCGCCGGCGGGCCAGAGGGACAAAAACGCCTCCGCCCCGCCCACGTTGGGCAGGCCGTAAGGGGCATGGCGGTAGTGCATGGGCACCACGCACCGGGGTCTCAGCGCCTCGCAGACGGCCTTGGCCTCCTGGGCGTCCACGGTGTAGACGCCGCCCACAGGAATCAGCGCCGCGTCCAGATGGCCGATGGCGGCGGCCTGTTCCGCCGTCAGCTGGTGGCCCAGGTCCCCCAGGTGGGCCGCCGTGACGCCGCCCGCCGAGAGGATGTGGATGGTATTCCCTCCCCGGAGGGTCCCGCCTTCGCCGTCGTGAAAGGTCTCCACCCTGCGGATGGAGAAGGGGCAGGCGCCGTCGAAGGGGACCTCCTCCGCCTGGTCCGCGGCGTTGTGGTCAAAGTGGCCGTGGCTGCACAGGATTTTGTGGACACAGAGTTCCTCCTCCGCCAGGGGCGGGGTTTCTCCCTCCACAAAGATCCGCGTCTTTTTCGCCAGGGTATAGAAGCCCTCTCCCGCCCGGCGGGCATGTTCTTCCCAAAGGGCGGCCCGGCGGGCGGTCTCCGCCAGGGGCGGGTAGCCTTCCACGCCGGTGTAGGGGTCCAGCAGAATTCGATAGCCGTCCTGCTCCAGCAGGAAGCACGCGTGGCCCAGCCAGGTGAGTTTCATACCGGCATCCTCCTTATCGGTAATAGGTTATTGAAAAAAATCAGGGGCGGACATGGGTCCGCCCCTTCAGTATAGCAGTTTCAGCGCTGTTTGTCATCCGGGTTTTTCGGCTCCTGGCTCTTCCGCCGGAAGAATCCGCTCTCCCGGCCGCCGGACCCGCCGAAGGACGCCGTCCCCCGGGCCTGTTTCCGCCGGGAAATCCGCACCGCCAGAAGGACGATCAGCGCCAGGACAAGCATCCAAAGCCAGTTGAAGGCCAGGAAAATGGCCAGTCCCTGGAGGAAGTCCACAAAGGCCTGGAGTCCATCCACAAAGGCGTTCCCCAGACGGCTCTGGAAGGTGGGCGGAGCCTCCTCCACCGTGGACAGGCGGACGACCTCCCGGAGGCGGATCTCCACGGTGGCGAAGTCCACCAAGGCGTCGTAATGCCGGAGGGAGCCCGTCAGCTGCTCGATCTGAAGCTCCGTCTCGGCGATGGCGCTCTCCAGGGCGATGATGTCCTCCATATTCTCCGCCTTGGCCAGCAGCATCTGAAGCCGCTCCATCTTGGTCTTTTGGGTCGTCAGGCGGCTCTCCGTGTCATAGTACATCTCGCTGATGTTCTGGGCGTTCCGGTCCTTCGCCACCACATGGCCGATTTCCCCCACGCTCTTCAAAAAGTCGTTGAACCGCGCGGAGGGAACGCGGACGGTGTAGCTGCCGTTCCGGCGGCCGTCGCCATAGCTTCCCGTGGAGGCGTATTCCAGATAGCCCCCCATCCGGTCCACCAGACTCTCCAGCCCGGCGGAGCAGCTGTCGAACTCCGTGGTCTCCACCTCCATGCTGGCGGTGTAGACCATCTTGGCGTTGGCCAGCCGGTCCTCTCCGCCGCCGTCCCCGAAGTCGTCCGCCGGGGCCTCCTGGGGCTCGTCGGGCTCGAAGCCCCACTCCTGCGCGGCGCTGTTCCAATTTTCGCCGCTCGCCCCGCCGCTGCTGGCGGAAGGGCCGGCGCTTCCAGAGTCCGATCCGCTCATGGCGCCTCCTCCGCAGGCGGTAAGGGTCAGGGCCGCCAGCAGGGCAGCCAAAATCAGGGCAAGTCCTCTTTTCATCCGTGCGTCCTCCTTTTTCTGCCCCGTCTTCCATTCAGGGCTTTACTGATATAGACGAATTACGGGAAGGAAAGGTTCCGGGGTTTTTCCAAACATTCAGTCCATCACCGTCTCCCAGGTCCCGGCCCGGTACGCGTCAAAGCACATGCGGATCTGCTCCTCCGTGGTCTTCTCCTCCGCCAGGGGCGGCAGCTCATCCAGGGAGAAGTATTCGCTGGCCGTGGTCTCGATATTGCTCTGAAACTCCCCGCCAACCACGGTGCAGAGGACGAAAATCTTGCACACCTTCCAGGCGTAGACAGGCCGGTTGTGCTTCTCCCGGTCCTGTACGGCGACGACTCTCCACGGCGCCACCTCCAGTCCCGCCTCCTCCCGGGCCTCCTTCACCACGTTCTCCATAACGGAGACGTTCACATCCACCCAGCCTCCGGGGAGGGACCATTTCCCCGTGTTCTCCCGGACCAGAAGAATTTTCCCATCCTGAATAATGGCGGCCCGGGTGTCCAGCTTAGGGGTCTGGTAGCCGGTCTCGCAGCAGAAGAGGTCCTTCACCGTCTCCAGGGGCAGCTCCGTCTTGTACGAAAGCATCTCCGCGGCAATGTCCCGCAGGCGCTGGAAGCGCTCCCGGTCAAAGGGGTCCTCGCTGTAGGTCAAACCCGCCTGCCCCATGGCCTGAAGCTCCACCGCCCAGTCCAACCAGGGGCTTGTCCGCCTCGTCTCGTTCATGGTACGCCCTCCTTTTAAAAAACAGGGCTCCGTCTCCGGAGCCCCGTCTGGTATCGATCACGCCACCGCCGAGAAGGGGAGCCGCGTCTTCTGTTTTTCCTCATTCTGCCGGGCGGCGTCCTGCTGCGCGGCGTTGCCGGTGTCCGCCTTGGTGACGGTGCGGGTGGTCCCTCCGGAGACGAAAGCCTTTCCGCACTCCGGGCAGATCTCCGTGTGCATGGTCACGCTCTGGCTGACCACCTTTCGCCCCTCCCGGTCGGCCTTGGCCTGTTCCCGGTAGACGTGTTCCATCTCATGGCCCCGGACGGCGGAGGCCGCCTGTTCCGGCTTGATGTTGGTGGGCGTCTGGAAGGAGACGCCCATGTCGTCGGACCCGTCCTGATACTTCCGTTCCTCACAGGTCTGGCACTCGCCCTCCTCCAGGGCCTCCTGGGCGCTCTGCACTCCCTGGGCGGTTTCCTCCTGAGACGCTTCCGACTTCTCCTGACCCGGCAAAACGGCGTCCCTCTTCAGCTCCGGCAGACCGGGGACGTCTTCCTCCGCTGCGCCCTGTTCCAGAACATTCTCCGCGCCCTCCAAATCGTTCTTAGCCAAAGCGTCCTCAGCCCTGGACAGCTGCCCCTCCAGGGTGTTCAGCCTGGAGTTCTCCGCAGGGGAGAGTCCTTCTTTCATAAAGACCCCCTCCAGGCCGACCTCGCCCCGGACCATCCGCATCCGCCCGGCCATAGCGGCGGGATCGTTCTCCAGCCGCTTCGTCAGCTCCGGCAGGGACACCTCATCCCGCGAGACCGGAACCGCCGCGTCCACAGGCTGCACCGGCGTACCAGGGGAAGGTGCCTTCCGCGCCGTCCAAGTCTGACCTGTCCGAGCCTGCTGGGCGTCCTGTGCATTTCGGACATTCTCAGCCAGCCGCGTCCTGTAAAAGGACCCGACATACCCCATACCAAAGCCGCCGACACCGGAAATTCCGCCAATCATACGCTCACCTCATTATCAAAACTAAAGAAACTCAAAGAAGTTGAAGTTCCGCTCCAACCGTCAACTCTACAAATACCAGCATACCACATTTTTCCCAAACCGCAAGCCCTTTTTTCCATCCCCCGTCCCTCGTCCCTCGTCCCCCGTCCCCCGTCCCTCGTCCCCCGTCCCTCGTCCCCCGCAAAAAAATCAACTGCGGACCCAGCGCAGCGGTCCGCAGTTGAAGGCGAAGGAATTCCCCGTCCGGCGGAGCTTTCCGCCCCTTCGGGGCGGGAAGCGCAGCGGTAAGGGGAATTCCTGAGCTGGTACGCCCGAGGGGACTTGAACCCCTACCCGTCGCCGGAATGGAACCTAAATCCATCGTGTCTGCCAATTTCACCACGGGCGCATAACCAAGTCGTAGTATACCACAACCCCTCCCCGCCGTCCACCCCTATTTTCCACCTTGCGCTTTTCCCCGATCCGTTATACAATAGTCCCCATCCATTCAACGAAAAGAGGAATCCCGCCATGCCCACTCCCCGTGCCGCCGTTATCCACGATCTCTCCGGCTTTGGCCGCTGCTCCCTCACGGAGGTCATCCCCATTCTCTCCGTCATGGGCGTGCAGTGCTGCCCGTTGCCCACCGCCTTTCTCTCCACCCACACCGGGGGCTTCACCGGCTTCACCTTTCTGGACATGACCGAGGAGCTTCCCAAAGCCGCCCGGCACTGGAAGTCCCTGGGTCTTCACTTCCAGGCCATCTACAGCGGCTTTCTGGGCAGTGAGGAGCAGATCGGCATCGTGGCGGATTTCATCCGCACCTTCCGGACTCCCGGCACCCTGGTGGTGGTGGACCCGGTCATGGGGGACGACGGACGGGCTTACCAGACCTACACCCCCGCCATGTGCGCAGGAATGGAGCGCCTTGCCGCCCTGGCGGACGTCATCACCCCCAACCTGACGGAGGCCGCCTTCCTCCTGGGCCGGGACTATGGGGACCTTTTGGACGGGGGCCGGGCTCTTCACGACGAGGCCGCCCTGCGGGAACTGGCGGAGGCCCTGAGCCTGGGGGGGAAGCGCTCCGTGGCTCTCACCGGGGCGGCCCTGTCCCCCGGACAAACCGGGGCCATGTGCTTTGACGCCCGGACCGGAAGGGCGGAGGCTGTCCAGACCACGTTCGTGGCCCACCCCCTCCACGGCACCGGGGACATCTTCGCCAGCGTTCTCACCGGGGGGCTGATGCGGGGGGACTCCCTCTGCCGCGCCGCCGCCCTGGCAGTGGACTTCATCCACGCCTGCGCCGTGCGGACAGTGGACCAGGGCCTCTCTCTCCAGGAGGGCGTGGACTTCGAGCCGCTGCTGGGAAATCTGCTTCCCCGGCGGGAGGGCTGAGTTCACCCGCCGCCCCCACCCAAGAGACCGCCTTCCCCCCGGCGGCGGACCCGCGCAAAAAAGGCGCTCAGAGCCATGCTCTGAGCGCCTTTCGTATGCCGGAAAAGGTCCGCTTACGCCGCGGGGATCACCAGAACCTGACCCACGCTCAGGTCGTTGGGGTTCTTGATGACGTCCTTGTTGGCGTTGTAGATCACCTGCCACTGACGGCCGGTGCCATAGGCCTTCTGGGCAATGCTCCACAGGCAGTCGCCGGACTTGACGACATAGTCGCCCTCAGCGGCGGGAGCGGGGACAGGAGCGGGCTCGGGAGCGGGAACGGGCTCCGGAGCGGGCTCGGGAACCGGCTCGGGAGCGGGGGCGGGCTCCTCAGCGGGGGCGGGCTCCTCAGCGGGGGCGGCCGTGAGAACGGTGATGCGGCCCGCAGGCTCGCCATAGGCGGCGGTGGTGACGGTGCCGTTCAGCGCCTCTTTGATGTAGTCCATCAGGACCTCATCCATGGGGATGCCCAGATCATAGTTGGCGGAGGCGGCGGCAAAGGCGTAGTAGGTGTCGCCGCCGGCGGCCATGAAGTCGTTGGTGGCAATGGAATAGGTGGCCTTCTCGTCAAAGGCCTTGCCGCCCACGGTGGCGATGCTCACGCGGTTGATGGAGGCGGGCTTGTGATAGGTGGAACCGGGATACAGGTCGCCCTCGGCGAATTCCTTGGCGGTGTCCACGGTGAACTCAATGCCGCTGACCTGGGGGAAGCCGCCCACGGCGGTGGGGGTGCAGTAGGTGGAGGCTTCCAGGGCCTCCAGCAGCTCGCTGCCGGTGACCTTGACAATGTTCAGGGTGTTGCCGAAGGGCAGGACGGTGTTGACATCCTTCTTGGTGATGTCCCCGGCCTCAATGGCGGCACGGATGCCGCCGCCGTTGGTGACGGCCGCGTCCACAGTCTCGCCATTCTTCTCCGCGCCCCAAACCAAAGCGTCGGTAATCAGGTCGCCCAGGTTGGTCTCCTCGGTGCGGTTGCCGGGGTCCCGCTCGCCGTTGAGGAGGGTCTCGGTCTTGGCAAAAGCGGCGCCGTAATCGTCGTCGATCTGCTTCTGGATGGCGGCGGCCCGGGCGGCGATGGCCTCGTCCCCGGCCAGGCCCTCGGTGGCCACGTTCTCCATGGTAATGGCGCCCTCGGCGTCGATGGTCACCACGCCGATGTTGGCCAGCTTCGTGCCGGTGGAGGTGATGGGCTTGTCGCCGGCGGCCGCCTTGACCTCCTCCAGAGTGGAGTGGGAGTGGCCGTCGATGAAGACGTCGATGCCCTCCACCTTCTCCATCAGGTCGATGGAGCGGTTGCCGGTGGACTCGTCGTCAATGCCCAGGTGGCCCAGGCACACGATGTAATCGCAGCCCTCGGCCTCCAGGGCCTTCACCTCAGCCTCTGCGATGGCAAACATCTCCGCGCCGGCGGGGAAGGTCACGCCCTGAATCTTGGCGGGGTGAGCCTTGGTGGCGGTCTCGGGAGTGCTCAGGCCGAAGACGCCGATCTTCTTTCCGCCCTCGGCGGTGAAGATGGTGTGAGGATTGTCCGCCTTGCCGTTCACCAGCACGTTGGCAGCCACCACAGGGAACTTGGCGTCCTTGGTGATCTCCTGGAAGTTGGCGTAGCCATAGTCGAACTCGTGGTTGCCGATGGTGGCGGCGTCATAGCCCGCCATATTCATCAGCTCCACGGCGGTCTTGCCCTGGCTGACGCTGACGGTGGGATCGCCCTGGATGAAATCGCCGGCGTCCAGCAGCAGGGTGTAGGCGCCCTTGGCCTGGTATTCGGCCTTCAGCGCGGCCACCTTGGCGTACCCGGCGATGCCGCCGTGGACGTCGTTGGTGTGGAGAATGACGATGGAGCCCTCCAGGCTCTCGTCCTCCCCCTCGGCGCTGGCGGTGACGGCCAGGGAGAACATCATCGCAAGAGCCAGCAGCAGGGACAGGATTTTCTTAGTCTGCATTCTTTTACCTCCTCTTTCTTCTGGGGCGGACGGACGTCCGCGTGTCCTGATGCCATTATAACACATATTTTCCAAATAGAAAGCGCAAAGTTTTCCCATTTGGGAAAAAATTTTTGCCACAACGGTCCAAGCTGTGCTATACTATAGCAAACTCCAGAAATCTCGACAGCAGCGGAGGCGGATACGGGCGGTGCAGAGCGGGAAGGAAGACGCGGCTGCGCGCCGCCCGCATCTGCCGGACGGCGGTTGATATTTTGGAAGTTCGCGACAGGTCCATCCATCATTTTGAAACGGAGGAACACATATGCGCACACTGTTCAAGGGCGGCTCCGTGGTCTCCGGCAAGGGCGTCCGGCGGGCCGACCTGCTCATGGAGGGGGAGAAGGTCGTCTCCCTGGGCCGTGGACTGAAGGCGGAGGCGGACCGCGTGCTGGACGTCACCGGCTGCGTCCTCTTCCCCGGCTTCATCGACGCCCACACGCATTTTGATCTGGAGGTGGCCGGCACCGTCACCGCCGACGGCTTCGCCTCCGGCAGCCGGGCGGCCCTGCGGGGGGGCACCACCACCATCATCGACTTCGCCTGCCCCAACAAAGGGGAGTCCCTGGCCGCCGGGCTGGAGCGCTGGCGGGAGAAGGCCGAAGGGAAGACCTTCTGCGACTACGGCTTCCATATGACCATTGACGACTGGAACGAGGGCATCCGCCGGGAGCTGCCGGAGATGTTCGCCCAGGGCATTTCCTCCTTCAAAATGTATATGACCTACCCTGCCATGCTGCTGGGGGACCGGGACCTCTACTGGGCGCTGAAGGAGCTGAAGACCCTGGGGGGCGTCTGCGGCGTCCACTGCGAAAACGCCGGGGTCATCGACGGCATGATCGCCGAGAAAAAGGCCGCCGGGGAACTCTCCCCCGCCAGCCACCCCGCCACCCGTCCGCCCTATCTGGAGGCGGAGGCCGTGGCCCGTCTTCTCCGGGTCGCCCAGGCGGCGGAGGCCCCCGTCATCATCGTCCACCTCACCAACGGCGAGGCGCTGGACGAGGTTCTCCGGGCCCGGAAGCGGGGCCAGACCGTCTATGTGGAAACCTGCCCCCATTATCTGACCCTGGACGAGAGTCTTTACCACCAGGACGCCTTCACCGACGCCGCCCGGTACGTCTGCGCTCCGCCCCTGCGGAACAAGCGGGAACAGGACGTGCTGTGGAAGGCCCTCCGCCGGGGGGATATCCAGACCGTGTCCACGGATCACTGCTCCTTCACGCTGGAGCAGAAGGCCATGGGCCGGGAGGACTTCACCAAGATTCCCGGCGGCCTCCCCGGCGTGGAGACCCGGGGAGAGCTGATGTGGTCCTGCGGCGTGGCCAAGCGGAAGATCAGCGTGGCCCAGATGTGCCGCCTCCTCAGCGAGAACCCGGCCAAGCTCTACGGTCTCTTCCCCCGGAAGGGAATCCTTCAGCCCGGGAGCGACGCGGACATCGTGGTCTACGACCCCAGCGGCGGCCATGTCATCCAGGCGGAGGACTGCATCTCCGCCGCCGGCTACACGCCCTTTGAGGGCTTCGCCACAGACGGCGGCATCCGGCAGGTGTGGCTCCGGGGCAGGCTGGCCGCGGAGAACGGAAACGTGCTGGTCTCCGCCCCCGAGGGCAAGTACATGGCCCGGGGGAAATGTATGCTGTAGTTCCTGTTCTTGAGAGAAAAGGTTTGAAAAACTTCTGATTAAACACGAGAGGAACCCCTCCCGGGTTCCTCTCGTAACTCTCTTCCTTCCCGTTGCGTCAGTCTTCCGCGTTTTTTGACACGCTGAGCGGCGGACCCTCCTGGGCCCGCCGCTCTCTGTTGTTCAGGGTTATTCAGGAAAGGGGCTCCCACTCCCCATCTGCCAGCTCGTAGATGGGGACGCGCATCTTCTTTGCGGCGCCGTCCAGCGCCGGCAAACCGAGAACCGCCAGCACCCTTCTCGTCCTCCAGGTTTCAAACCATGGTTTCCTGCCAGGCAGGTCCTGTCACTCGCCCCACCGGACGTCCACCACAGTGCCGTTCTGGAACTCCACGGTCTCACTCTTCATAATGTAGTCGGTCTTCCCGATGCGGACCTCCTGCTCCCCCACCTTGGTGGTCATGACCTCCTCCTTGGGCACAGTGGCGGTGCAGGTGAAATAGAGGTTCACATGGTCCGGGTCCTCATACCACTGCCCGTCGGGGCCCAGGACCAGCCAGGGGGTCATCTCCACGGACTCGATCCGTCCGTTCAGCCGGGCCCCGGAGGCCATCAGCGGGGAGGGCAGGTTCTCCTTTGAATTCTCGTACAGCTCCGTGGCCACATTCTGGACCCGCACCACGTAGGTAATCTCCGTCGTGGGCACCTCAATGCTGCCGCCCCGGTTCAGAAGCCGCGCGGCGGCGTAAACCGCCACGGCCAGAATCAGGATTACGGCGACGATGTCGATGATGTTGAACTTTCCAATGCGAAACGCGTTCTTCTGTTCCATGCTTGACCTCCGTAAGCGGGCGCTTCCCGCCGTCTCGTTTGTAATGAATGCGGCCTTATGGACAAGGCACGAAAAATATTATATAATACGTTTCACAAAATCACAAGGGGATTTTTACTATGAACGTCATCCACCTTATCAGCGGCGGCGACTCCGGCGGGGCCAAGACCCACGTCCTGAGCCTCCTCCAGCGCCTTAACGAGACCATCACCGCCCAGCTGGTCTGCTTTCGGGACGGTCCCTTCGCCGAGGAGGCCCGGGCCCTGGGCATCCCCACCATGATCTGCGGAGGCAACCACATCCTGAAGGTCCGCCGGCAGCTGGCGGACTACATCCGCCGGGAGGGCTATGAGCTCATCCACTGCCACGGGGCCCGGGCCAACATGATCGGGGCCCTGCTGCGGGGCGTCACCGGACTGCCGGTGGTCACCACCATCCACAGCGACTATAAGATCGACTATATGGGCCGCCCCCTGGCCCGCTGCACCTTCGGCGTCATCAACACCTGGGCCCTCCGGCGGCTGGACTACCGCATCGGCGTGTCCGACGCCATGGTGAACCTCCTCATCTCCCGGGGCTTCCCGGCGGACCGCTTCTTCGCCATTTACAACGGCATCGACTTCACCCCCGCCCCGGACCAGGGGGACCGGCTGTCCTATCTCCGCTCCCTGGGGGCCCAGGTGGAGGCGGACTCCGTGGTGGTGGGCATCGCCGCCCGGCTGAACCCCGTCAAGGACATGTCCACCCTCATTCGGGGCTTTGCCAGGGCCCACGAATCCTGCGAAAAACTGCGCCTCGTCATCGCCGGGGACGGAGAGGAGCGGGAGAAGCTGGGAAACCTCGCCCGGGAGCTGGGCGTGGAGAACCAGGTCGCCTTTGCCGGGTGGATCAGCGGCGGCATGGACCGTTTCTACAGCGCCCTGGACATCAACGTGCTGACCAGCCTGTCCGAGACCTTTTCCTACGCCCTCACCGAAGGGGCCCGGTTTCACCTGGCCACCATCTCCACCGCCGTGGGGGGCATCCCCTACCTCATTGACGACGGGGTCAACGGCTTCCTCTTCACGCCCCGGGACTGGGAGACCCTGGGGGACCGGCTGGCCGCCCTGGGAAACGGCCCGGCTCTCCGCCGCGAGATGGGAGAGAAGCTCTTTGAAAAGGCCTCCGCGCAGTTCTCCATTGAAAAGACCGTAGACACTCAGCTCCGCATCTATCAGGAAATCCTCCGCCGCCACAGCCGCCCCAAGGCCCGGCGGGACGGCGCGGTGATCTGCGGGGCCTATGGCCGGGGCAACGCCGGGGACGACGCCATTCTGGAGGCCATCCTCCAGGAGATGCGCTCCATCGACCCGGACCTGCCGGTGACGGTCATCTCCAAAAACCCCAAAAGCACCCGCCTGAGCTACCGGGTCCGCGCCGTCAGCCGGATGGACCTCCCGGGCTGGCTGGGGGCCATGGGGCGGGCGAAGCTCTATATCAACGGCGGCGGCAGCCTCATTCAGGACGTGACCTCCCGCCGGTCCCTGTGGTTTTACCTCATGAACATCCGCGCCGCCAAATGGGCGGGGTGCGGCGTGCAGATGTACGGCTGCGGCATCGGTCCCGTCAAGCGGGAAAATCACCGGAAGCTGGCGGCCAAGGTGCTGAACCGGAACGTGGACGTCATCACCCTCCGGGAGCCGGACTCCCTGGAGGAGCTGAAATCCATGGGCGTGGACAAGCCGGAGATTCACCTGACGGCGGACCCGGCCCTGACGCTGGCTCCCGCCCCGGAGGAGAAGACGGACAGCGTGCTGCTGCGGGCGGGGATTCCCCCCCGGGGGAAGTATATCTGCTTCGCCCTCCGGCCCTGGCCGGGATTCCAGGAGCGGGCCTCCCTCTTCGGCGAGGCGGCCCGCTACGCTTGGGAGCGCTATGGACTGACCCCCGTCTTTACGGCGGTGGAAAAGGGGCAGGACCCCTCCGCCGCCCGGCTGGCCGCCCAGGCCCTGGGGGACGCGCCCCATTACTTCCTGGACGACGCCAAGACCGCCGGCACCATCATCGGGGCCCTGTCCCGGATGGAGGTGGTGGTGTCCATGCGGCTCCACGCCCTGATCTTCGCCGCCGGGCAGGGCATCCCCCTGGCGGGGGTGGTGTATGATCCCAAGGTCTCCGCCTTCCTCCGGTATATCGGGCAGGAGAACTTCACGGACCTGGAGACGCTGACGGCGGAGCGTCTCCAGGCCATGATCGACCAGGCCGCCGCCCAGGCCGGAGACAAGCAGGCCCAGGAGCAGGCGGTCCGGAAGCTCCGGGATCTGGAGCGGGGAAACGTGGACGTGGCCAGGCGGCTGCTGGAAGCCTAGCTCAGCGGGAGCAAAGTTCCCGCTGGGCCGCAATGGTCTCCAGGGTATCCCCCAGCTGGGTCAAAATGGCCCCCACCAGGCCCAGCTCCTGGTCGTTCAGCCGGCTGGCGACGGCCACCGCCAGGGAGTTTACCGCGGTGGTCAGGGCCAGGGGGTCGCAGTTTGGATTGGTCATAGAACATCACCGTTAACAGTCTATGTAAAAGGGGCGGACCTGTGTGTCCGCCCCCACTTGTCTTTTCCTTTCGTTTCCTGTACAATCGAAGAAAACCCGCAGCCTGAAAATTTTACATATCTGGAGGAACCCGACATGACCTATCAGGAAGTTTTGGAAAACGCCCGGGGCTCTATGGGCCCCTACTGCAAGTCCTGTCCCGTCTGCAACGGCCTGGGCTGCCGCAGCGCCATACCCGGCCCCGGGGCCAAGGGCGCCGGCACCGGCTTCATCCGCAACTACCAGAAGTGGCAGGAGCTGTGCGTCAACATGGACACCATCTGCGAGAACAAGCCCGTGGACACCTCCTTCACCCTCTTCGGGCAGAAGGTGGATCTCCCGGTCTTCGCCGCCCCGGTGGGGGCCATGCAGCTCCACTACGGGGACAAGTACGACGATTTGGCCTATAACGACATCCTCGTCGCCGCCTGCGCTCAGGCGGGCATCGCCGCCTTCACCGGCGACGGTACGAACCCCGCCGTCATGGAGGCCGCCGCCGGGGCCCTGAAAAAGCAGGGGGGCCGGGGCGTGCCCACCGTCAAGCCCTGGAACCTGGAGACCATCCGGGAAAAGCTGGCCCTCATCCAGGCGGCGAAGCCCTTCGCCATCGCCATGGACATCGACGCGGCGGGCCTGCCCTTCCTGAAAAACCTCCAGCCCCCAGCGGGGAGCAAGACCGTGGCGGAGCTGAAGGAGATCGCCGGCATGATGGAGGGAACGCCCTTCCTCCTCAAGGGCGTCATGACCGTCCGGGGGGCGGAGAAGGCTCTGGAGGCCGGGGCCAGCGGCATCGTGGTCTCCAACCACGGGGGCCGGGTGCTGGACCAGTGCCCCTCCACCGCTGAGGTCCTTCCCGCCATCGCGGACGCCGTGGGAGGCAGGATGGCGGTGCTGGTGGACGGCGGCATCCGCTCCGGCCTGGATGTGTTCAAGGCCCTGGCCCTGGGGGCGGACGCCGTGCTCATCGGGCGGCCCTTCGTAAACATGGTCTACGGCGGCGGCGCGGAGGGCGTGCAGGTCTACGTGGACAAGCTGAAAGCCGAGCTGGCCGACGCCATGGCCATGTGCGGGGCCCACTCCCTGGCGGAAATCCGGCGGGACATGATCTTTGGGTATTGACAGGCAGCAGGGTTGCAGGGAGGCAGGGAACCCCTCCTGGGTTCCTCTCGCAGCTCTCTTCCTTCCCGCTGCGTCAATCTTCTGCGTTTTTTGACACGCTGAGGCGGCGTCCTTCCGGACGCCGCCTTTTCGAATGCTTATGCGCTCGCGCGCTCCAGCGCGTCCAGCTCCCGCAGGGCCCGGCGCTGAATCACAATGGCGCTGGCCAGGGTCAGCACGTCTGAAACCGCCTGGGTCATCTCCACTCCCAGCAGCCCCAGAGCCGCCGAGAGAATGTAGACCAGGGGGATGAAGAAAATCCCCTGCCGGGCCATGGCCAGGAAGGTGGCGGAGGCCGTCTTGCCGATGGTCTGGAGCATCATGTTGCTCATGGTGGTCCAGCTCATGGCCGTCAGCGTCACGCACTGGCACCGCAGCGCCATGGCGCCGCAGGCGACAACCTCCGGATCGTCCCGGAAGAGGGCGATGAGCCGGGGGGCGAAGACGAAACCCAGGGCGCTCACCGCCAGCAAAAACACCGTGGAGGTCTTCACGCAGAACCAGAAGCCCTCCTTCACCCGGCTGTAGAGCTTCGCGCCGTAGTTGAAGCCGCAGACGGGCTGGAAGCCCTGGCCGAAGCCGATCATGGCGGACCCGCCGAACATGGTGATCCGCTGGACCACGCCCATGGCGGCGATGGCGGCGTCGCCATAGGCTCCGGCGGCCCGGTTCAGGCAGATGGCGGCCACGCTGGCAAGGCCCTGCCGCGCCAGGGAGGGCAGGCCGCCCCGGACGATCTGAACATAGTACTCCGGCTTCCGCTTCACCCGGGAGATATGGAGATGGAGGTTCCCGCCCCTGGTGCAGCCCGCCAGCAGCAAACAGAAGCTGACGAACTGGCTGACAATGGTGGCCCAGGCCGCCCCGGCCACCCCCAGGCGCAGTGTGAAAATTAAAATCGGGTCCAGGGCGATGTTCAAAACCGCGCCGCTGGCGATGCCCACCATGGCGTAAGCCGCGCTGCCCTGATAGCGGAGCTGGTTGTTCAGCACCAGGGAGGAGGTCATCCACGGGGCCCCGAAGAGGATGACCTGGAGATAGGCCTTGGTATAGGGCAGAATCGTGGCGGTGGAGCCCAGCAGCACGGCCAGGGGCTCCAGAAACAGCTGGCCCAGGGCGCAGATCAGCGCCCCCGCCGCCAGGGCGGAGAAAAAGCCCGTGGCGGCCATGTTGCTGGCCTCCTCATAGTTCTGCTTCCCCAGCTCCCGGGAGATGAAATTGCCGCTG
Source organism: uncultured Oscillibacter sp. (assembly GCF_910579365.1). Taxonomy (GTDB): domain Bacteria; phylum Bacillota; class Clostridia; order Oscillospirales; family Oscillospiraceae; genus Oscillibacter. The sequence goes on from NZ_CAJTUX010000052.1 coordinate 16,838, forward strand.
CCGTGGCCAAAGAAAAAGCCCACGGCCTGGATGATGGCCATGAGGGAGAAGACCACGCCCACGGCGCCGGTGGCGCTGTTGCTCTTCAGCATCCCCACAAAGAAGGTGTCCGCCATATTGTAGAAAGACGTGACCAGCATGCTGATGATGCAGGGCACGGCCAGCCGGCAGATCAGCCGGCTGACGGGCGTCTCCGTCATCTGATGAAATTTCTGTTCCTGTTTTTCGTCCATTCTGCCGTCCATAGGCGGCCCCCTTCCCAATATCCCGTCTTTTTTTACATTTTCATCTTAGTATAGCACGGTCTTTCCAAAAGTGAAAGCGGCATTTTAAAAAGAGAGACGGCGGACGTCCCCGCCGCATACACTGGAGCAGTACCCCTTCTTCGGGTGCAATTTCCAGGAAACGAGGGATTCCCTTTGCGTATCAACGAAGCCTATGAGCATGAGGCCATCCTCCCCTGTCAGGGCGAGGACTGCTGCCTTGGCAGCGGCTGCAATAAAATTGTTACACAGTGTGTCGACGTCACCGCCCCGGTGACCCTGGTACCCGCGGCCTCCCTGGGCACCGTCACGGTGTCCTGTCAGGGCGCGCCGTCGGTGAACTGCGTGTCCGACTCCTGCGGCGCCAGCAGCACCATCACCGTCACCCAGCGAATCTGCGTCACCATCCCGGTTAAATACGAGATCTGCATGAACGCCTGCGAGCCCACCATCTCCTGCGCGGAGGGCTGCCCCCCCTCCTGCGGCTGCAAGGGATAAGGCGCGTTCCGGGGGCTGTTCCGGCGGGAGCGGCCCCCGCTCTTTCTTTCGCTCAGCGGTAGGGCTCCGGATTGTCCGACAGGCCCACCAGATAGTCAATGCTGGTGTGATAAAACCGCGCCAGGGCGATCAGCGCTCCGCTGGGAATGTCCAGCCCTCCGCTCTCATAGCGGGAATAGGTGGCCTGCGAGACGTGAAGCAGCTCCGCCAGCACCCGCTGAGGCAGGTCCCGGTCCTCCCTGAGGTCCCGCAGCCGCCGGTACATAGTCCTCTCCCCTTTCCGGTTTCTCCAAATCGTCCCCATTCTAGGATATGCGAAAATTGCATATTGATTTTTATACGAAAATCGCATAAAATGGGAGACAGCTCAACAGGACGGGGGAATCGCCTTGGCAAAGAAACCAAAAACAAAGCGGCAGGTCTGGCGCATCTGGGTAGACACCCGGCGGCGGCTGGTCTCCTTTCACGAGGAGCCTGGCTGCCAGCTGCTGGAGTTCCACAGCTATGAGTTGTTTCAAAGCTGCGTGGACGGCTATACGGCCCAGCGCTACCGTTACCAATAAAAAAGTCTTTCAGACGGTTGACAAACCGGAGAAACGTGATATTATAAGGTGGAACTGAACATTTTGGCGTGGATAAGGACGAGTAGCCCTTTCCCTCCCCCTCAGAGAGCCGCCGGAACGGTGCAAGGCGGCGGGGAGGAAGCGGTGAACATCACCTTGGAGCCTCCTGCTGAACAACGAGTAAGCAAGGACGTGCGGTGGGCGTTACTCCGCCGGCCCGTGGTGGCGGGCCATGAGGGGCCGTTTCCCGCAAGGGAGCGGCAAGAAGAGTGGTATCGCAGAGCGTGGACGCGCCCTGTCTCTTACGGGAGACGGGGCGCTTTTTATCTTTTGGAAAGGAGGCCGCCCTATGTATGCGCCGACCATCCGGCCCGCGTCGCCGGAGCCCGTCCTCCCCTTCCCGGAGCGGAACCCCGCCAAAGTTCTTACAATTTGTAATCAATATTCTTTATAATACAAGGAGGAATCTACCCATGGACTACAACAAGACCATTCACCTTCCCAAGACGGACTTTCCCATGCGGGCCGGCCTGCCCAAGCGGGAGCCGGAGATGCTGAAGCGCTGGGAGAGCGAGGACCTTTATCACGAGCTTCTCAAGAAAAACGAGGGCAAACCCCTCTTTAACCTCCACGACGGCCCTCCCTTCTCCAACGGGTCCATCCACATGGGCACCGCCATGAACAAGGCCATCAAGGACATCATCACCCGGTCCTACGCCATGCGGGGCTACTACACCCCCTATATCCCCGGCTGGGACAACCACGGCATGCCCATCGAGTCCAACATCATCAAGCAGAACAAGCTCAACCACAAGGCCATGAGCATTCCCGACTTCCGCTCCGCCTGCCGCGACTTCGCCGCCCACTATGTGGACGTGCAGCGGGACGCCTTCAAGCGCATCGGCGTGGTGGGCGACTGGGACCACCCCTACCTTACCATGGACCCCGGCTTTGAGGCCGAGGAGGTGAAGGTCTTCGGGGCCATGTACAAGAAGGGGTATATCTACAAGGGCCTCAAGCCCGTGTACTGGTGCCCCCACGACGAGACGGCCCTGGCCGAGGCTGAGATTGAGTATCAGGACGACCCCTGCACCACCGTCTATGTGAAGTTCCCCATGCACGAGGATCAGGGGAAGCTGGCGGCCTATGACAAGAGCAAGCTCTTCTTCGTCATTTGGACCACCACCATCTGGACCCTCCCGGGGAACCTGGCCATCGCCCTGCACCCCGCCGAGAGCTATGCCATTGTGCGGGCCTCCAACGGCGAGCACTATATCATGGCGGAGGCCCTGACGGAGAAGGTCATGGGCCTGGGCGGCTTCGATTCCTGGGAGATCGTGGAGACCCATCCCGGCAGCTTCTTTGAAAACATGCTGGCGGACCACCCCTTCCTGCCCAAGACCAGCCGCCTGCTGCTGGCGGACTACGTCACCATGGACAGCGGCACCGGCTGCGTCCACACCGCCCCCGGCTTCGGCGCGGACGACTATCAGACCTGCAAACGCTATGGCATGGACATGGTGGTCCCCGTGGACGACCAGGGACGGCACACGGACTACGCCGGAAAATACGCCGGCATGTCCACCGACGAGTCCAACCCCGTCATCCTCCAGGACATGAAGGAGAGCGGCATGCTCTTCGCCCAGGAGGACATCGTCCACAGCTATCCCCACTGCTGGCGCTGCAAGAGCCCCATCATCTTCCGGGCCACGCCCCAGTGGTTCTGCTCCGTGGAATCCTTTAAGGACCAGGCCATCGCCGCCGCCGAGGAAGTCCGCTGGGTCCCCAAGTGGGGCATCGACCGGATGAAGTCCATGATTCGGGAGCGGGCGGACTGGTGCATCAGCCGCCAGCGCCGCTGGGGCCTGCCCATCCCCGTG
>NZ_CAJTUX010000053.1 GCF_910579365.1 uncultured Oscillibacter sp.
CGCACATCTCCACGACCTCGCTGGCGTGGGACACCGCCACCCCGGCCGGCAGATTCATGAAGGACCCGGCGGCCAGAATGACCAGCTTCTTCCAAAAGCCCTGATGGGCGAAGGAGCGCTCGTCCCCGGTGTCTTCATCATCCTCTCCCAAAGCGCAGAAGCCCCCAATGGGCAGAAGGCGGAGGGAATACTGAGTTTCCTCCGTCTCTTTGTGCCACAGCAGCGGCCCCATGCCGACGGAAAATTCACTGACCCGGACGCCGCAGAGCTTGGCTGCCAGAAAATGACCCAACTCATGAACCGCCACCAGGAAACCGAAAATGAAGATTGCCGCCAGGACAAACACAAAACTCATGAAACGCGCTCCTCACTTAGAAAAGTTTTTCAGCACCGTCTGCCGGGCCGCCGCGTCCGCCTCCAGAATCTCCTTCAGGGACGGCTTGCGGATCACCGGCAGCTCCGTCATGGCCCCGGCGGTCAGCTCGAAAATCTGGTGAAAGCCAATTTTCTCCGCCAGGAACAGCCGGACCGCCTCCTCGTTGGCGGCGTTCAGCACAGTGCAGGCGGTGCCGCCCTTGGCGGCGGCCACCTCCGCCAGACGCAGGCAGGGAAAGGTCCGCCGGTCCGGCTCGGAGAAGGTCAGCGGCGGACAGGTCAAAAGGTTCAGAGGTTCCGACCAGGTCTCCGCCCGGCAGGGATAGGTCATGGCGTAGCGGATGGGCAGGCGCATGTCCGGCGTCCCCAGCTGGGCCAGCAGCGCCCCGTCCCGAAACTCCACCAGGGAGTGGACCACGCTCTGCCGGTGGATCACCACGTTCACCCGCTCCAGAGGCAGGCGGTAGAGCCGCATGGCCTCAATGACCTCCAGCCCCTTGTTCATCAGCGTGGCGCAGTCCACGGTAATCTTGGGGCCCATCCTCCAGTTGGGGTGCTGCAAGGCGTCCGCCGGGGTCTCCTGGTTCACCTCCGCCGCCGTCTTGCCATAAAAGGGCCCGCCGGAACAGGTCAGGATCACCTGCCGGATCTCCCCCCGGTCCACGCAGCCCTGCACGCACTGGAAAATGGCGGAGTGCTCCGAATCCACAGGGATGATCTCCGCGCCGCTGCTCTCCGCCGCGTCCATCACCAGCTCCCCGGCGCAGACCAGCGTCTCCTTGTTGGCCAGGGCAATGCGCTTGCCCTCCCGAATGGCGGCCAGGGTGGGCTTGAGGCCCACCATGCCCACCACAGCGGTCACCACCGTATCCACCCCCGGCAGCGTCGCCGCCGTGGAGAGGGCGGCGGTGCCGCCGTGAACCCGGGTCTTCGTGTCCGCCAGCCGGACCTTCAGGTCCCTTGCCGCCGCCTCGTCGGTCATGATGACCTGTCGGGGCTGAAACTTCCGGGCCTGCTCCTCCGCCAGCTTCACGCTGCGGTGGGCGGTGATGGCGGCCACGGTCAGCCCCAGCTGCTCCGCCACCTCCAGGGTCTGCCGGCCGATGGAGCCGGTGGAACCCAGGATCGAAATCGTCTTTGTCATCGTCTCATCTCTATTCTATTACAGAAAGCTGAAAATAATCTCAATCACCGGAGCCGCGAACAGCACGCTGTCAAACCGGTCCAGCACGCCGCCGTGGGCCAGGAAGAGATGTCCATAGTCTTTGATGCCAAATTCCCGTTTGATGAGGGAAAAGCTCAGGTCTCCGATCTGGGCCACCACGCCGCAGAGGAGGGCCAGCAGGGCCATGGTTCCGTACCCGATGGCGGAGCCGCCGAAAAAGCGCTCCATAGCCCACACAAACAAAAGGCCGCAAACCACGTTTCCCGCCAGTCCCCCGACGGAGCCCTCGACGGTCTTTTTCGGGCTGACCTTGGGGGCCAGCTTGTGCTTGCCCAGGGTAAGCCCGGCGAAAAACGCGAAGGTGTCGCAGGCGAAGCTGAGGATAAAGGGCAGGAGAAGATAGGCCCTATGAATGCCGGAGGCCTCCAGCCGGAGGAAGGACGCGAAGGACCAGCCGATGAAAATGCCGCCTCCCAGTCCTGCCATGATCTGTTGGAATTTCACCTCGCCGCCCTTTTGAATGGCATGGAAAAAAAACAGCAGAACTGCCAGCATGATGATGACGGCCAGATGATGACTGCGGTCATAGAGCCACCCAACCGTTACTGCGGCGGTCATCGTGCTCATGCTCACCAGTTCGCTCCGCTTCACTCCGCCGACGCATTGCTGCAATTCCATTGCCCCGACGCCCGCCAGGATGCACAGCGCGGTCATCATCACAATAGAGGGCGCGGCCAGCACTACGTACAGCAGCGCTGGAATACCCACTACGGCCACCAAGATTCTCGATTTCATGAAATCCCACATCCTTTATGTGCCGCTCGCTTCGCGGCCTCCGCAGGGGCCCTGCCCCTGCACCCCGCCAGCTTTTTGAAAAAAGCCGGACCAAAAACTTTATTTCGCCCCGCCAAAGCGGCGGTCCCGGCTGTGATAGGCCGCGATGGCCCGGTCCAGCTCCGCCTCGTCGAAGTCCGGCCAGAGGGTGTCCGTGTAGTAAAACTCCGCATAAGCGCACTGCCACAGCAAAAAGTTGCTCAGCCGCAGCTCTCCGCTGGGGCGGATGATGAGCTCCGGGTCCGGGATGCCCCGGGAGTCCAGATAGTCCGAAAACCCCGCCTCATCCAAATCATGCGGCTTCCGTATCCCGGCGGCGCAGTCCTCCGCGAACTGCCGCGCCGCCCGGACAATCTCATCCCGCCCGCCGTAGTTCAAGCACACGTTGGCTTGGAAATCGTCCTTGGAGAGGTGCTCCGTAATCTCGTCGGTCTCCTTCGCCAGAGCCCGCAGCTCCGGGGCGATGGGGGCCATGTCCCCAAAGAAGTGGAGGCGGATGTGATCCCGCTCCATGGTGTCCACCGCCTCCAGGAGATACTTCTTTAAAAGCGCCATGATGGCGGCAACCTCCGTCTCGGAGCGCTTCCAGTTCTCCGTGGAGAAGGCGTAAACCGTCAGGTACTTCACGCCGGTGTTCTTGCAGTACGTGGCGATTTTCCGGAAGGTCTCCGCTCCGGCCTTGTGGCCCGCCGTCCGGGGCAGGCCCCGCTTCTTCGCCCAGCGGCCGTTGCCGTCCATGATAATCGCAATATGACGGGGCGGCGTAAGCCGCCCCGCTTCCTTCTCTGTTCCCGTCATCAGACCGCCATCAATTCCTTTTCCTTCTTGGCAAGCAGATCATCCAGCTTCTTGCAGCTCTCGTCCGTCAGCTTCTGGAAATCCTTTTCCACCTGCTTCAGCTCGTCCTCAGTGATCTCGGACTTCTTCTCCTGCTTCTTGAAGTTGTCCATGGCGTCCCGCCGGATGTTCCGGATGGCCACCTTGCCGCTTTCGGCGTACTTGCGGATCTGCTTCACCAGCTCCTTCCGGCGCTCCTCCGTCAGCTGGGGGAAGGCCAGACGGATGGCCTTGCCGTCGTTCTGGGGATTGATGCCCAGGTCCGAGTTCTGAATGGCCTTTTCAATGAGCTTCAAAGCGGAACCGTCCCAGGGGGAGATCAGCAGCGTCCTGGGGTCGGGAGAGGAGATGGAGGCGATCTGCTGAATGGGGGTGGGACTGCCGTAATAGTCCACCATGATCCGGTCCAGCACGGCGGCGTTGGCCCGGCCCGCCCGAACGGAGGCGAAGTCCGCCGCCACAGAGTCGATGCTCTTCTTCATCTTGTCCTCATATACCTTATATTCGTCCTTCAACATAATAGAGACGCTCCTTTCAAATCGTTCCTGATCATACGTACCCGGCCTGCCGCCGGATTTCGCGCTTATTCCCTTACAATTGTTCCCACCTTTTCGCCGCAGAGGACCCGCACGATGTTCTGGGGGTCCTTCAGCGCAAAGAGCAGAACAGGAATGTGGTTGTCCATGGAGAGAGAGGTGGCGGTGGAATCCATGACCATCAGATGCTGGGCCAGCACATCGTTATAGCTGATGGCATCGTACTTCACGGCGTTGGGGTCCTTCGCCGGGTCGGCGGAATAGACGCCGTCCACGTTCTTCGCCAGCAGAATCACCTCCGCGCCGATCTCGGCGGCCCGAAGGACGGCGGCGGTATCCGTGGAGAAGAAGGGGTTTCCGGTGCCGCAGCCAAAGATGACCACTCTCCCCTTCTCCAGGTGCCGGATGGCCCGGGAGCGAATGTACGGCTCCGCGATGGGGCGCATCTCGATCGCCGTCTGAACCCGGACGGGGATGCCCTTCTGCTCGCACACATCGGCGACGGCCAGGCAGTTCATCACGGTGGCCAGCATTCCCATATGGTCGGCTCTGGTCCGCTCCATGCGTCCTCCGCCGTCCTTGGCGCCCCGCCAGAAGTTGCCTCCGCCCACTACCAGGCCGATCTGCACGCCCATATCCAGGCACTGCTTCACCACGTCGCAGACCTGACCGATCACCTCGAAATTCAATCCGTTGTGTTTGTCCCCGGCCAGGGCCTCGCCGCTGATTTTCAGCAGCACCCGCCGGTATACCGGTTTCGCCATAGCGTGACCTCCCTTTTCGGAATATGCCGTTCTTCTGGGATTTTACAGCAATTCTATTTTAACGTATTTTTCCGGTTTTGCATAGGGGGTAGACGAGATTTTCCGAAAAAAGTGGAAAACAGGCTTGCTATTCCCTGTTCCCATGGCATACAATAAGGCGCGCCGGCCTTTCCTGCCGGCCTGAAAGGAGCTTTGCCATGGTTTTTGACGGACATTCCGACCTGCTTTACGACGTTACCCGCCGCCGTCTGGCGGGGGAAACCCGCGTCTTGGAGCGCCGCCACCTGGACCGCCTCCGCCGGGGCGGTATCGAAGGGCTGGTGCTGTCCTTCTGGTACGGCCTGGGCGGCGGACAGACCTTTTGGGAGGGGGTTCCCGGCAAAGAACGCGCCGCCTACAGGCTGGAGATCATGCTCTCCTGTGCCCAGGCGGAGTTTGCCGAGTGCCCCTGGCTGGCGGTGGTCCGCACCCCCGGGGAGGCCGAAGCCGCCAAGGCACAGGGAAAAATCTACGCCTTTCTGGGGCTCGAGGGCATGGAGGGCCTGGAGGGGCCGGAGGACCTGGAGCCCCTGGCCGCGCTGGGCCTCCGGCTGGGCATGCTGACCTGGAACGAGGAGAACCGCTTTGCCGCCGGGGCCGCCCAGGACCCCGCCAAGGGACTGACCGGCCTGGGCCGCCAGGCCCTTCGCCGGATGGAGGATCTGGGGATGCTGGCCGATCTCTCCCATTTGAACGACGGAGGCTTCCGGGACGTGATCCGTCTGGCTCGGGGGCCCGTTCTTGCCTCTCATTCCAACTGCCGCGCTCTCTGCCCCCACCCGCGGAACCTTACCGACGAACAGCTCCGGGCCATCCGGGACAGCGGAGGCGTAGTGGGGCTGAACGTTCACCATAAGTTTGTCCACGAGGACCCCGCGAAGCAGACGGCGAAGACCCTGGCCCTCCACGCCGCCCACATGGCGGAGGTTATGGGCGTGGAACATGTGGCCTGCGGGTTTGACTTCTGCGAGTTCATGGGGCCCGGCAACGACGCCGCCGCAGGACTGGAGGACTGCGGACAGACGTCCCGCCTGTTCGATTGGCTGGAGCGCCTGGGAATGACCGCGGCGGAGCGGGAGCAGATTGCCCGGGGAAATTTTTTGCGGATTTTGGACAAAGCGAAAAAGTAAGCATTGAATTTTCCTTCCGGATTCACTATACTGGACACGGAAAATGAAAGGAGGCAGAGCTACTATGTGTTCCTGCAACCAACTGCTCCAGGCGCTGGAGAACGGCAAGTACGACGCGCCTCTCGCCGCTGTCTATACCGCCGAAGGGCTGACCCAGGCCCGGGCCCGGGCCCTTCATGTCACACAGGCCCTGGCGGACGCCTTCGCCCCCAAGGGCGGCACCGCCCTCTTCAGCGGCCCCGGCCGCACCGAACTGGGGGGCAACCACACGGACCATCAAAGGGGCCACGTCCTCTGCGCCAGCGTGGATATGGATATGTTGGCCTGCGCCGCCCCCAACGGACGAAACGTCATCCGGGTCCAGTCCGAGGGATATCCCACCCTGGAGGTGGATTTGACCGACCTCAGCCCCAGGCCAGAGGAGGCCAACTCCTCTGCCGCCCTGGTCCGGGGCGTGGCCGCCGGAATCGTACAGCGGGGTTATCAAATCGGCGGCTTTGACGCCTGCGCCGTGTCCAACGTCCTCTCCGGCTCCGGCCTCAGCTCCTCCGCCGCCTACGAAATTCTCATCGGCAACATCCTCAACCACTTCTTCTGCGGCGGGAAGCTGGACCCCGTCGAGCTGGCGAAAATCGGCCAGTACGCCGAGAATGTCCACTTCGGCAAGCTCAGCGGTCTGATGGATCAGATGGGCTCCTCCGTAGGCGGCGCGGTAGCCATCGATTTCGGCGACCCCGCCAATCCGGTGGTCCGGCCCATCGCCTACGACTTCGCCCGTTCCGGCCACGCGCTGTGCATTGTGGACACCGGCTCCGACCACAGCGCCAAGCACCTGACAGAGGATTACTCCGACATTACCCGGGAAATGCGCTCCGTGGCGGTCCATTTCAGCAAACAGCTCCTTCGGGAGGTTCCCGAAGCGGACTTCCGGGCGGCTATCCCCGCCCTGCGGCGGGAATGCGGCGACCGGGCCGTCCTCCGGGCCCTCCATTTCTACGACGACGACCGCCGGGCCGTCCAGGAGGCGGAGGCCCTGGCCCGGGAGGATTTTGCGGCCTTCCTGGCCCTGGTGAACGTCTCCGGCATGTCCTCCTCCCTGCACCTCCAGAACACCTGGTCCACGGCGGACCCCCGGCAGCAGGCCATCCCCGTGGCCCTGGCCTTTGGCCGGGAACTGCTGGAGGGAACCGGGGCCATCCGCGTCCACGGCGGCGGCTTTGCCGGTACTATTCAGGCGTTTGTCCCCATGGACAAGCTGGACGCATTCCGCTCCGGCATGGAGGCCCTCCTGGGCCCCGGCATGTGCCACGTCCTCCGCATCCGTCCACAGGGCGGCTGCGTCTTGGTTTCCTGAGCGCTGTATATGCTTTATAAAAGTCTTTCAGAAAGAGGAACGATCATTATGGTCAACGAAGCCGTATCCAAGCTGGCCACTTACGCGCTGCGGACAGGGTTGATTGCGGAGAGCGAGTACATCTGGGCCGTCAACTCCATTCTGGACACGCTGCGCATCGACAGCTACACGGACCCCGGACAGGAGTGGGGCGCGATTGCGCTGGCCCCTGTGCTGGAGGAACTGCTGGACGACGCCTACGCAAGAGGCGTACTGACGGAAAATTCCGTGGTCTTCCGGGACCTCTTCGACACGGAGCTGATGGGCCGCCTGACGCCCCGCCCCGCTCAGGTAATTGCGAAATTCCAGGCGCTCCGCGCCCAGGACCCCAAGGCCGCCACGGACTGGTATTACCAATTCAGCCAGGACACCAACTACATCCGCCGGGACCGCATCGCCAAAGACATGCAGTGGAAGGCCCCCACGGAGTACGGGGAGCTGGACATCACCATCAACCTCTCCAAGCCGGAGAAGGACCCCAAAGCCATCGCCGCCGCCCGGGACCTCCCCGCCTCCGACTATCCCCGCTGCCAGCTCTGCGCCTCCAACGAGGGCTACGCCGGCCGGGTGAACCACCCCGCGAGACAGAACCACCGGGTTGTCCCCATCACCATCAACGGCTCTCCCTGGTTTTTGCAGTACTCCCCTTATGTGTACTACAACGAACACTGCATCTGCCTGAACCGGGAACACACCCCCATGAAGATCGACCGGGCGTGCTTCGGCAAGCTCCTGGACTTTGTGCGGCAGTTCCCCCACTACTTCGTGGGTTCCAACGCGGACCTGCCCATCGTGGGCGGCTCCATCCTGGCCCATGACCATTTCCAGGGCGGGCGGTACACCTTCGCCATGGAGAGGGCCCCGGTGGAGACGTCTTTCACCTTTCCCGGCTTTGAGGATGTGGAGGCGGGCATTGTGAAGTGGCCCATGTCCGTGGTCCGCATCTCCTCTGAAGGCCCGGAGCGGCTGATAGACCTCGCCGACAACATTCTGGGCAAATGGCGGGGCTACACCGATGAGGCGGCGGTAATCCTCGCCGAGACGGACGGCGTGCCCCACAACACCATCACCCCCATCGCCCGGCGGCGGGGGGAGAAGTACGAATTGGACCTGGTTCTGCGGAACAACCTGACCACGGAGCAGTATCCCCTCGGCCTATACCACCCCCACGATGAGCTGCACCATATTAAAAAGGAGAACATCGGCCTCATCGAGGTCATGGGCCTGGCCGTCCTCCCCGCCCGGCTGAAAGAGGAGCTGGCGGCGGTGGCGGACTGCCTGGCCCGCGGCAAGGACCTCCGGGCCGGTGAGAAGACCGCAAAGCACGCCGACTGGGCGGAGGCCTTCGCCCCCCGCCACACCATCACGGCGGAGAACGCCCTGGAAATCGTGCAGCAAGAAACCGGCCTGGTCTTTGCCCAGGTCCTGGAGCACGCCGGGGTCTATAAGCGGACAGAGGCGGGCAGGAACGCTTTCCTCCGCTTCCTGGAGACGGTCTGATTCCGGACAGCATACCTGTTAAAGCTCCCGCCGGCAGAGCCGGCGGGAGCTTTGCCGTGCCCAGGCGTCTTGACATCCGTGGAGTTTTATATTACTATTTAAAGCCGTAAGCAGCGTTTCCCCATTTCGATTTCTGCCGGGCCAATCCCCCGGACACATAGGAGGCACAGCCATGAAAGAACAAAGCCGCAATGTCACCCAGGGCGTGGAACGGGCCCCGAACCGCTCTCTCTTTTACGCTCTGGGCTACACCAAGGAGGAATTGGAGCGCCCGCTGATCGGCGTGGTCTGCTCCTATAACGAAATCGTCCCTGGGCACATGAATCTGGACAAGATTGCCGAAGCCGTCAAAGCGGGCATCCGCTCTGCGGGAGGCACCCCCGTGGAATTCCCCGCCATCGCCGTTTGCGACGGCATCGCCATGGGCCACGTGGGCATGAAGTACTCCCTCATCACCCGGGACCTCATCGCCGACTCCACCGAGGCCATGGCCATCGCCCACCAGTTTGACGGGCTGGTGATGATCCCCAACTGCGACAAGAATGTCCCCGGCCTTCTCATGGCCGCCGCCCGGCTGAACATCCCCGCCATCTTCTGCTCCGGCGGTCCCATGCTGGCGGGCCGCCTCCAGGACGGACGCCGCACCTGCCTGAGCCACATGTTCGAGGCCGTGGGCAGCTACTACGCCGGGAAGCTGGACGAAGCCGGGGTGGAGGACTATGAGAACAACGCCTGCCCCACCTGCGGCTCCTGCTCCGGCATGTACACCGCCAACTCCATGAACTGCCTTACCGAGGCCATTGGCATGGCCCTCCGGGGCAACGGCACCATCCCCGCCGTCTGGTCTGCCCGGCTGCGCCTGGCCAAGCACACGGGTATGAAGATCATGGAACTGGTAGAGAAGAACATCCGTCCCCGGGACATCATGACTGCCGCAGCCTTCCACAACGCCGAAACTGTGGACATGGCCCTGGGCTGCTCCACCAATACCATGCTCCACCTCCCCGCCATCGCCCACGAGTGCGGCATCGAACTGGATTTGGACATGTCCAATGAAATCTCCTCCAAAACCCCCAACCTCTGCCATCTGGCCCCCGCCGGGGACACCTATATGGAGGACCTGGAGGGCGCGGGCGGCGTCTACGCCGTCATGAAGGAGCTGACAAAACGGAACCTTCTGGACACCTCCCTGCTGACCTGCACCGGACGAACCGTCGCCGGGAATCTGGAGGGCGTGGAAAACCGGAACCCGGAGCTGATCCGCCCCATAGAGAACCCCTACTCCCAGGACGGCGGCATCGCCGTGCTGAAGGGCAATCTGGCCCCGGAGGGCTGCGTGGTGAAGCGCTCCGCCGTGGCCCCTGAGATGATGACCCACACCGGCCCCGCCCGGGTCTTTGACTGCGAGGAAGACGCTATTTCCGCCATCTACGCCGGGAAAATCCAGGCCGGGGATGTGGTGGTCATCCGCTATGAGGGCCCGAAGGGCGGTCCGGGGATGCGGGAAATGCTGAATCCCACCTCCGCCATCGCGGGCATGGGCCTGGACAAGGACGTTGCCCTCATCACCGACGGCCGCTTCTCCGGCGCCACCCGAGGCGCCTCCATCGGCCACGTCTGCCCGGAAGCCGCCCGGGGCGGTCCCATCGCCTTTGTGGAGGATGGAGATACCATCGCCATTGACATCACCAAATGCTCCATCTCCCTGGAGGTAGACGAAGCGACTCTGGCGGAGCGGAAGGCCAAGTGGGTCTGTCCGGAACCCAAGATCAAGACCGGCTACGCCGCCCGGTACGCCAAGCTGGTCACCAGCGCCGCCCGGGGCGCGGTGCTGGAATAATCCCGGCAGCTCCTCCATACGATTTTCCAGGGCTGCGGACGCCCAGACTGCGGCCCTTTTTCGAAAGGGGGAATCTCCTGTGCAAAACGCGGAACTGGCCCTTCTGGACGGCATCCAGAACCTGCGGTGCGGCCCTCTCGACTGGCTGATGCCCTTCCTCAGCGGCTTGAGCAACCACGGCGAGCTCTGGATTTTTCTTGCCGCGCTCCTGCTCCTCCTCCGCCGGCAGAGGAAACATGGCATCGCCGCCGCCTGTGCTCTGGTTCTGGACCTGGTATTCTGCAACATGCTGTTAAAGCCTCTCATCGGCCGAACCCGGCCCTTTGTCTTCCGGCCGAACCTTCCCCTTCTGGTCCCTCCCCCAGGAGACGCCTCTTTCCCCTCCGGCCATACGGCGGCGGCCTTTGCCGTGGTTTTCGCCCTGCGGGCCTCGGGGAGCCCTCTGTGGCGGCCGGCGCTGGTTCTGGCGGCGGCAATCGCGTTCTCCCGTCTGTATCTCTATGTCCACTGGCCCACCGACATCGTGGGGGGCATCCTCCTGGGGGCCGCCGTAGGCTGGGCGGGGGCCAGAGCGGCGGAAACCACTCTTGCGAACTCCCAAGACTAAAGGAAACCCCGGACCCTGTTGGGTCCGGGGTTGTTCATTGCGCCAGCCTTCGTGAAAAGTACGGTTCAGCAGCAGGGAGCGGGGTTGCAGCAGTTGTTGTTGCAGCCGCCGCAGTTGCAGCCGCCGCAGTTGCAATTGCAGTTGCAGCCGCAGCCGCAGCTGTTGCCGCCCCAGCTGTTGTTGTTGCCGCAGCAGCACCAGACGATGATCAGCAGGATGATGATCCAGCAGCAGTTGCCGCCGCCAAAGCCATTATTGCACATAAGTTGAAACCTCCTGAGAGATGTAGACCGAATCGGAGCGGTCTCAGTTCATCATATGCGCCTGGCAGAAGCGGGTGACAAAGAAAAGCCGCCCGCAGGGCTTTCCCGCAGGCGGCCTCCTTTTCACAGCCGCCAATTGACCACCGGCGGCGCGGTATCTCGTTCCCATTGGGTGAAAACACCCTTGTCCATCAGCGTCTCTCCCAAGGTCCGGCCCGTACCGGAAACCTGCGCCTCCAGCGCGTAATAGGAGATGTACACCAGCTCCGCCCGGAGGAAGGGATCGCTCTGGAGCATAGCCGCCTCCCCTTCTGTCAGTACGCCGGCATTTTGCGCCCGGGCCAGCGTATCGGACAAATCCGTGTTGGCAGCGGAGCTGTATCCCAGCGCCCGAAGAACAAACTCTGTATACTGCCGGGCATTCACAGAGGCCGAGGGCCGAAACTCTGTGGCGCTGTATCCGTTGGTATATCCCCGTTCATAGGCATAACCCACATACTTGGCCCCGCTGCTGCCCGGCTGCACATCGCCAAAGGGACACGTCCCATTCCAGGCCAGCGCCTCGCTCTCCTCCCCCAAGACCCGAATGAACATAATCAGCGCCTGGAGCCGGGTAGGGGCTACCTCCAGGTCAAAGCCCTGGCCGTAGCCGGTAAAGCTGCCCTGGAAGAGGTGCATGGCTTTCAGCGCGGACGCCATGGCATTGTAATCGGTGGCGGTGGAATAGTGAAACGTGCATGCCCCCTGCCAGTCCACCACGGCCGTCTTGCTGGTAACGGTAAAACTGGCGGCGGTGTCCTCCGCCACCAGATAGCGATGTCTTGCCGCCAGGCTCTCTCCGCTGGGCAGCACGTTTCCCGTGGTCACATCCACCACCGCTCCGGCGATATAGTCCACCCGGGCGCTTCCCGCCAGCAGCAGCACGCTGTCTCCCGCAGCGGCCTGCAAAAGGTCCTCCTGCTTCAGCCGGACCTCCGTCCAGGAGGCGGCGGAGGCAGGCGCGGCGGGTTCGCCGCTCTGCCCTGAAAGCGCGGCGTCCAGACGGGCGTCCACAGCGGCATCCACCTTGCTGGTAAACGCGCCGGTGAGATAGGACAGCGAGGCCAGCGGGTCCGCCGCGTCGCCTGCGGCGGCGGCCCAGACGGCAGCGGCGGCCAGTATACACAGCGGGAGCAGAAACAAGGTCTTTTTCCGCATGAGAGCGATTCCTTTCTCCAGGTCAGCGATTGGCGATCCGGTAGCTCAAAGTCAAGAGGCTGTCCGCAAAATGGATGTTCTCAATTTTCACATCCGGTTCGCCGCAGGTCAGCTCCACATTGGTAAAATTCCAAAAGCCCCGAACCCCCAGGGCAATCAGGCGGTCCGCCGTCTCCTGGGCGATGGACTGCGGAATCGTCAGCACCACCACATCCACAGTATGGCACTTGATATAGGCGTCCACCTCGTCCATAGAATAGATGGGAACCCCGTTCACCTTGGTTCCGGTCACGGCAGGGGAAATGTCAAAAGCGGCGTCCACGGTAAAGCCCGTCTGTGTGAAGGGGAAGTTTTGCAGCAGCGCGTGGCCCAAATTGCCCACGCCAATCATAACCAGATGATGGTGGTTGTCCACCCCTAAAATGCGGCCGATTTCCGTGTGCAGTTCCTCCACATTATAGCCATAGCCCTGCTGGCCGAATTCGCCGAAGCAGCTCAAATCCTGGCGGATTTGGGAAGCGGTGATGTTCATCTCCTGTCCCAGGGAATGGGAAGAAATGCGCACCACGCCCTTGGCGCAAAGCTCTGTCAATTGCCGGTAATAGCGAGGCAGCCGCCGGATCACGGCATCCGAGACATTATCCTTTTTCAAAACGCTCACTCCCCCTGGCTCTTGTTAAATTATTTTCAATTCCTAGTTTAGCCTAAATCCACCAACTTGTCAATTTTTTTAACAATCTTTTTCTGCAAAATTTTTTTAAAAAACACTTTACAGAAAGGGAAAATTCTGCTATACTACGTAGGACATGTAAGGAAGCCGCTTTTGTTCCAATTTGCAGATAATTTCATATTGTTCGGTATGCGCCCGTGGCGCAGTTGGATAGCGCGTCAGACTCCGACTCTGAAGGCCGCTGGTTCGAATCCAGTCGGGCGTACCAAAAGCTCTAAAAACGCAGTTTTTAGAGCTTTTTTGTAACTTTTCGCATTCATTTTGTAAATTTGAAAAGGAGGAATTCATCATGTCCAAATACGCCGGAACCCAGACAGAGAAAAACCTGCAGGCCGCTTTTGCCGGGGAGTCCCAGGCCCGGAACAAGTACACCTATTTTGCATCCAAGGCCAAGAAAGAGGGCTTCGAGCAGATTGCCGCCCTGTTTCTGAAAACCGCAGACAACGAGAAGGAACACGCCAAAATGTGGTTCAAGGAACTGGCGGGCATCGGGTCCACTGCTGAGAACCTGGGAGCCGCCGCCGACGGGGAGAACTACGAGTGGACGGATATGTACGCCGGGTTTGCCGAGACCGCAGAGGCGGAGGGCTTCCCCGAGCTGGCTGCAAAATTCCGTATGGTTGGCGAGATCGAGAAGCACCACGAGGAGCGGTACCGGGCTCTGCTCCGCAATGTAGAGGCCCAGGAAGTCTTTAAGAAGAGCGAGGTCAAGGTCTGGGAATGCCGGAACTGCGGGCACATCGTGGTGGGTGAAAAGGCCCCCGATGTTTGCCCCGTCTGCGCCCATCCCCAGGCTTACTTCGAGATTCACGCAGAGAATTATTGAGTACATACAAACGACGGCATGGAGCGTTGCTCCATGCCGCTTGTCTATCCAAGGATGATCCTCCCCTATACCCCTCTGATTTGCTGTTCCTCCTCCTGGCGGAAGGAGTCGGGCGGTTCTAACCCCAGCTCATGAGTGATTCCACAAGCCAGACGCAATCCGGCTATGAAGCTGGTCAGGGGCAGGTCGTCTTGCAGTCTTGCCTCTGCATCTACCAACTCCAGCAACTCTCGCCGCCGTTTCCGGCCCAGCCTCTTTTCCAGTCTCCGGTGCAGCCAGACCATTTCCGCCTGTTCTTCAACACAAGGAGTCTCCAGCGAAAAGTAGACGTACCTGTCCCCTGACGCGGTCTTGGTGTCCTTGACGATGATGTCCTCTCCGGTGATCTTCACCACATTCCGCTGAATGTGAATGCTGCTTTTCTCGCAGTCAATATCGGACCACTTCAGGCCGCAGCACTCGCCCCGCCGCATTCCGGTGGCAATAATCAGCTTGTAAGTGGCAATAATCAGCTTGTAATGGGTCTCGTACTTGAGGCTCTCGTTCTCCAGCGCCGCGATGATCTTCTGCACAGTCGCTTCGTCAGCCACGCCGGATTGTGATTGATAAAGCCGCTCTCCATCGCATCGGAGAGGATCCCGCACAGGCACGCGTGGACTCCCTCTACCGTGTACTCGGAGAGCGGCTCTCCCGTATTCTGACTGATCTGCTTCCGCAGTTCGGTGTAGATATCCCGGAAATTCTTAGGGCGGAGCTCTGCCAGCCCGTCCCCCAGGATCTGGCTCTCCATACAGAAGTGGACATTAGGCGGCGCGTCCTCCGTCACATCAAACAGCCGATTCTGGATACGGAGATGGGAGTCCTCCAGGCAGAGGTACAGCGTGGTCCCCTGCTCCACCTGCATTCCCCAGACGGGTTCGCCTTTGGCAACGGTCACCGCCAGCCACAACGCCAGCCAGGACTTCCCGACCTTCGGGAATCCGGCGAGGATGTGCAGGCCCTGGGAGATCAGCGTGTCCACCACCAATTTATTGACAGCCTATTTTGCAGGGTATGAAATGAACCGCTATACATTCAAAACCTACATCTCCAACTGCAGAGAGTATTTTTGTTATGGTCCTGACTCACCGCTGGAAAAAAAAGACTTCCCGTTTTCGGAAAGTCTTTTGAAGCTGCTGCGTCTGGACATTTGGAGATACGAACCTCTGATTAAGGATATGGGGAACGCACTCTTACGGTTCTATCAGACGAAAGCGCCACAGGATGCCGGCATTGTCCTCGCCGGATTGGACGAGCTGGCGGAGGCTCACATCTATTTCCAGCAGCTCCGCCTGGACTGGATGGAACGTTTTGAACAGGCAGCAAACTTGGATAACTCCGCATTGATTGATCTGCTGCCCGAAAAAGAGCTGACGCACATCCCCAGCACTATTGACACCATGCAGAAACAGATCCAGCGGCTCTTTCAGAATGTGCTGGACATTGATCTGGGGAAAAAGTCCTCTGTCCAAACACTGATGGCGAGTTACTACAGCCAAGCAGGGTCTGATACCCTGAACACGTTTCAGTTCCGTACCCTGCCGCTGCGATTCGAGCCGGCAGACTCCCGTACCTTTACGGAAGTCCTCTATCCTAAAACCATCTATGATCTGACCGACTGCTTCCTCCGGGAGTGCGTCCAGCGGGAGCAGCGGATGCGCGTGTGCAAAAACTGCGGCCTCTACTTCGCCGTCAAGGGCAGGGGCACCGCCGAGTACCGCGACGTCACCACAGATGAGAAGGGCCGCGTCTGCAAGGAAATCGGCGCCTTCGTCCACTGGTCCCAGAGCAAGGAGGACGATGAGATCTTCAAGGTTTACCGCCGGGAGTACAAGAAGCGGTTTGCCTGGACAAAGACCGGAAAGGTCACTCCTGCTACGCTCTACGCCTGGGGCGAGAGGGCCAGAGAGAAAAAAACGGAATGCGAAGAGGGGAAGATCACGCTGGAGGAATATCGGGAGTGGCTGAAGGATCCATAGCCTGTAAAATGCTATAAAGCAGCGGATCCAATTTTAGAATTTGCCGCTTTTTATAAATTCGTGTTTTCTTAGCTCCCTATAGCAATCATCAGAAATAATGAATTGGA
Source organism: uncultured Oscillibacter sp. (assembly GCF_910579365.1). Lineage (GTDB taxonomy): Bacteria > Bacillota > Clostridia > Oscillospirales > Oscillospiraceae > Oscillibacter. The sequence continues at coordinate 16,162 of NZ_CAJTUX010000053.1, forward strand.
ATGTAGGGTGATACAAAATAGCAAAAAGGAAAAGCGCAAAAACCGACAAAAAAAGCAAAGTCCTATTAGAATCCACATCTGCGGAACGCAAGTTTCAAGACACCGAAGCAGGCAGTACGAGCCAGACACCGGCAGAAATAAAAGCGGACCCTCCAAGAGTGGTAAAAGACAGGATCGAAGAGCTTCCACAGATCGGACCTGCCAAACCGGTCCTGGAGGAACGGCCAGAGGCAGCCCGTACGGAAGCCGCAGAGGAGAATGCTCCGGCATCTGAGCCTGTGGAAGCGCCCGTGCCGGAGCAGCCCGGCGGGTCCCACAGAAGAAGCGTCGTGTTCATCGGTTCGGAATGCTACCCATTTGTCAAAACCGGCGGCCTGGGCGATGTGATGTACGCGCTTCCCAAGGCGCTGGTGAAGCAAAACTGCGATGTGAAAGTCATCCTTCCCCGCTATAAGTGCATCCCGTGGGAGTATCAGCAGAAAATGATTTACCGCGGCTCTTTTCAGATGGACCTCTGCGCCGATGGCCGGTCTTATTATGTGGGCATCATGGAGTATGTCTGGGATGGCGTGGTATACGATTTCATTGACAACGAAGAGTTTTTCAGCTGGGGAAATCCATACACCAATCTTATTGATGATATACCCAAATACTGCTACTTTGCAAAAGCGGCTCTCGCGGCGCTGAACTACATGGATTGGGTCCCCGATATCATCCACTGCCACGCCTGGCAGGCCGCCCTAATCCCGGTATATCTGAGGACTTTGTTTGCTGAGACAAAGCTGACCTCCGCAAAGACAATCCTGACAATCCACAATCTCCGTTTCCAGGGAATTTACGATATTCCCACGATCCGCTACTGGTCCGGACTGCCGGATTACGTCTTTAACAAGGACGCTTTGAAAACGGGCTATAACGACGCAAATATGCTCAAAGGCGGATTGGCCTACGCAAATGTCATTACCACCATGAGCCAGACCTATGCGGGTGAGATTCAGAGCGCGTACTACGGAGAGACCTTAGACGCCCATCTGCGGTATCATTCCGGCAAACTGCGCGGCATTGTAAACGGCATCGACTATGATATATGGAACCCGGAGACCGATTCCTGCCTGCATGCCGGCTACAGCATATCCAATGTTCTGGAAAAGAAAAAGGAGAATAAGAGGAATTGGGCTTGGTCCAAGACAGCGGCAAATTTGTGATCGGACTGATTTCCCGTCTGACGAATCAGAAAGGACTGGATTTGGTCAATGCCGTTCTTCCCCAAATTGTGGACGAGGATACGCAAGTTGTGGTGCTCGGCAGCGGAGACCAGGTATATGAGGACGCTTTCCAGTATTATGAGAGTGCGTATAAAGGGCGTGTGTGCGCGAATATCATGTACGATGAAGCGCGGTCGCATAGGATCTACGCAGGAGCGGACGCCCTGTTGGTCCCGTCTCAATTTGAGCCCTGCGGGCTGACGCAGCTAATCGCCATGCACTACGGCACCATTCCCATCGTCCGGGAAACCGGCGGTTTGAAGGATACGGTGGAGCCTTATAACATGGGCCTCAACTCCGGGAATGGCTTCACCTTCGACCGCTGCGACGCCGGCCTGCTTCTGAACGCCATCAACCGGGCGAAGGCGTTCTATTTTGACCAGCGCAAGTATTGGGATGAAATGATCCTGTGGGATATGGTGAAGGACCTGTCCTGGGAGAACTCCGCAAAACAATATAAAGACTTGTATCTGAGCCTGGCTTGATGAATACGCCGGGACTTGTTTAAGAACCTGTATTCACAACCGTCGGACGCCGTCTGGACGGTCCTCGTCAGAAGAAACTCCGCTCGTTCCGCCTCCGGCTATGCCGAAAGCTCCGCTCTGCTGCATTTCTCCATCTCCGGCCTGAGAGCCGCCCTACGGGCGGTTGATCTCTGAACCGCGCCTGCAGGCGCAGTCCTCTCCCCACGAAATCTTCGATTTCGCGGGGACCCCTATCCGCCGTACTGCGTCGCTTTCCCTTGCCATACGTCAATATAGCTGCGGAACCGCTCCTTGTCTGGCGGGAAAAATCCTCGCCCATTCGGCATCCCCGGTATGAATACGGGTTCTAAGAAGAAAAAGCGGGTGCTGTCAAAAGACAGCACCCGTTTCGTCATTAAAATTCCAGATTTCTTCCCTCGCGGTCAAAGATATGGCACACACTGCCGGAGAAGGTGAGATTCAGCTGGTCGCCGGCGTGGAAGGAATCGATGTGCTGCCCCTCGGTGTCCATGGTGGGAACGATGACCACCACGTCCTTACCGTTGGCGTTGGCATGGAAGTGGACCTCGCTGCCCATCATCTCGCTGACCTCCACAGTGGCGGTGAGGGTGTTGCCCGGCTCTTTAGAGAGCACCATGTGGCTGGGCCGGACGCCCAGGGTAATGGCCTGGGCGGATACCTTTTTCGCCGCCAGGTTCTTCTGCTTGTCGCCGGACAGCTCCACCGTGCAGCCGCCGACGGACACAGAGTACTTTCCGCCCTCGTTTTTCAGCTGCGCGTCGAAGAAGTTCATCTGGGGCATGCCGATGAACCCGGCCACAAAGAGATTGGCGGGGTGGTCGAACACCTCCTGGGGGGTGCCGATCTGCTGGATGAAGCCGTCCTTCATGATGACGATCC
>NZ_CAJTUX010000054.1 GCF_910579365.1 uncultured Oscillibacter sp.
TTGGCCAGAACGTCAACGTCAAAGGCGATTTTCATTGGAAGCGCTCCTTTCCAAATTCTATAGAGGTCTATACCGCAGCGGCTTTTATTTCTTATAGAAATCAGGGGTACCGCCGGTCACAACCTTTTCCATCTGACCGGAAGTCTGGGACTTCACCAGAGCGTCTGCGGTGATGGAGGCAACATAGCCGTCCCAGGCGGAGGAGCCGCCGGTCTCACCCTTGAGGGCGTGGTCCACCCAGTCCTGAATCTCCACGTCGTAGGAGTCGATGAAGCGAAGAATCCAGTTGTCCTCAATCTTGGTAGAAACCTGGTTGGCAAAGCGCACGGTGGGGAAAGAGGGGCAAGGCAGGTTCACCACGCCGTTCTCGCAGACCACCTCGCAGTTGATGTCATAGCCAAAGCCGCAGTTGACATTCACTTCCAGCATGACGACAATGCCGCCCTTGGTCTTCATCATCATAACCTGAGGGTCCCGCAGACCCTGATGCGCCTTGCTGGAGACCTTGGGAAGAATGCACTGGACCTCGTCCCACTCGTCATTTACCAGCCAGGGCAGGCAGTCGATCTCATGGATGGCGGTATCCGTAACGGCCATGGCGGTGGTATAGCTGTCGGCCACGCCGTCGGCGCGATGCGTGCATTTCACGATCAAAGGAGCGCCAAACTTGCCGGAATCCAACAGCTCCTTCACCTGGTTGTAGCCCCGGTCATAGCGGCGCATGAAGCCGATCTGAACCAGATGCTTGCCAGAGGCCATCTCCGCATCCACCACAGCCTTGCAGTCGGCGGCGGTATTGGCCAGAGGCTTCTCGCAGAAAACGGGCTTGCCAGCCTTGATGGCGGCGAGAACCGGGTCCTTATGGAACTGACCGGGCGTGGTGACCACCACCGCATTGACGTCGGGATCGTTGATCGCCTCGTTGAAATCCATGTAAATCTTCGTACCGGGACCGGCGATCTCCGCGCCCTTTTTCACGCCCTCTTCGAACACGTCGCACACGGCGACAACCTTGGCATTGCGGATACGGTTCTGAATGCGTTCAATGTGCTCCCGGCCGATCATGCCGCAGCCAATCAGACAAATATTGAGTTCCATAATCATTGCCTCCTATTTTTATAAAACTTTATCAAAACTCCAACCAGCTCTTGCCGGAACCGGCCGGATGGGGTCTGCCCTTTTTGCGTGCTCTTGTTTGCTGCTTTGTTTTCCCCTTTCTGTTTTGTATTATAGCAAAGCGTTCACGAGAACGCAACCAAAATCGCAAAATAAAATCCACAATAATCCGGCAATCAAATTGTAAAAAGCTCCATCACTTCCATACCGGCCTTGCCGCTTTTGACGAAGATGTACAAATTCATATTTCTTCTTTGCGTTCAGCACGCACGCTTCAGACCTCTCTTTTTCCCAGAGATTCGCTGCAAAAGGAAAGGAGCCCCCTAAAGGCTCCCTTTTCCCTGTTGAGCAAATTGCGCTTTCCAGTCTTCCCTGCTCAGGCAGCAACACCCATCGGAGAAAACACGATGTAAATCACAACCGCCAATACCAGGCCGATGATGGAAACAACATGCCGGTATTTCCAAGGCGTCAAATCCACCGCTCCCACGTCCTCGGGAACATACTCCTCTGCGGGCCGGTATTTGTTCAGCGCCCACATGATGATAAGCTCAATGGGGAACAGCACCGCCATGGCATACAGGTAGTGAATGGGGTTCTCCGTGCCGGGATAGTTGGGCGCAATCAGGAGGAACCCTCCATAGCAGACCACGTGGAAAATGGCAATCACCTTCGGGGTATAGGCGGGCAGACGCTTGAACAGGAACACACCCAGAATGGTACACAGCACCGGCAGGGACACAAACTGGCTCATGGAGTTGAGGAATGTGGTAATTCCGGACGCATTCATTACAAACGGCGCGATCACAATGGAGACGCAGCCCGCGATGGTGCCGTAAATCTTACCCACTTTGACGCAGTGCACGTCGGAGGCATTGGGCTTGAAGGCGGAGCGGTACAGGTCCAGCGTAAACATGGTGGACGCGGAATTCAGCACCGAGTTAAAGGAGGAGAGAATCGCGCCAAACATCACGGCGGCGAAGAAACCCATCACCGGCTTGGGAATGATGGCGGCAATCAGCGCCGGGTAGGCGAAGTCAATGGCCTTGTCCCCTGCGGCGGCAATGGAACTTTGGATGGAGGGCAGATAGAAAGCGATGATGCCGGGAATAACCAGATACAGGGGGCCCAGGCACTTCAGGAAGCCGCAGAAGATCGCGCCCTTCTGTCCCTCCTTCAGGGACTTGGCGGCCAACGCCCGCTGAACAAAAGACTGGTTGGTGCACCACCAATAGAGGTTGTTGAAGAACATGCCGGTAATAATGAGGGGCCAAGGAACCTCAGGTTCCGGTGCGTTCCATGCGTTCACCGCGTTGAGCTTCGCGGGATCGGCCTCCAGAATATAGCGCACGCCGTCCAAAATGCCATGGCCGCCGGTCTGAGACGCCAGCACGGCAAAGCCGATGAAGGGCACCATCAGACCGCCGATAATCAGGCCGATGCCGTTGATGGTATCGGACACGGCCACTGCTTTCAGTCCTCCGAAAATGGCATAGCAGCCGCCGATAATGCCGATAATCAGGCAGAGAACCGCCACCGACTGGAATCTTGTGATTCCCAGCATCCCGGAAATACCGAAAATCTCCTCAAACACCACCGCACCGGAGTACAAAATCACCGGCAGGTTCAAAATCGAGTACATCACCACGATGACCAGGGAGAACATGGTCTTTGTCCCCTTGCCATAGCGAACCTCCATCAAAGAGGGAATGGTCATGGCTCCCATCTTCAAATACCGGGGCAGGAAATAATAGGCCAGCGCCAACAGGGTGAACATGGACCCCACCTCCCAGGCAATGGGTCCCATATTGGATTTCCAGCTCTGCCCGTTCAATCCCACCAGCTGCTCGGCAGACAAGTTGGTCAGCAGCAGCGAACCGGCAATCACGATGCCGGGCAGTCCCCGTCCGGCCAGAAAATACCCCTCGGCAGACTCCAGATTATCTCCCCTGGTCTTCCAGCTGGAGATAATCGCCACCAAAGCGGTGAAGAGAACAAATGAGATCAGCGTCCACGCGATTGAACTGAAGAACGTCATTGTGGTAGCCTCCATTTTTATAGTTTCCGGAGAAACAAGAAGCACACATTTTGCACGTCAAAAGGGGGACGGGCGTCTCGCCAATACGCGTGCGGCAACACGCTGCGGGTTCCGAGGCGAGCTTTTCGATTTCCTGATATTAAAATACCACATAAATTTAAGGTATGCAAGGAAGAAAACTGTAAAAAACCCCCAATGCGGGAAGTTTGTAAAACCCCGCAAAACCGGGGGAGGTGTTCTTGTGCAATTAGTCGACTGTCCCGCCGAATAAGCGTGCAAAAGCGTGCAGTCTTGTGGAATTTCGAAATTCTCTTGTCAAACCCTGCGTATTTCTGCTATAATAGCGCCATAAAGCGGATAGGAGAGTCATCATGGCAGTTACTTCACAGCAAATTGCAGAGCTGGCAGGGGTCTCCAGGGGAACCGTAGACCGTGCTCTGCACAACCGCGGCCGGGTTAACGCGGAAGTGGCCGCACGCATTCTCAAAATTGCGGAGGAACTGGGCTACCGGCCCAACAGCATTGGGCAGGCGCTGGTTCGAACCAGGCATGACCTTCGTCTGGGCGCAATTCTGCAATCCGCCGAGACGCCCACCATGCAGGACGTGGCCGCCGGCGCAAGGCAGGCCGCCGCAGAACTGCGGGTCTCCGGCATCGAGGTGGAGCTGCGGGAGATACAGGGCAGAGACACCCTCCAGGTGCTCCGGCAAATCAATGAACTGGCCGCTTGGGGCGCCAGCGGTCTGGCCATCGCCGCGGCCAATACGCCGGATCTGGTCCAGCGCATCAACCAGCTCCACGAACAGGGAATCCCGGTGGTGACCTTTAATACAGACGCGCCGGACAGCCGCCGCCTGTGCTTTGTGGGCATGGATAATTACCGGGCCGGGCAGACTGCGGCGGGATTGATCCGGCAAATGCTTCCCTCCGGCGGGCTGGTGCTCCCCATTGCCGGACATGTCAACAACGGCGCACACAACAGCCGGCTGCGGGGATTTCTGGACACGCTGAAGGATGTGGGGGACATTCAGCTTCTCCCCTACCAGCCCTGTTTCGACCGGGACGATTACGCCCACGAGATCACCCAGCATACCCTGCGGGAAAATCCCTCCCTGGCCTGCGTCTATATCACGTCCAACGGGCAGCGCGGCGTCTGCCGTGCCATTGAGGACGAGCACCGGAAGGGCCTCGTCCGTGTGATTGCCTACGATTTAAACGAACCCAACCGGGCGCTTCTGCAAAACGGAGATTTGAGTTTCGTGCTGGACCAGGTGGCCCACAGGCAGGGCAGCCAGCCTATGCAGATACTCTACAGTTATCTGCTGGGCAACAAGTCCCCGGAAAAGGAGCTTCTTTATACAGACATCCTGATTCGCACAAAATACAACATCTGCGAAGTTCCCTGACCTGGCCGCCGCACCGGCTTTCCTTTCATAAACATGCGGCTCCTTCTATTTCATATCATCTTTATAAAATATCTATAGATTGGTAAATGCCGTGCCGTCTCCTGCTGAGACGGCACGGCATTTTATAAGCATATAAGCTGAAAAATCAAACGAATTCTTACGCTCTGTTTTCTTCACTGGCCCCTTATAGACTCTGAATGAATCTTTCAATTTGAAACAGCGCCGCGCCAGCTGCGGAAGCGTCCAGCTGAGAGCGGCAGTCTTTCCATTAGGAGGCATCCGCTTCAAAGGGATTTTGCTCTGCCGACAGCGCCCACAAAAGCCACGCATTATGAAAGCTGCCGCTGCAGTTCCCGAAAGCTCTCCAGCGCGTCCTGCAATTCCTCGATAATTCCGGCAGCCAGCTCCTCCGGCGAGAGAAGATCATCCAGTCCCGCGAGAGTTCTGTCCTTGATCCAAAAGATATCCAGACTGGCCTTTTCCTGCTCCAGAATCTTCTGCGCGTCAAACCGCCGCCAACGGCCATCGGGGTTCTCCTTCGACCAGGTCTCCTTCCGCTCATACCGGTTCTCCGGATGATAGCAGGCGATAAAATCCTCCAGATCACTGTCCTGCATAGGACTTTGTTTCAGCGTAAAGTGGATGTTGGTGCGAAAATCGTAAATCCAAATGTCCTTGGTCTGCGTTTCCGCAGAGGCCGGCTTCTTGTCAAAGAAGAGAACGTTCGCCTTGACGCCCGGCTTGTAGAACACCCCTGTGGGCAGCCGGAGTATCGTATGTAAATCCGTCGTTTGCAGCAGCTTCCGCCGCACCGTCTCCCCCGCGCCGCTTTCAAACAGCACGTTGTCCGGAACCACCACCGCCGCTTTGCCGGAGGCGTTTAAAATGGTGTTGATATGCTGAACAAAATTCAGCTGCTTGTTGGAGCTGGTGGTCCAGAAGTCCGTCCGGTTGTATACCAGGTCCTTCTTTTCCTTCTCCTGCTTGTCCTTTTTCTTCCCCTTATGGGCCAGAGTAATCGAGGATTTTTTCCCAAAAGGCGGGTTGGTCAGCACGTAGTCCACCCGGATGCCGGGGTCCGTCAGCAGCGCGTCGCCCAGTGTCACCGGAACATGGCCATAGATATCGCCGATATTGTGGAGATAGAGGTTCATCAGGCAGAGCTTGAAGGTTGTGGGAACCAGCTCGTTTCCAAAAAAGGTCTGGTTCTTTAAAAAAGCCTTCTGCTCCCGGTCCAAGGTATAGTTCCCCGGGTCGGCAATGTACTCCTGCGCGGCCAGGAAAAAACCGCCGCTGCCGCAGCAGGGGTCCGCAATGGTCTTCATCGGCTCCGGACGCAGGCATTTGACCATGGCGCGAATCAGCGGACGGGGGGTGAAATACTGTCCCGCGCCGCTTTTCACATCCTCCGCGTTTTTTTGCAGCAGTCCCTCGTAAATCTCGCCCTTGACGTCGGAGGACATGGACACCCACTTCTCTTTATCGATCATCTGTACAATGCGGTAAAGAATGGCGGCGCTGCTGATTTTATTGACGGCGCCCTTGAATATCTTTCCCAGGATGCCCTCCTCTTCCCCCAGCCTCTCCAGGGTGGCCTTATACTGCCCCTCCAGCTCCGCGCCTTTGAGGGTATTCATATCCGTCCAGGCATATCCCTTCGGGATGCCGGTTTTTTTCTCATAAGGCGGTCTGGCGTACTCGTCGGACATCTTCAGGAAAATCAGATACGTCAGCTGCTCCAGATAATCGCCGTAGGATACGCCGTCATCCCGAAGCGGGTTGCACATTCCCCATACCTTGGAGATAATGGCGGAGGTTTGATCCGGCATAGTCAGTCTCCTTCAAACGCTTTTTTCAAAATGCTCTGCCGCAGAGCTTCCGACTGCCGCAGGGCGGTTTCGATGGTCCGTTCCATCTGTTCGCAAGCGGAGAAACGCTGTTCGATCCGCTCCAAAATGCGGCTGCCCTCAGCCTCAGAAACGAAAGGAACCTTCACACCGCGGATATCCTCCAGGCCCAAACCGAGCTTTCCCGCACCCCGTTTGTTTTTCAGCAAATCCGCCTGCCCGAAATCGCTCCTAAAGTACCACGCCATGACTTTGCCCTGAGACGGGTTCCTAAACCGGACTAAGGCGATGTGCTGGTTGATATACGCCTCTCCCATGTCCTCCCCAACATAGCCGATACTCCCCAAATCCGCCGTAATCGACACCAAAACGTCGCCGGGCAGCAGTCTGGTGCGGCTCCCTTCCACTCCGGATTTCAAAGAAACGTGCTGCACATGCTCTAAATTTATACGAATGGAGTCTCTCGTCAGATTTCCAATTCGGATAAACTTTGCCCCGGCTTCGCTGTAATACCGGGCCCATCCTCTGGACCCGCTTGTGACCAGCGACGCCGCTTCCCGAACCGTGCATGCCCGCTCCATCTTAGAAAACGCCTCTTTCAGCACCGCCTGCCGGTATGCCCTCAGATGCTCTTTTACCGCTTTCAGCCTGGTCTCGGCAGCGTTCAGCTGCGCAAGCTGCCCCTCCAGCCGGGCCACCGTCCGCTCCTGTTCCGAAGGCGCGGGCACTCTCAGGCGGAGCCCTCTCAGCATTTCCACGTCCAGATGCGGCGTTCCGGTGCCCCTTTTCCGGGTATTCAGGAGGGAGTATTTGCCCTGGAGAAAATGGAACAAATAAGGACCGCTCAGCCCCTCCGCCGAAATCTTTGCCAGCGTAGAGCCCACATACCCCTTTACCGCATAGCCGGCCAGCCCGGAACGGGACCCGTCGCATACGATTAAAATGTCCCCCTCCTCACAGGGAACGCACTTTTCCCCGTCCGTATAACGGCGGATGTTCCCCGTTTCAAACGCCTCAATGTCCACATACGGCGCGAAGCCGTCCCCACACCGGCAATCCTGCCGGACCGGCTTTCTTCCCTTCTCCAGCTTCAGAATTGAGCCCAGCTCCACAAGTTCCAAAAAAACACCCCTATCATGCCACCAGCTCCACATTCAGCTCCAGCAAGAGGCTCTTGTAGTCCTCTCCGAACACCTCATAGAACCGGCCCAACCCCCCTTTGCGGTCAAAGGGACTCAGACTCAGGTCCCCGACCTCCATGCTGAGGGAGGCGGCAATATGATCCCGAATCAGCCGCAGCCAATCCATCTGCTCCTCCGTGAAATGCACCGGCCCGGCGTTGCGGCGGAAGGCCCACTTCTGAAAATTGTGGTTCACCCGCTCCGCAAAGGGGACCAATTCGGGGACCAGCCCCAGCTCGTAGCGGATCATCGACACCAGGTCCGCCAGCTGGGCCACCGTGCTCCGCCGGACCTGGCCCGGCGACCGCAGGGCATAGCAGTCCCACAGCCGCTCCACCGTCATCTGCCGGGCCCGCAGCTTTTCATACAATGCCTTCAGGCCCGCAATGGCCATGGGACGATCCCGATAGCGCTGGTCGTAGACAATGCCCAGGGCGGTAATTTCGTCCCGGTTCTCCTCAATAAATTCCCGGAACGTCCGGAGAATCTGTTCCACCGACTTCTGCTGGTCTTTGCCGTAACCGGCGAACAGCACCGTATCAATGTTCACACTGTCAATCAGCTGCTCGTGACCCCGAAGAACTGTCTCGATAAACGTCCGCACCTCCGGACGGCAGAAGGGTTCGGCCGCCTCCGCCGCCAGCGCGGCCTGTGCCGCTTCCAGCTGGGCTCCGGACGGCGCGTCTTCCCCGGCGGCCGCCCGCGCGCGTTCCTCGATCGCGTCCTCGTCAAAAGCGTCCAACAGGCGCTGAGCCACCGTTCCGGCGGAGACGCCCGCGACCTCTGCGAAACGCTCCCGCTCCTCCCGCGTCATGCGGCTGTTCAGACGAACGACGCGATTCGCCAGAGAGGTCAGCGTATCCTCGTCCCTGGCCCCCATCGCCACATACATCATCAAGCTCTTTAAATTGACGGACGGCTTTCGCTCCAGGCAACGAGTATCCGTCTTCTGGGACCTGGTAACGCCCACGGCGTCAATAATGACGAAATGATCCTTATTCTCCTGGGCGGAGGGCGTCACCTTTTTCAGCTCGTCCTTTTCCATGGAGCGGGTTCCCCGGCCCTTCATCTGCTCGAAGTAGCTGCGGCTGCGGACGTCCCGCATGAAAATCAGGCACTCAATGGGCTTGACGTCGGTGCCCGTGGCAATCATATCCACGGTTACCGCAATCCGGGGGTAGTAATCGCTGCGGAAATCCCGCAGAGCCTCCTCCGGCTTGTCCGCGGAGTAAGTAATCTTTCTGCAAAACCGGTTTCCCTCGCCAAACTCCTCCCGGACGATCTGAATAATGTCGTCCGCATGGCTGTCCTTTTTGGCGAAAATCAGAGTCTTGGGAACCTCCCGGCGGCCGGGAAACAGTCTGGTATAGAGCTGTTCCCGGAAGGCGCGGATGACCGCCCGGATCTGGCTTGGGTTCACAATGTCCCTGTCCAGCCTGGAGGGCGTATAGTCCACATCCTCGTCCATCTGCTTCCAGCGTTTTTCCCGGGACAAGCGGTTCCGGTATTCAATGAGCTGCTTCATAATGTGGGCGCCTCTCGTGCCCACTTCGGTCTCAATCAGGAAGATATCCTCCCCCACGCTGACGCCGTCGGTAATGGCCTGCTCCCTGGAGTATTCGCTGACCACGTGGGAGTCGAAAAAGCCGAAGGTCCGCTTGTCCGGGGTGGCGGTCAGGCCAATGATGAACGCGTCGAAGTATTCCAGCACCTGCTTCCAGACGTTATAAATGGAGCGGTGGCACTCATCCACGATGATGCAGTCAAAAAACTCCGGGGGGTACTGCTCGTTATAGACCACTTCTCTGGGCGTTTTGCCGGCGGCGCTTTCCTCCAGCGGCGCCTCCTCGGCGGACTCCTCCAGCTCCTCCCCCCTGAGGATGGAATACATGCGCTGAATGGTGCTGATATAAACCTGCGCGTCATCCGGCATCCAGGAGCTTCTGAGCCGGTGGATACCGTAAATGCTGGACAGGGGACGGGGATCGTCGCCCGGCGTGTAAGCCATAAACTCCCGTTCCGCCTGGGCCCCCAGACTCCGCGTGTCCACCAGGAACAAAATCCGGTTCATCTTCCCGAATTTGATCAGGCGGTAAGCCTCCGTAATGGCCGTAAACGTCTTCCCCGCGCCGGTGGCCATCTGCACCAGCGCCTTTGGCCAGTTCTCCGCAAACGAGGCGTCCAGATTCCGCAGCGCCATCCTCTGACAGTCCCGAAGGCCGGTCTCGTCCAGAGGGGGGAGCCTTTTCAGATTGTTGCGGAGCGTATCGGGCTGGGCGAGAAGCGCCTGAAGCGTCTCCGGGCGGTGGAAGGAGAACACCGTTCGGGAGCGGCATTTCTGGTCTCCATAATCCGTAAACCGGGTCAGCTTGTCCGTCGCCTCGTAGGCAAAGCGAATCTGGTATTCCTGCCTCACCCACTTGAAGGAGCTCCCCGCGTAGCGGGCGGACTGGGTTTCCGCGCTGGTGATCTTCTCCCCGGCCTCGGAACGCTTTGCCTCAATCACGCCCACAGGCCGCCCCTGCACAAACAGGGCGTAGTCCACTTCTCCCGTACTGGTGGGATACTCCCGCACGGCGACGCCCAGGGCCGCCCCGGGATTGACCTCCTGCAGGTCCTGCACCACCCATCCGGACTGCGTCAGCTTCTGGTCGATTTCCAGACGCGCCTTTTCCTCCGGTGACATCCATGCTCCCTCCTATCTTAAAAATCATCCCACAGCATTTCCAGCTTTCAGTATACCGCAACGATCTCCAAACCGCAAGAGGAGGACATCACAGGACCGCCATCTCCGAAGCTCGAACCAGGGCCGCGTCGATGTTGGGCGCGAAGTTCTCCTCCCCTACCTGCTCGTACATGCCGGATTTCCGGAATACGGACAAGGGCTGCTGGTTGACGTGGGAGAAAATCACCCGTATCCCCTTGTCCCGGCACTCCTCATAGAGCCGCCGGAGGCTGTTCAGAGCGGTGATGTCCATGGCGGGCACAGCGCGCATCCGGAGAATCAGCACGGACCGTCCGGTGTTCCGCTCCATGTGGGGAATCTTGTCTGCCGCGCCAAAGAACATAGGCCCGCTGATTTCATAGACCATTACATGGGCGGGCACGGGCTTCAGGCGGCTCTCGCCGTCCTTCCCGGCCTCGGTATCCTCGATGTACTCCCACTCTTTCACCACGGCCACATCCGCCATGCGCTTCATAAACAGCAGACAGGCCAGAGACAGGCCCACCACAATGGCGACTACCAGGTCGAAAACCACCGTCAGCAGAAACGTCACCACCAGGACGGCCACGTCGCTCTTGGGCGAACGCTTCATCACCTTCACCACCGTCCGCCAGCCGCTCATATTGTAGGCCACCTGGAACAAAATGGCGGCGATGCAGGGCATGGGGATCAGAGCGGCGTAGGGCATCAGCAGCACCAGCACCAGCAGCAGCACCGCCGCGTGCACCATGCCCGCCACAGGGGACCGCCCTCCGTTTTTGATATTCGCCGCCGTCCGGGCGATGGCTCCGGTCGCCGGGATACCCCCGAACAGGGCCGAGGCGGCGTTTCCAACCCCCTGCGCCACCAGCTCCATGTTGGAGTTGTGCCGGGCTCCTATCATCTCGTCGGCCACCACGGCGGAGAGAAGCGACTCGATGGCCGCCAGCACGGCGATGGTGAAGGCGTCCGGCAGCACCGCCGCCACCGTATCGTAGGACAGGGCGGGCAGGGTAAACTCCGGCAGGGCGCTGGAGATGGTATAGAGGTCCCCGATGGTGTTCACCGGCAGGGCCAGCAGCTTTACCGCCGCCGCAGTCACCACCACGGCGATGAGCGAGGCGGGAATCTTCTGGAACAGCCTGGGCCAAAAAATCAGCACCGCCAGGGCCAGACAGCCCACGCCCACGGCGGCTCCATTTACCGTGGAGAAGCGGCGAAGGGCCTCCTCCAGTTTCTCCATGGTCTCCACCGGGGCGTTTTCAAAGGTCAGGCCAAAGAAATCTTTCAGCTGGCCAATGAGAATGGTGACGGCAATGCCCGCCGTGAAGCCGGTGGTGATGGTATAGGGAATAAATTTGATCATGCTGCCCATCCGCAGAACGCCCATCAGAATCAGCATGACGCCCGCCAGAATGGTGGCGGTGGCCAGACCCTCCATGCCGCTCCGGGCCACAATGCCCGCCACGATCGTGGCAAAGGCAGCGGTGGGACCGGCAATCTGGACCTTGCTCCCGCCCAGGGCGGAGATCAGAAATCCCGCCACAATCGCGGTATACAGCCCCTGCTCCGGGGACACGCCGGAGGCCAGTGCCAGCGCGATGGACAGCGGCAGGGCGATAATGGCCACAATGACGCCGGCGGTCAGATCCTGGAGGAAGTCCTTCCTGGAATAATGCTTGAGGGAATGAAGCAGCTGGGGGGTCAATTCTTTCATATGCGTCTCTCCTTCTTTGGACTTGGGCATCGCATTCCTCTTACACAGCATATCACAAGACCCCCGGCAAAACAATAGCATTTGGAAAAGGCCGGAATCCCCTTTCATCCGCCTCGGGGCCGCAGGCCCATAACGGGGACCTTCTCTTCCGAAGAGTTTCCTCCCTTTTTGACAAACCGGGTTGACTTTGTCCGGCCAACTTCGTACAATGACCTGTAAGAATCATCGGTTCCCCGCCCGGGAACCGCCGGGAGCAGACAGATGGAATACATTTCCGCCAAATCCATTGTGAACCGCACCAAGGACCCCAGCTGGTTCGGCACGGATTACAACATGAATATTTACCGGGGCTGTCCCCACGGCTGTATCTACTGCGACAGCCGCAGCGACTGCTACCACACGCCGCAGTTTGACCAGGTAAAGGCAAAAGCGGACGCCCTGCGCATCATCCGGGACGATCTGGAACGCAAGGTCAAACCGGGCGTGGTGGGCACCGGGTCCATGAGCGACCCGTACAATCCCTTTGAAGAGACGCTGCTGCTCACCCGGCACGCGCTGACCTTGCTGGAGGCCTACGGCTTTGGAACGGCCATCGCCACTAAGAGCGATCTTATCCTCCGGGACGTGGATGTACTCACCTCCATCAACCGGACCATGCCGACCATCTGCAAAGTCACCATCACCACCTGCGACGACGGGCTTGCCGCCAAGGTGGAGCCCCGTGCCCCCTCCCCCTCCCGCCGGCTGGCGGCGGTGGAACGGCTGAGCGCCGCCGGATTGTTCACGGGCATCTTGATGATGCCGGTCCTTCCGTTTCTGGAGGACCATGCGGACAACATCCGCGCCATTGTGGAGCGGGCCGCAGACGCCGGAGCGCGGTTCATCTATCCCGCTATGGGAATGACCTGCCGCCCGGGACAGCGGGAGTATTTCTACCGTCAGCTGGACACGCGCTTTCCCGGTCAGGGCCTGACGGAGCGCTACCAGCGCCGGTACGGCACGCGCTATCAATGCGTCAGCCCCAAAGCCCGGGCGCTGTGGGAGGTGTTCCAAGAGGAATGCGCCCGCCGGGGGCTGCTGTATTCCATGAGCCGCATTGTCGCGGCCTCCCGCCGCGGACACGAGAGCGATCAGCTCAGCTTGCTTTAAAGCCGCGCACCCCGCCAAAGCACGTGGAACCCCGGCGGCAAAAAACCGGAAACTGCGGATAAAGCAGGCTTGAAACGCGCAGAATTTGTGATATAATAGAGAAAATTGTCGAATTGTGGAGGAAACCACTATGAGAGACGGTCTGTCCGGATTGGACCTGAAGGAACAGGAAACGGCTGGCCGCCCGCCCAGAGAGACGCGGCCGCCTGACTCTCAGCGGCCGCCGTCCCCCCACTCCAGGCGGCGGTCTCATTCGATGGACCTGAGCGTTTTGTCCCTGGTAATCTCCGCCATTGCGCTGATCGCCGCCGCAGCGGCGCTGCTTCTGGTCCTGCGGAAGGACGAGGAGCCGGAGGCGCCCCCTGAAATCCAGGAGCCGGTCACCTTCCGTTTCGGCGACATGGTGTTGGAGCCGCTGGAGGGAATGCCCCTCAATCCCTACAATAAGGACGCCTTCTCCGTGGACGCCAACGGTCGGGTCTCATACGAGCAGCATGGCCGGCAGGCCAAAGCCGGTATCGACGTGTCCACCCATCAAAAGGACATCGACTGGCCGGCGGTGGCGGCGGACGGCATCGACTTTGCCATCCTCCGGCTGGGCCACCGGGGCTACTCCCAGGGCGGCCTGTTCCTGGACGAGACCTTCGAGCGGAACCTCCAGGGGGCGCTGAGCGCCGGGCTGGAGGTCGGCGTCTATTTCTTCTCCCAGGCCGTCAACCCCGAAGAGGCGGAGGAGGAGGCCGGCTATGTTTTAGAGGTCCTAAACGGACAGAGCCTCACGTTCCCCGTGGCCTTTGACTGGGAGCCCATCACCGGGGACGAGGCCCGCACCGACGGTCTGGACGGAGCGATGATGACCCGCTGTGCCGCCGCCTTCTGCAAGCGGATTGAAGATGCGGGCTACCGCCCGGCAGTCTACTTCAACCAGACCCAAGGCTATCTCCGCTATGACCTGCGGCAGTTGACGGACTATACGCTATGGCTGGCAGAGTATGACACCGTTCCGGATTTCTACTACCACTTTGATCTGTGGCAATACTCCCACACCGGACGGGTGGACGGCATTCAGGGGGATGTTGATCTGGATTTAGCCTTTTAAGCAGAACAAATCCAAACACGAACGGGAGCGGCATGCGGCGTCCGGCTCCTCCGCAGGGCTCCATGATGCTTTGAAAAAAGAGGTCAATGGTCTGAAAGCCTCAGATCATTGACCTCTTTATTCTGGCAAAACCGGCGCCGGACAGCGGACCCGTCAGATGCCGCTTCCACGCGCTCCGGCTTCTCTGCCGCCGCTTCACCGATGGACCCGTACGCTCTTTGCGGACAGAGCTCCCGGGAAGCGGCGAAGTTTCCGGCGGCTCAAACGATCCGCATGGTTTTATAGTCAACGCAGTTGAACAGGAGGCCGCCTATGCGGCCCGAAGCGCTGCATGGCAGCGCTTCGTTGAAAAGAATCCTTTGGATTCTTTTCAACTGCGCCGACTGCAAAAATCGACTCTACCGATCCTCCCGGAAATAGGCCAATCCCAGACTGGCAGGGGGCTGCTTCTCCTTATTGTTTCGCATGCTGGAGGCGATCAGCACCACCACCGTCACAACATAGGGCAGAATCTTATAAAGCTGCGTGGGGACAAAGGGCAGCACCAGCCGCAGATACAGAATCATCAGCGTGCCGAAGAGCACCGAGCCCCAGATGGCGGACAGAGGCCGCCACATGCAGAAGATGACCAGCGCCACCGCCAGCCAGCCTACGCCGCTGAGTCCCTCGTGATTCCACACGCACCCGGCGATGGTCATGATATACACCATGCCGCCTACGGCGGAAATTCCTCCGCCGATCACCGTTGCCAAATACTTGTATCGCTCCACCGCGATGCCCGCCGCGTCCGCCGTGGCGGGAGACTCCCCCACGGAGCGGAGATACAGGCCCGTCCGGGTGCGGTTCAGGAAGAAAAACATCCCCAGAGCCAGCACAAGGCCCAGATAGAAAAACACACTGTTTCCAAAGAGCACGCCGCCCAGCACCGGGATTTTCTGAAGGAAATCGGGAAAGGGAGAGCTCTGGAAAAAGCCCTTGAGATGGTTGCTGATGGAGATGTAGCCGTTTTCCCGGACCCGCATGTACTCCCCCAGGAACTGCCCCACGCCAGTGCCGAAGATGGAGAGCGCCAGACCGGTGACATTCTGGTTGGCCCGGAGCGTGATGGTAAGGAAGCTGAAAATCAGGGAGGCCAGCGCCCCCGCCAGGAACGCGCAGAGAAGACCGATGCCCACGGCGGCGAAGCCGCTGGCTCCGGCTCCCGCCGCCTTCTCGTAATAGAACACGCCGCCCAGGCCCAGGGCGCCGCCCATGAACATAATGCCCTCCACGCCCAAGTTCAGATTGCCGGACTTCTCCGTCAGAATCTCCCCCAGGGTGCCAAAGAGAAGCGGCGTGCCATAGGTAATGGCCGCGACCATCAGGGCGATGAACAGACCAAGAAAATTACCCATGCTGCGCCTCCTTCCTGCCCGCGCCGCGGAAAATCAGCTTGTAGTTGATGAAGAACTCACAGCCCAGCATGCAGAACAGCAAGATGCCGGTGATGATGTCGGAGATGGAGGTGGGCACCGCCATACGGGTCTGGAGGGTCTCCGCCCCCTTGCTCAGCACTGCCAGCAGCCCCGAGATGCCCACCATGGCAAAGGCGTTCAGCTGGCTCAGCCAGGCCACCGTGATGGAGGTGAAGCCCACGCCTCCGGCCACGCCGTCGTAGAGGGTATTGTTGGCTCCGGAGGCCACAATGAAGCCCACGATACCGCTGATGGCCCCGGAGAGGAACATGGTGCGCATCATCACCCGCCCTACGTTCATACCGGCGTACCGGGCAGTGTTGATGCTGTCGCCGATGACGGCGATCTCATAGCCGTGCTTGGTATAATTCATATAGACGTGCATGAACACCACCAGCGCCAGCACGATGATCCAGCCGCAGTGAACCCCCAGCACCCGGGGCAGGCAGGCGGCAGAGTCAAACTGCGGAATGATCTGCGAGCCCTTTCGCCCCTCCCAGGGGCCGCCCTGGAGCCAGCGGACCACACCGATGATGATGTAGTTCATCATTAAGGTGAACAGCGTCTCGTTGGTATTCCACTTGGCCTTGAAAAAGGCGGGAATCAGAGCCCAGAGCCCTCCGGCCACCGCGCCGGCAATGCCCATGACGGTCAAAAGCGCCGGGGAGGGCAGGCGGTTTGCCCAGAAGAGGGCAAAGTAGCTGGCGGCGATGGCCCCGGCGGTGATCTGACCCTCCGCGCCGATGTTCCAAAAGCGCATCTTGAAGCAGGGCGCAATGGCCAGGGCGCAGCCCAGCAGCGGAACGGCGATCTTCACCGTCTGGCGGATGGCGCTCTTCTTTCCCAGGGCGCCGGAAATCATGGTGCCGTAAGCGGTGACGGGGTTGGCCCCCGCCAGCGCCATCACCAGAGCGCCCAGCAGCAGGGCAAAGAGAACGGACCCGGCCCGGATGCACCAGACCTTCCAGCCCTCCATACCGTCCCGCTTGGCGAGGCGGATGAGGGGATTTTTCTTCTCGCGGCTCATTCCGAGGCCTCCTTTCCGCCCAGGCGGGTCATCAGCAGGCCGATCTGCTCTTTGGTGGCAGACCGGGCGTCCACCACTCCGCTGACCTGCCCGCCGCAAAGAACCAGAATCCGGTCGCACAGCTCCAGCAGCACGTCCAGGTCCTCGCCCACATAGAGAACGGCCACGCCCTTCATCTTTTGTTCCGTCAGCAGATTGTAAATCGTATAAGAGGTGTTGATGTCCAGCCCCCGTACCGCGTAAGCGGTCATGAGCACCGAGGGGGCGCTGGCAATCTCACGGCCCACCAGCACCTTCTGCACGTTGCCGCCGGACATGCGGCGGACGGGGAAATCCGTGCTGGGGGCAACGACCTCCAGCTCCTTCCAGATGCGCAGAGCCAGCTCGTTCGGGTCCTTGCGGTTGAGGAACACCCCCCGGCCCTTCTTCCAGGAGCGGAGCATCATGTTCCCCGTCATGCCCATGGACCCAACCAGGCCCATACCCAGCCGGTCCTCGGGCACAAAGGCCATGGCCACGCCGGCCTTTCGAATCTGCATGGGGGTCTTGCCCACCAGATTGGCGGGGGACTGCCCGTCGGGGGTGTAGAGAATCTCCCCCTGATTAATGGGACAGAGACCGGAAATAGCCTCCAGCAGCTCCTTCTGGCCGGAACCGGCGATACCGGCCACGCCCAGAATTTCGCCGCTCATGGCGGTAAAGCTGACATGATCCAGCTTCTTGACGCCCTCACCGTCCAAAACCGTGAGCCCCTTGACGTTCAGCCGCTCCGCCGGCTTTTCGTACCGGGGCCGGTCGATGTTCAGCGTCACGGCATGGCCCACCATCATATCAGTAAGGGCCTGGGGACTGGTCTCGGAGGTGTTGACGGTACCGATGTATTTGCCCTTGCGGAGAACCGCCACCTTGTCGGAAAGGGCCATGACCTCGTGGAGCTTGTGGGTGATGATGACGATGGCCTTTCCGTCGGCCTTCATGGCCCGGAGAACGTCGAAGAGCTTATCCGTCTCCTGGGGGGTGAGGACGGCGGTGGGCTCGTCCAGAATCAGGATGTCGGCCCCCCGGTAGAGGACCTTGACGATCTCCACCGTCTGCTTCTGGGAGACGGACATGTCGTAAATCTTCTGCTCGGGATCAATGTCAAAGCCGTATCTCTCGCAGATGCCCCGCACCTTCTCCCCGGCGGCCTTGATGTCCAGTCTGCCCCCCTCCTCCAGGCCCAGGACAATGTTCTCCGCAGCGGTGAACACGTCCACCAGTTTGTAGTGCTGGTGAATCATGCCGATGCCGTGGGCAAAGGCGTCCTTGGGGGAGCGGATGGAGACGGGCTGGCCGTTCACGAAAATCTGGCCCTCGTCAGGGAAATAGATGCCGGAGAGCATATTCATCAGCGTGGTCTTGCCGCTGCCATTCTCCCCCAGCAGGGAGAGAATCTCTCCCCGGTTCAGTTTCAGATCAATGCCGTCGTTGGCCACCACCTCGCCGAAGCGTTTGGTAATGTCCTTAAGCTCAATGGCACATACAGTGTTTTCCAAAAACGCTCACAATCCTTTCTAAGAGGTCCCGGCAAAGAGCAGCGCCTGCCGGGCGGAGTCGGGATGGAGTGGAAAAGAACAGGGGCCCCGCGGGGCCCCTATGGAGTTCTTTGGCTGAGGCAAAAATCAGAACGCGGAGTTCAGCCACTCGATGCCGTCGATGGACAGGGCAAAGTAAGGAGCGGACTGGAAATAGGACTCGTGGAACGCGCCGTCGAACACGGCCTCCTCGGAGTCGGCGGCAAAGTCGCCGTCGGTATCCAGGGCGAAGGCGCTCTCCAGGGCCTTGCCCTCGATGGTGAAGGTGCTGGTATCAAAGACCTGGAGCTTGCCGGAGCGGATCTGATCCTCCACTTCCGCCAGCTTCTCGGCGGTGCCGGGGGCGGCGATGGCCTCGTTCAGGTCCGTCATGA
>NZ_CAJTUX010000055.1 GCF_910579365.1 uncultured Oscillibacter sp.
ACATGGGGGACCACTACCTCTTAAACGGCGAGAAAATCTTCATCACCAACGGCGGCGAGGCGGACACCTATGTGGTCTTCGCCGTCACCACCCCCGGCATCGGCACCCGGGGCATCAGCGCCTTCATCGTGGAAAAGGGCTGGGAGGGCTTCACCTTTGAGGAGCACTATGACAAGATGGGCATCCGCTCCTCCGCCACCTGCCAGCTGAACTTCAACAACGTCAAGATTCCCAAGGAGAACCTTCTGGGCAAGGAGGGCCAGGGCTTTAAGATCGCCATGGCCACGCTGGACGGCGGCCGCATCGGCATCGCGGCCCAGGCTCTGGGCATCGCCCAGGGGGCCTATGAGGCGGCGGTGGAGTACTCCAAGGAGCGGGTTCAGTTCGGCCGTCCCATCTGCCAGCAGCAGAACATCGCCTTCAAGATCGCCGACATGGCCACCAAGCTCCGCTGCGCCCGCTTCCTGGTCTACAGCGCCGCCGAGCTGAAACAGGCCCACGTCCCCTACGGCATGGAGTCCGCCATGGCGAAGCAGTACGCCTCCGACATCGCTCTGGAGGTCACCAACGACGCCCTCCAGATTTTCGGTGGCTGCGGCTACCTCAAGGGCATGGAGGTGGAGCGTTTCTACCGGGACGCCAAGATCACCACCATCTACGAGGGCACCAACGAGATTCAGCGGGTGGTCATCGCCTCCCACATCCTGGGCAAGGCGGGCAAGGCCGACAACGCCGCCCCCGCCCAGCAGAGAGGGCCCGAGACCGGCGCGAGAAAGCGCCAGATCTGGAAGGATGGCACCGCCCAGGAGAAGGTGGAGGCCCTGGTTGCCAGCCTGAAGAAGGACGGCCACGACTTCACCGTGGGCATCCCCATGGACACCCCCATCACCCAGGCGGAGCGGGTGGTTTCCGCCGGCCAGGGCATCGGCGCCAGGGAGAACATGAAGCTCATCGAGGACCTGGCCAAGGCCGCCGGAGCCGCCGTGGGCTCCAGCCGCCCGGTGGCGGAGACGCTGAAATACGTGCCCCTGAACCGCTACGTGGGCATGAGCGGCCAGAAATTCAAGGGGAACCTCTATATCGCCTGCGGCATCTCCGGCGCGATTCAGCACCTCAAGGGCATCAAGGACGCCTCCTGCATCGTGGCCATCAACAAGAACCCCAACGCCAAGATTTTCAAGAACTGCGACTACGGCATCGTGGGCGACGTGATGGAAATCCTGCCCCTGCTCACCGCCGCTCTGGACACCGGAGAGAAGCAGCCCGCGCCCCCCATGGTGAAGATGAAGCGCATGGCGCCCAAGAAGGTCACCCCGCCCCGCAAGCTCTATATCTGCAACGGCTGCGGCCACGAGTACGACGTGCTCCTGGGCGACCCGGAGAACGAGGTCAAGCCCGGCACCGCCTTCAAGGACCTGCCGGAAGGCTGGACCTGCCCCCACTGCGGCGAGGGCGTGGACGCGTTCATCGAGATTGAAGTTTAACCGCTCCGGGAATAAAAGAAGGAGGCAGTTCTATGTATAATTACCGCCAAGTCACCGACGACCTCTACTGGGTAGGCGCGGACGAGCACCGTCTGGCCCTCTTTGAGAATATCCATCCCCTCTACCACGGCGTTTCCTACAACGCGTATGTCCTTCTGGACGAGAAGAGCGTCCTGTTTGACACCGCCGACTGGGCGGTGGGCCGGCAGTTCCTCGCCAACGTGAAGGCCGTGCTGAACGGCCGCCCCCTGGATTATCTGGTCATCAACCACGTGGAGCCGGATCACGCCGCCTCCATTGAAGAGATTCTTCTCCGCTGGCCGGAGGTGAAAATCATCACCACCCCCAAGGCGGTGACGCTTCTCAACCAGTTCGGCTTCGCTCTGGACCCCAACCAGATCGACGAGGTGAAGGAGGGCGACAGCCGCTGCTTCGGCAAGCACACCATCGCCTTTGTCTACGCCCCCATGGTCCACTGGCCGGAGGCCATGGTCTCCTTCGACACCACCAACGGCGTCCTCTTCTCCGCCGACGCCTTCGGCTCTTTCCGCTCGCTGGACGGGAAGCTGTTCGCCGACGAGGTGGACTTCGACCGGGAGTGGATCGACGACGCCCGGCGCTATTACACCAACATCGTGGGCAAATACGGTCCCCAGGTGGTGGCCCTGCTGAACAAGGCCGCCAGCATCGTGGGCCTGGACAACATCAAGATGCTCTGCCCCCTCCACGGCCCCATCTGGCGGAAGGACCTGGGCTATATCATTGACAAGTACACCCACTGGGCCACCTACGAGCCGGAGGAGAAGGGCGTCATGATCGTCTACGCCTCCATGTACGGCAATACGGAGGCCGCCGCCGAGGTGCTGGCCGCCAAGCTGACGGCCAGAGGCGTCACCAACACCCGGCTCTATGACGTGTCCAGCACCCATGTCAGCTACCTCATCTCCGACCTCTTCAAGTACAGCCATCTGGTCCTGGCCTCCGTCACCTACAACCTGGGGATTTTCCCGCCCATGCACAACTTCCTCATGGACATGAAGGCCCTGAACCTCCAGAAGCGCACCGTGGCCATCATGGGCAGCGGCTCCTGGGCGCCCCGCTCCGGCGCGCTGATGCGGGAGGAAATCGAGCAGCTCAAGCACATGGAAATCCTGGACGACGAGATGACCATCACCTCCTCGCTCCAGCCGCAGAACGAGTCGGAGATCGACGCCCTGGCCGACGCCATCGCCGCTTCCCTGCTCAAATAAAACCGCTTCTCCGATCCCATATACCCGGCACGCATGTCCGCCCGGACCTTCCAACAGCGCGCTGGGGGGACAGTGAAGACAAGGGCCAGCCTTTCCACCAGGCTGGCCCTTGGTTTTTGTCCCTTTTTATGGCTGCATTCCCCCCGCCGCAAGACACGCCGACAAGGACCAGGAGCGCCAATCCCGGCACTCCGACTCCGCCCGGGCCCTCCGCTGTGCCAGCAGCTCCGCCAGGGGCCCGCCGTTCCCGTAACCGTCGTACGCACAGACCGGGCGCTCTCCGTCCAGCCGCTCCAGCTGGGACAGCGTGTCGTATGAGAGGCTGTATACCAGATAGTGGACGCTGACTGCGGCGCTCTCCCCGCTCAAATAGCGGTCCACCTGATTCCTGGCAACCAGATAGTCCACCGGCACGCAGTTGATGACCAGCCAGCCTGCCAGCGCCAGGGGGAAGGCCCATTTGCAGAACCCAAAGTCCGGGCTCTTCGCCTTCCACAGTCCCGCCAGGAGAAACAGGGCCATCATCCCCATGCCCCAATAGGTCATGCAGCGCTTGAAGCTCAGACCATAGGCCCGGACGTACAGCGTCATCTTCCAGGCGGCGGAGGCCAGCAGAATCAGGCTCTCTCCCGCCAGCAGCGCGCACAGGCCCCGCAAAACCCTCCAGGCCCCGCCCTCCCGCCGGGAAAGGCACAGGCACGCCAGGGTCAGGCTCAGGTTCCCCACCGTCACCCCCACCATCTGGAAAAACCCGCTCCGGGCCCACTCGGCGTAGCTCACCCCCAGGCTCTCCACGTACTCTGGCCCGCCGAAGAGCCCGGCGGACTGCACCGCCAGGAAGGCCAGATACAGCCCGTCCACCGCCGCCAGCGCCAGCACGAAGCCCAGGGCGTCCGCCCGGAGGACCTTTTTCTCCTCCGCCGGGCACAGCAGCTTCGGGTGGGCCATGGCGTAGAGGAGGCTGAAGACGAACGGCGTCAGCACCAGCGCCCAGAAGAGCCGCTGAAGCACGTCGCCGAAGGGGAGCGCGCGGATATTCCAGTTCAGCGCCTCCAGCGACGCGGCAAAGAGGGCGTCCGCCGACATCAGCACCGGAAGCAGAATGGACACCAGCGCCACCGCCCCGCAGAGCCCCAGGACCACCGCCATGGTCCGGCCGGGCCGGCCGCTCTCCCGCTTGTTGGGAACCGCCGCCGCGAAGCAGGCCCACAGGTTTCCAAACAGCCCCTGGAACAGGAGCCTGCACCGCTCCCCCAGCATCCAAGGGTCCCACCAGGGGCGGCTCCCAAGTCCCGCCGTGACGTGGACGGGAATCAGCACCAGCAGCGCCAGCAGATTCCAGCAGCGGAAATACCAGTTGGACCCCAGGGCCATGGTGGCGGCCAGGAAGAGGTTCGCCGCCAGCAGAACCCGGCTGGACCGCGTCTCGAACATCCCCGGTCCCATCCAGGCTGCGGCCAGCGCGTACCAGGCGAACACCGCAGCCGTCAGCCCGGCGGAGGGTCCGTGCCAGAAAAGGCCGTCCACCAGCAGAAGACAAACCCCCAGCGTCAGGACCAGAAACAGCCGATAGCGGCGTATGGACTCCCCTGCCAATTTCCATGTTTGGGTACGCTTCGCGGACCCTTCCGGCGGAAGGGCGTTGATCAATTCGCTCATATGAATGTCTCCTTATTCGATCGTCCGCCTGTCGCGGACGGTTTCGTTTCTAATCCACAGGTCCCGCCTCATCCGGAACATACTCCAAAAGGTCCCCGGGCTGACAGTCCAGGGCGGCGCAGACCGCCTCCAGGGTGGAGAAGCGCACCGCCTTGGCCTTGTTGTTTTTCAGCACCGACAGGTTCGCAAGGGTGATGTCCACCTTCTCCGAGAGCTGGGAGAGGCTCATTTTCCGCTTCGCCATCATCACGTCCAGATTCACAACAATCATGGCCCCACCTCAAATGGTCAGGTCGTTCTCCGCCTTCAGCTCCGCCGCCTGGCGGAAGAGGGCGGACATGACGAGACACAGCGAGCCTCCCATGGCGAACATAGGCACAAACAGGGCGTTGTAGCTGGCCAGGGGAAGCGGCGAGCGATAGTAACACACGCTGAAAATCACCCTTGCCAAGGCCGCCCCGGCAATGAGGAAGCACGCCCACGCCGCCCGCCGAAGGCTGACGGCGTTCGACGCCGCGAAGGGTTCCCCCCGGAGGATGGTTTGCAGCACCCGCCGGGCCTGCCAGAGGATGACGGCGGTACAGCAGCCGGAGAAGAGGAGGAACAGGGTCAGAACCTGCTCATAAGCAATATTTTCCCTCAAAATCATGTTGGGCCACATGAGGAGCGTGACAACCAGAGGATTGACCGGGTCCTGCGGGTCATGCCATATGTCCAGGAGCTCAAACAGATTTCCCTTCAACGCCACGAAAGTGGGAACCAAAAACAAAGCGATCAAATTGCAGACCAACGTAACCAACACCAGGACATAGAGCACCCTGGCGATTTTCCACACCGGGATTTTTTCCATCGTCCTTCCCCCTCTCAAAGCGGCCTCGTGATGAACTCCATCATCACCGCCATCCCCGCCGCCAAAAGCGCAAACGCCCCGGCGCCGGAGAAAATTTTCAGCTTATTCCCCTGCCGGAATCCGCTCACTGCCATCACGCCGCCCCAGATGGCCAGCACCAGCGCGGCGGGAATCAACAGTATCGTCAGACTCATAATAAACCGCCTCCTTTTTCTGGTATCCTATCATGGTCTCATTTGATTGTCAATAAGTTTTTATCGTTTTTCAATAAAAATACATTGATAAACAGTTGAACCCTCTCCCTGCTCCGTCCGTCCCGCCTCACTCTTTCCAAAGCGGCGGCAGAGGGGGGGGCAAACGGAAAGCGGGCAGCCCGTTGGGGCTGCCCGCTTTCCTGTATGATTGTAGAGAAAGGAGAGGGAAAATGGTGGGGTCGACAAGCGGTTCTCGCTTGTTGGGTTTATCATAACGGCAGTCTTGCGGAATGTCAACGGCTTTCCCACAACCTTCACACTTTGTTTACAACCGACAAATTTTTCCTCCTTTTATTTACAAATCATTCAAAAATAATCCAAATTTCACCCTTGACAGATCAGTTGGAATCTGCTAATATTTAGCACGCTAACATTTAGCGCACTAACGATTTTGTCCCAACGGGGACGTGGAAGGAGCTTGCCGATGAACGACCGCTGTCAAAGCCTGGGCCCCACCCTGGGCTGGGCGGCCCACATGTCCAAGGCCGCCATGGACGCCCGAGTCTCCCAGTATGACGTGACGCCGGGGCAGACCCACGTTTTGCTCTACCTCAACCAGCAAGGCGGGCATGCCCTCCAGCATGAGCTGACGGCCTATCTGCGGGTAAAGCCCTCCACCGTCAACGGCATTCTGGACCGGATGGAGGAAAAGGACCTGGTCCGCCGCTCCGTCAGCGGACGGGACGCCCGCCGCCGCCTCATCACGCTGACGGAAAAGGGCGCGGAGCAGCAGGCCCTGTTCCAGCGGAGCTTTCTGGATGTGGAGGAAGCCATGGTCCGGGGCTTTGCGCCGGAGGAGAAGGAGACCCTGGCGGCCCTTCTGAACCGCGTGATTCAAAATCTCAAGGAGGATTCCCAAGTATGACCAAGAAACTTTGGCCCCATGCCCGGCCCTATGCCCTGTGGATTCTTGTGGGCGTGGCGTGCAGCGCCATGGAGGCCGTCTTCGAACTGCTGATTCCCCTGGTGATGAGCGACATTGTGGACATCGGCATCGCCAACGGGGACCAGTCCTTTATACTCCGCAAGGGCGCGCTGATGGTTGTTCTGGCGGTGGCCTCCCTGTGCTTCGGCCTGGGGGCGGCGGTGACCTCCTCCGTGGCGGGCATGGGCTTTGGCGCGAACCTCCGGCAGGCGGAGTACGACCACATCCAGACCTTCGCCTTCTCCAACATCGAGAAGTTCTCCACCGCCTCCCTGGTGACCCGGCTGACCAACGACGTCCACAACCTGCAAATGTCCCTGATGATGTCCATGCGTCTCATGGTCCGGGCCCCGGTGATGCTGGTCTCCGCCCTGTTTTTCTCCATCCGCATCAGCTACCGCCTCAGCAACATCTTCCTGGTGGCCCTGCCTCTGCTGCTGGTGGTTGTGGTCCTGCTGCTGGTGAAAATCGGGCCTCTCTTCCGCTCCCTCCAGGAGAAGACCGACGCGCTGAACCTGGTGGTGCAGGAGAACCTGGCGGGCATCCGCGTCGTAAAATCCTTCGTCCGGGAGGACCGGGAGCGGGAGAAGTTCGCCGAGCGGAACAACGATTTGAAGAACACCTCCCTCCGGGCCTTCGGCAAGGTGGTCATCAACATGCCGTTGATGATGCTGATCGTCTACGGCACCATCATCGCCGTCATGTGGTTCGGCGGGCAGATGGTCTACGCCGGCACCCTGGAGGCCGGAAAGCTCATCACCTACTTCACTTACATCAGCCAGATCATGATGTCCCTGATGATGGTCTCCATGATCTTCATGATGCTCACCCGCACCATCGCCTGCGCCAAGCGGGTGACGGAAGTTCTCAGCGAGGTTCCCGCCATCACCGACAGCGGGGCGGAAACCGGCGCGGACGGCCTCCCCGCCGCCGTGGCGGACGGTTCCATTGACTTTGACCACGTGTCCTTCAAGTACAACGCCGAAAGCGCCGGATGGATTCTGGAGGATATCAGCCTCCACATCCCCTCCGGCTGCACCGTGGGCGTCCTGGGGGGCACCGGCAGCGGCAAGACCTCCCTGGTCTCCCTCATTCCCCGGCTCTACGAGGCGGACAAGGGCACGGTGTCCGTAGGCGGACGGCCCGTATCCGCCTACACCATGGAGCACCTCCGGGAGTCCGTCAGCATGGTGCTGCAAAAGAACACCCTGTTCACCGGGACCATTCGGGAAAACCTCCTTTGGGGAAACCCGGAGGCCACGGAGGAAGCGCTCTGGGCCGCCTGCCGGGCCGCCTGCGCCGACGAGTTTCTGGAGCGGATGCCCGACGGTCTGGACACCGACCTGGGCCAGGGCGGCGTGAACGTCTCCGGCGGGCAGAAGCAGCGCCTGTGCATCGCCCGGGCGATTTTGAAGCGGCCCAAGGTCCTGATTCTGGACGACTCCACCAGCGCCGTGGACACGGCGACAGACGCCAAAATCCGCGCCGCCTTCGCCTCGGAGCTGAAGGACGCCACCAAGCTTATCATCGCCCAGCGGGTGGCCTCCGTCCGGGAGGCGGACCTGATTCTGGTGATGGACGGCGGGCGCATCGCCGCCCAGGGAACCCATGAGGAGCTGATGAAGACCTGCGGCATCTACCAGGAGGTCTACCGTTCCCAGCAGGAAGGAGTGAGCATCGATGGCTAAACATGGACACGGCGGTCCCGGCGGCCCGGGAGGTCCGGGAGGCCCCGGCGGCTTCCGCAAGCCGAAAAACATCCGGGGCGCCCTGGCCAAGCTCATGCGGTATCTTGGCCGCTACAAACCCCATCTGGCTCTGGTGGCACTGCTGCTGGTCGTCAGCTCCGCCTGCACCGTGGGCGGGTCCTACCTCATCCGGCCCCTGATTAACGACTATATTCTCCCCGGCGACTTCCCGGGCCTTGCCCGGATGCTGGCAGTCATGGCCCTGGTCTATATCCTGGGCGCGGCGGCCTCCTTCGGCTACAGCCGGATCATGGTCCACATCTCCCAGACCACGGTGGCAAACATCCGGTCCGACCTCTTCGGCCGGATGCAGAACCTGCCCCTGAAATTTTTCGACACCCACACCCACGGCGAGCTCATGAGCCGCTACACCAACGACATCGAAACCGTCTCCGAGGCCCTGAACAACAGCTTCGGAAACCTGATTTCCTGCACGCTGAACTTCACCGGCACCATCGTCATGATGCTGGTCCTCAGCCCCGCCCTGACGCTCATCACCTTCGCCACGCTGGCGGTGATGCTGCTGGTGGTGAAGACCATCGGCTCCCGCTCCCGCCGCTACTTCGCCCAGCAGCAAAAGGCCCTGGGCGACGTGAACGGCTACATTGAGGAGATGATCGAGGGGCAGAAGGTCATCAAGGTCTTCAACCACGAGCGGGAGGCCCAGGCGGATTTCCAAAAGCGGAACACGGCCTATCGGGACGCGGCCGCCCGGGCCCAGATTTTCTCCGGGATGATGATGCCCGCCATGGGAAACCTGAACTATATCAACTACGCCGTCACCTGCTGCGTGGGGGGCCTCCTGGCCATCCGGAACGGCGATTTGGGCGGACTGGCGGCCTTTCTCCAGTACTCCCGGCAGGTGGGCCAGCCTATCACCCAAATTTCCCAACAGGTGAACACCCTTCTCTCCGCCGTGGCCGGCGCGGAGCGCATCTTTGAGATCATGGAGACCCCGCCGGAGGCCGACGAGGGCAAAATCCGTTTGGTCCGGGCGGCGGAGGACGAGACCGGAACCCTCACCCGGGTCCACCGGGACACGAACGCCTGGGCCTGGCTGAAGCCCGACGGAACCCTGGTTCCCCTCCGGGGGGACGTCCGGTTCGACCATGTGGTCTTCGGCTATGACGAGGACCGGACCATCCTCCACGACGTCTCCCTCTTCGCAAAGCCCGGGCAGAAGATCGCCTTCGTGGGCTCCACCGGCGCGGGGAAGACCACCATCACCAGCCTCATCAACCGCTTTTACGAAATTCAGGGCGGCGCCATCACCTACGACGGGCTGGACATCCGGGACATTGCCAAGGAGTCCCTCCGCCGCTCTCTGGGCGTGGTGCTTCAAGACACCCATCTCTTCACCGGCACCGTGGCGGACAACATCCGCTACGGCCGCCTGGACGCCACAGACGAGGAGGTGGAGGCGGCGGCGAAGCTGGCGGGGGCGGACGGCTTCATCCGCCATCTGCCCCAGGGCTATCAGACCGTCCTCTCCGGCGACGGCGGCAGCCTCAGCCAGGGGGAGCGGCAGCTTTTGAACATCGCCCGGGCCGCCTGCGCCAACCCGCCGGTGCTTATCCTGGACGAGGCCACCAGCTCCATCGACACCCGGACGGAAACGCTCATCGAGCGGGGCATGGACCGCCTTATGGCCGGCCGGACGGTCTTCGTCATTGCCCACCGGCTCTCCACCGTCCGCAACTCCAAGGCCATTATGGTCCTGGAACAGGGGGAGATCATCGAGCGGGGCGACCACGACGATTTGCTGGAGCAAAAGGGGCGGTACTACCAGCTCTATACGGGTATGGCGGAACTGGCGTAATGGTTCCGCCACGCGGCTGGCCTTCGGGTCAGCCGCGTTTCCGCGTGGAAACGATTATTCGAAGAGTCCATTGTGCAGGGGCAAACCGGCGTATCCGCCCCTGCGTCCTGTCTCCGCTGCTCGCTTTTTCACATTCCCCCTTGACAATATCGATGTTCGATATTATACTGGAACCAGCAATAACGATATTCGATATCAGGAGGTCCGGTATGGCGCGGGAAAAGTTCCAGACCCTGACGGAGCCCATGTTCTACATACTCCTCTCCCTTCGGGAGGAGTGCTGCGGCACGGATATCATGGCCCGGGTCTCCGCGCTGACCCATGGGCGGGTGGCCCTTGGACCCGGGACTTTGTACAACCTCCTGGACCGCTTCCAACAGGCGGAGATGATCCGGGAAACCGCCGTAGAGGGCCGGAAGCGGAGCTACCGGATCACGGACAAGGGGCGGGAGACCCTGCGGGCGGAGTACCTCCGCCTGCTGGCTTTGACCGAGGACTACAAGACCTGTGTGGGAGAGGAGGACCCAGGATGAAAACCGTCAAGTACCGCTGGAACACCCTTTGCCTCTATGACTACCGGGGCGTGGAGGACCATCTCTCCGCCATGGCCGCCAAGGGCTGGCGGCTGGAGAAGACGGGGAACAGCTTCTGGAAATACCGCCGGGCGGAGCCGGCGAGGGTCCGCTACGCCGTTACCTACAGCGACAGCGCCTCCCAGTTCAACCCCGGCCCCACGGAGAGCCAGCAGTCCCTGGAGGAGCTGTGCGCCGCCGCCGGGTGGAAGAAGGTCTGCGACTGGTTTCAAATGCAGATTTTCTCCACGGAGGACGAGGACGCCGTCCCCCTGGAGACCGACGAGGCCCTGCGCCTGGAGAACATCCACCGCTCCATGCGCAAGAACTTCCTGCCCTCCAGCTTCGTCCTGCTGGCCCTTGGCCTGCTGATGTCCGCCTCCATGGTGTACTCCCTGATCTCCGGAGACATCTACCGGCTGTTTGCGCAGAACTCCCGGCTCTTCACCGGCACCATGTTTTTGCTGATAACGGCTCTGGAGATTTTCACCCTGGGCTATTATTACAGATGGCGGCAGAAATCCCGGCGCTCCGTGGAGGCGGGCGGGGACTGCGCCCCGGTCAACAGCCGGGTTTTCCGGCGGCTGAACACGGTGGGGCTGGCGCTGGTGGGGGCGCTGACGGCGGTCTATCTGGCGCTGGAGGTTTTCAGCGGGTGGAATGGAATGGTCCTCTTTTTCGGGATATACACCGCCCTGCTGTTCCTGCTGATGTTCCTGGTCCGGCGGACCACCGCTCTCCTCCGGAAGCGGAAAGCCTCCAAGAGCGTCAACATCGCGGGGACCCTGGCGGTGGACGTGGTATTAGCCTTCGCCCTTGTGGGCGGGGTGGTCTACGGCTCCCTCCATTTCGGCTGGTTTTTTGACGACGGCGGCGCGGAGGAAACCTACGAGTACCGGGGCCGGGAGTGGGACGTGTCCCCCCGGGAGGACCTTCCCCTGACGCTGGCGGAGCTCACTGGGGAACGCTATGACCACGTCAGCCGCCGGGCGGTGGACATAGGGTCCTTCTTCCTCCCTGAGCGGCAGTACTCCGAGGACGCTTTGTTTCACGACGGGCCCAAAATCTGCCATTTGTCCTATTCCATCTACGAGCCCCGGTTCCAGTGGCTCTATGATGCCACAATGAACCACTTCCTGAAGAAAAACACCGTCTCCGGTCCCATCTACGGGCTCACCGTACGCTACCTCCCCGAGGCCCCGGCCCCCTGGGGCGCGGAAGCCGCCTACCGCCGCTATTTCACGGACACGCCCCTGAACACCTGGCTTCTGTGCTACCCGGACCGTATCGTGGTAGTGTCCCCGGGGGACATCCCCACGGAGGACCAGAAGGCCCTCTTCGCCGCCCGCCTGGGGCCGGGAACATAAAAAAACGGGGAGAGCCCTGTGTCTCTCCCCGTTCCTTGTTGTCCGGCGCTTACGCCTTGAAGACCCAGCTGTCTCCGTTGAGCATCAGGCGGTCGGCGATCATAGCGATGAACTCCGAATTGGTGGGCTTACCCTTGGTGTTGGACACGGTATAGCCGAAGTACTTTTGCAGCGTCTCCAGGTCTCCCCGGTCCCAGGCCACCTCAATGGCGTGACGGATGGCCCGCTCCACCCGGGAGGGCGTGGTTCCAAAGCGCTTGGCCACCGCCGGGTAGAGGACCTTTGTCACCGCGTTGATCACCTCCATGTCGTTCACGGTGATCATAATGGCCTCCCGCAGGTACTGATAGCCCTTGATATGGGCGGGAACTCCAATCTCGTGAATCACGGCGGTGACGGTATTCTTCAGCGCGAAGAGCCGCATATCAGGGGTAGAAGGGCTTTCAAAAATCCCCCGCATACGCTCCAGCAGCGAGTTGGGCTCGCAGGGCTTTGGCAGGTAGTAGCACACGCCCAGCTTTTCCGCGTCGGCCAAAACCTGGTTTCCGCAAAAGGCGGAGACGATGACGGTTTTGGGCATATACCCCTCCCGGTCCTTCAGCGTCTTCAGCAGCCCCAGTCCGTCCAATCCCGGCAGGGCCACATCCATCAGCATAAGATCGGGTTTCAGGGTTTCGATCAGCTCCAGCGCCTCCTGCCCGTCCCCGATGGAAGCCGTCACGGTAAACTCACCGGCCTGCTCGATGGCCTCCTGCAGCATAGAGCGGAATTCTTCACTGGCATCCGCCAAAAGCACAGTTCTCTTATTCTCCATGATGTTTCCTGTCCCTTTCCTTCATGATCCGGCTGTCAGAGCGTCCTGACACTCTCAGCTCGTTTTCTATAAAATAGCATAAATTTCCAGATTTTTCAAGATGGGATTACAAAAAACCTGAATTTTTCTTCGACATATTTTTTAGTTTACAGCAGTTTTCCTGTATAAACCCCATATATTGTGCACATTTTTCTTTTTTCCAAAAAATTCTACCACAGCCCGCCGTCCGGAAACGGTCCCGCCTCCTCGGGAACACCCTGTCCCGGCAAAAAAACCGCGCTTTCTTCGCCGGCTTGGAGAAGGGGCCTCGAACGGCCCGCCGCATTTCCGCTTCCCCTTCCTCCCAAATTGTGTTATCATAGAGGAACGAAAAGGAGGTTGCGCCATGAATTTAACCGCCCAGCTGCACGCCTTCCGTCCCTGGAACGAGCAGGAGACCCAGGACCGGGCCGAGCTGGTCCGCCGCCTGGAGAGCGGCGAGCCGCTGTACAGCCGGAGGAATCCCGCCGCGCACCTGACCGCCTCCGCCTGGGTGGTCAGCCCGGACCGGCGGCAGGTCCTGCTGGCCTATCACAATCTCTATGATTCCTGGGCCTGGCTGGGGGGCCACGCCGACGGGGAGCGGGACCTTCTCTCCGCCGCCCTCCGGGAGGTCCGGGAGGAGAGCGGCCTGGAGGACGTCCGCCCCCTGTCTCCCGATCTCTACTCCGTGGAAATTCTCACGGTGGACGGCCACGAGAAGGGGGGCGTCTATGTCTCCTCCCACCTCCACCTGAACGTCACCTTCCTTCTGGAGGCGGACCCCGCCGCTCCGGTGCGCTGCAAACCCGACGAGAACAGCCGGGTGGGCTGGTTCGGCCGGGAGGAGGCCGTCGCCGCCTCCAGCGAGCCCTGGTTCCGGGAGCGGATTTACTCCAAGCTGAACGCCAAGCTGGCCGCCTTTCCCCCCGCCCCATGACGGAGGGGCTCCACTGGGAGGCGCTGTGCCCCGGCGGCCTCCGCTTTGTCTATGGAAACGGGCAGTTTCCCCCGGGGCTGGACAGCTTTGTCCTCGCCTCCCTGCCCGGGCTGAAGCCGGGGATGAGGGTCTGCGACCTGGGCTGCGGCACGGGGCTTCTGGGCCTTCTTCTCCTCCAGCGCCAGCCCGCTTTGACGGTGACGGGGCTGGACATCCAGCCGGAGGCCGTCCGGCTGGGGAAGCTGGCGGCGGAGGAAAACCGCCTGAAGGACCGCCTGACCTTCCGTCTGGAGGACCTGCGGGAGACGGCCCTCCCCGCCGCCCGCTTCGATCTGGCGGTCTGCAATCCGCCCTACTTCCCCCTCTCCAGCGGCCCCCCGCCCCAAACGGCCCCCCGCCGGGCCGCCCGGACGGAGGAGACCTGCACCCTGGAGGACGTCTGCCGTACCGCCTCGCGGCTGCTGCGGTGGGGCGGGTCCCTCTGTCTGGTCCACAAGCCGGAGCGGCTGGCGGACCTTCTCTGCACCCTGCGGCAGGAGGGTCTGGAGGCCAAGCGGCTGCGCTTCGTCTGCTCCAGACCCCAGGCGGCCCCCTCCCTGGTGCTGGCGGAGGCCCGCCGGGGCGGCAGACCGGGGCTGACCGTTGCGCCTCCACTGATTCTGGAGTCCTCCGGCGGCGGACCCACGGCGGAATTGGACCGCATCTATTTTAGAGAGGTGAACGCGCCATGAGCGGAACGCTGTATCTGGTCGCCACACCCATCGGCAACCTGGGGGACCTGTCCCCCAGAGCCGTGGAGACTCTGGCGGCGGTGGATTTCATCGCGGCGGAGGACACCCGGGTGTCCTTGAAGCTGCTGAATCACTTTCAAATCAAAAAGCCCCTGGTGAGCTATCACGAGCACAACCACGTCTCCGCCGGGCAGACCGTCCTCGCCCGCCTTCTGGCGGGGGAGAGCTGCGCCCTGGTCACGGACGCCGGCACCCCCGCCGTCTCGGACCCCGGGGAGGACCTGGTCCGTCTCTGCGGGGAACACGGCGTGACGGTGCTGTCCATCCCCGGCTGCTGCGCCGCGGTGAACGCCCTGGCGGTCAGCGGTCTGCCCACGGGGCGCTTCACCTTCGAGGGTTTCCTGTCCGTCAGCAAAAAGAGCCGGCGGGAGCATCTGGAGAGCCTCCGGAACGAGCGGCGGACCATGATCTTCCACGAGGCCCCCCACAAGCTCCGGTCCACGCTGGCGGACTTCTGCGAGACCTTTGGCCCGGAGCGCCGGATCGCCCTCTGCCGGGAGCTGACCAAGCTCCACGAGGAGACCCGCCGCTGCACCCTGGGGGAGGCCGCCGCCTATTACGAGGAAACCGCCCCCAGAGGGGAGTACGTCCTGGTGGTGGCGGGCGCCTCGCCGGAGGCGGTTGCCGCCGTCTCCCTGGAGGAGGGCGCGGCCCAGGTACTGGCCCTGGTGGAGGCCGGGGCCCGGTTAAAGGACGCCGCCAGGGAGGTGGCGGACCACACCGGCCTGGGGAAAAACGAGCTCTACGCCGCCGCCCTGGAGCGGCGAAAGTAAAATGACGGAGCCAGTATAATTCTGGCAGAAAGCGTCCATACTTCCCTCAGACTTTTTAAATGAGGGAGGAACTCTTGCATGGAACACAAACTGAAATCCATCCTCAGCGGCGCGGGCTTCTATATTCTTCTGGCCCTCTGTCTGGCCGTCGCCGGCGTCTGCGGCTATTTCCTGCTCTTCTCCGGGGATGAGGCTCCGGCAGAAGAGGTCCCGCCTCCGGCGGCGGTCAGCGCCCCGGTGGGGGACGTGTATGTCCCCGAGCCCGAGCCGGACGAGGAGGAGCCCCCGGTGGAAGCCTCCGCCCCGGCCCCGGTGGAGGTAGAGATCGTCCCCACCATGCCCGAGGTGGAGGTGGACAGCACGCCGGTGGCGGCGGAGGCCCCCCAGCTGGTGGTCTCGCCGCTGAAGGGCGAGGTGCTGATGGCCTTCTCCGTGGACCAGCTGGTCTACAGCCCCACTCTGGCGGACTGGCGGACCCATGACGGCGTGGACATCTCCGCCACGCCGGGAACCACGGTCCTGGCCGCCTCCGCCGGCACGGTGGCCTCGGTGGAGAACGATCCTCTGATGGGCACCACGGTGGTAATTGACCATCCCGGAGGCTGCACCACCACGTACTCCAACCTCCAGGACACGCCCACGGTACTGCCCGGGGACCTGGTCACTGCCGGGCAGATCATCGGCGCGGTGGGCGTCACCGCCGCCGCCGAGGCCGCCCAGAGCCCGCACCTGCACTTCTCCGTCTCCCAGGACGGGGAGCCGGTGAATCCCGACGAATTCCTGAACCGCTGAACCCCCGGCCCAAGCGCCGGAGGCGTCCCCCACACACAGCCTGAAGCCCCCCTGCCGGTTCCCGGCAGGGGGGCTTTTTTGCTCCGTCGAAACTTCTTACAAATGGGAGGGGCATCCGTGGGCCGCCTCTCCGGCGGCCTCTCTGCGCAGGGCCCGCTCATAGATCAGCTCCCCCGTGACGCTGACGGCAATCTCCTCCGGCGTCACCGCCTTGATGGCGGCGCCAATGGGGGTGTGCACCCGGGAGATGGCATCCTCGGGAACGCCCGCCTCCCGGAGCTTTCCGTTGACATAGGCCGTCTTTGTCCGGGAGCCCATGACCCCCACGTAAGCCAGGGGCCGCCGGAGCAGCTGCTCCTCCACCTCGAAGTCGTGGCTGTGCCCGCTGGTCATGACCACAGCGTAGTCCTCCGCCGTCAGCTCCAGCCCGGCGGCGATGTCGGTATAGCTGTGGCAGACCACCGTCTCCGCCTCTGGGAACCGCTCCGCGGAGGCAAACTCCGGCCGGTCGTCAAACACCGCCACCCGGAAGCCCACGCTCCGCAGCACCGGCACCAGGGCCAGGGCGCAGTGCCCGCCACCGAAGATCACCACCCGCTCTCCCACCGGCAGAGGCAGGGTCAGCCGCCGCCCGTCCCAGACGGGGCAGCTTGGGGTCTCCTCCAGCAGCGCCGGGTCCGCGCCGGTTTCCAGGACCAGCCCGCCGCCCCGGTGGGCCTCCAGCCGCGCCAGGACCTCCCGGGCCAGGGTCCTCCAGGCGGCGGCGTCCCGGGGAACAAACTGGAGCAGCACCGTCTGCTCCCCGCCGCAGACGGAGTCCAGCTCCCCCCCGTGGCGGAGCTCCAGGCGGCGCACGGCGGTCCCCCTCTTCTCCAGCACCTCCTCCGCCAGAGCCAGGGCCTGGGCCTCCCCCGGCCCGCCGCCGATGGTCCCGGCGACAAGGCCCTCCCGGCCCGCCAGAAGCTGGGACCCGGCCCCCCGGGGGGTAGACCCCTGGGCCGATGCCACCGTGACCAGCACAGCGTCCTCTCCCCGGTTCAGCAGGTCCAGCAGGCTTTGAAACATCTCAAACATAGCGGCGCTCCCTTCCCTTCCTCCGGGGGACTCCTCACGCCAAGAGAGGATACGCCGCCCAGGAAAGCGCGTATAATACATAAATGTGGGCCGGATAGAACCAGTAGAAAAACCGCTTCGGTCCCCGGCCCCGCTCCTCATTATAGCACAGCATCAGAAGAGCCGCAAGGGCGCCGTACCACTCGTAAACGGTGGTGAACATCATGGTCCAGTGGAACTCCGGCGACCGGGAGAGCACCAGCAGGGGGAGGAGGAAGGAACAGACCATCGTCCCGGCCACAAAGATTCCGGCCTGAACCCTCCGGTTTCTCCGGAAGCCGTAGAGAAGAATACCTGTAAGGATGACAAAGATATTGGCGTCCGGATTGCTGTTCCACATGGGCAGCAGCGTATACCCCAGGACGGTCAGGGGCATCCGCAAAGCGGGCGCGCCCCGCATCAGCAGCCCCGCCAGAACGGGCCACGCCAGCGGCAGGATCACCGCCGCCAGCCCGGGGCCCCAGCGTTTTTCCCCCAGCCAGTCCATGCCCTGAAAGACCGCCATCAAGATCGCAAAGGAGGTCATCATGCCGTTCAGGGGATAGAATCCGTCGGGGCGGACCGGAAGGACGCCGCACATCATCAGAAGCAGCAGGCCGGACATAAGAAGGTGAATGGCATATACTTTTAAAAAGTAGCGCCTTCGATTGTGCGTATGGGTGAATCCCTCCGCGAGGCAGAAGAGGAACAGCGGCGCGGACAGCCGCCCCGCCATGCTGAACCACTCCGGAATCCGCCCTGTGTAGGCAAAAAGATAATGAATGTGGTCCAGGACCATCAGCCCTAACGCAATCCACTTCAGCTCCATGGAGCTAAAACCCCGCCCTTGCAAACGTCTCATGAACACGCTCCCCTTCTATGTATTATTGAATTGATACAATAGTATAATAATACAAAAAAGAGCCCCTGTCAAGCAAAAAAAGCGCCCGGCCGGCGGCCGGGCGCTCTGGACGTCAGGAGGAGATTCAGGCGGCGCTTTTGTTTCTGGACCGGAGCACGAACAGCGTGCCGATCATCAGCAAAATGCCGATGGGCAGGCCCAGCAGGCCGGGCGCGCCCACGCTTACCAGGATGCCCGCGATGAGGTAGGTCACGCCGGACACCACCGCGCAGGTAATGGCGTAGGGCAGCTGGGTGGACACGTGGTTCACGTGGTCGCACTGGGCGCCGGCGGAGG
>NZ_CAJTUX010000056.1 GCF_910579365.1 uncultured Oscillibacter sp.
GTCCGGGGCCTCGGATTTCCGATTCACGGAAGCTGGATGCCGTTGCCGCCCCGTCTCCTGCCGCGTCTGTATCGTAGGCGGCTCTTCGTCCAAGTATACTCCATCTCCCGTCGGCGGGCAAGCCTGAATTTTGCCGCTCTCCCGGCCTGCCTGGAATCCGGGCGAAACCGCAAGGGAGCGCCGCTGGCATTTCCCGGGAAAACGCTCTATAATAGAGCCATATTCAAAACAGGAGGTCGCATCATGAGCTTGGGAAACAACCTGTTCAGCGCCCGAAAGCGGAAGGGCCTGTCCCAGGAGGCCGCCCTGACCCCCTGTTTTTCATGTTCCCCAGCGGTCCAACAGTGACCGCCTAAATTTCCCATGTCCGCAGACAGCAACGCGACAGCAATTCTCACGGGGACCAGCTTTCCAACCTCCGAGACAATCAGCGGAGAATTGCGAAGGAGCGGAACCAACCTCTAATCCCGCCTTATACCCAAGCCCAAATAACCACCCAACTGTCAGCCGTGGCGGGCTACCCAGCCGCCAACACGCTATCACAGCATTTTGTCTACAACAATAGTCAAATATCGAGACTAAATTACAAAAAGAAAAACCACACTGATACCTTCCAGCTTATCGGGGGGGGATTTCAGCTTTTGGCGCGGCGCAAAAAAGGGGCCGCGCGGCAAAATACCGTGCGGCCCAAGCGGGTGGGATATTGGAAAGCTTCCTATATCAAAGTACCATGTTTCCAGTTTTTTGTAAATAGGAAGTTTTGCCAATTTTTGTAATTTTTTGTGAAACGGTGGGATTGACGCGCCGAACCAAAAATTTTTGTGAATATTTTGAAAAAGCGCTCTCTTTTCTCTTCCAATTTCAATACAAATATGTTATATTATCTAAAAGAGGGTTTTCCGGTTCCTCTTTCACACGAAAGGAGCGATCTCGATGAAGTATACGTACGCTTGCAAGAAGGTCTCCCTTAACGATTCCATCAAGGCTTACACGGAAAAGAAGATTTCCAAACTGGAGAAGTATTTT
Organism: uncultured Oscillibacter sp.; assembly: GCF_910579365.1. GTDB lineage: Bacteria > Bacillota > Clostridia > Oscillospirales > Oscillospiraceae > Oscillibacter. Next base: position 1,027 of record NZ_CAJTUX010000056.1, read on the forward strand.
CGGGATGATACCACCGCGTTTGTGACGTTCTCGGTGGAAAAGGATCACCGTTGCGCCGTGGAAATCACGGTCCGGAGCGGAAGCGCCCTGCTTCGTGCGCAGACGGAAGCGCCGGATGGCGATATGCGCGGCGCCGTGGACGCCGCTGTGGGCTATATTGAACGCCAGATTTTGAAAAACAAGACCCGGCTCTCCAAGCGCTTGCGGAGTGAGGGGTTCCCGCCTCCCACCCCCGCCAGCGATTTTGACATAGCGGAGGAGAAGGAGTTCACCGTCGTCCGCACCAAGCGCTTCGCGGTGAAGCCTATGAGCACGGAGGAGGCCATTTTGCAGATGAATCTGCTGGATCACAGCTTCTTCGTTTTCCGCAGCAGCGAGGACGACAGCCTGTGCATCGTCTACCGCCGGAAAAGCGGCGGCTATGGTCTGATCGTTACCGACGAAGAGGATTAAATAATTCTGCGCGGGGGCCCGTTGGCCCCCGCGTTTGAACGGCCCTGGCCAATCTGAACAAGTCTGCGGGACTTGGCGGATTGAGCAGGGTCTTTTTGCGTCTGGAACTTCTGCGGCACAATGGTTTGACGCCTCTGGAACAAAAGGGAACCAGGCAGATTGAACGGTTTAAATTCCGAATAGAGACGCCGCCTGCGGATGTGCAGGCGGCGTCCTGTTCCATGATATAGAATGAACGAATATGGAATTGCCCTGGACGGCGGCTTTTGAAATTTCCGTTTCCGGACTACGCGGCAATCCGCGCCACCGGCACAGTCTTACTTTCTCCGCCTTCCGCCGCGTTTACCGTCCATACTGCGATTCAGGTCCGCCATCTTTCCCTCGGAGGAAGACAGGAACTGCTTCAGCTTGTCCTCGAACGCCTGGTCCCCCGACGGAGGCAGCGGCGCGGCTCTTCCCCGGCCCGGAGCCGGCTGCGGTCTTGGCGCGGACACCGGCCGGGGCGGTCTGGGTGTCCGCCGCTCCTGCTGCGGCAGCGCCTTTTTAATGGAGAGGTTCACCCTCCCATTCTCCGCCGACAGGACCAGCACCTTCACCGCCTGCCCTGTCTGAAGAAAATCATGCACATCTTCCACAAAGGTGTTGGCGATCTCCGAAATATGTACCAGCCCGGAGCCGCCTCCCTCCAGCGCCACAAAAGCGCCAAATTTCATGATGCTGGTAACTTTGCCTTCCAAAATGCTCCCTACCTGAGGCTCCATACGGTTTTTTGTTTCTCCTTCCCTTGATTCGCGCGGGGAATACGGCCCAAACGCCGTAAACGGTCAGCTCCCAACGTCAAACACATACTCGCCGGGCAGCGCCCATCCCAGCTCCCGGCGGGCGATCTCCTGCATTTTTTCAGGAGTGCAGCCCTCGGCGATGTCCTCCGTCAGCGCATCGTTCTCCTGACGCCTTCTTTCCACCAGGGCGGCGACGCGCGCCTTTTCCGCCTCCGCGTCCGCCACCTGTTCCCGAAGGGCGTACACCTGGCAGCCCAGCGCGGCCAGCAGAAGCACCACCAGCAGCTTTGTCAAAAGACCCATGCGGAGCTGCCTTCTTACTCTCTTTTTTTGCTTTGCCACCTCTGCCGCCCCCTTTCGCGGGTCCGTACCCGTTGCCTCTTATTGTAAAGCATTTGCGCCAAAAATAAAAGAGGTTTTTTACCTGACGGAGCATTTTTTTGCAAAATTTCTTGGTCCACCGCAGAGGCAGGCACACCAGTTCCGCCAAAAAGGCCAGCGTATCCGCCCAAAAGACCCACACAGGGCGCAGAAGTCCGGAAAAGGCGCAAAAAAACAGCACCGCGCCCCCTGCCGCTCCCAAAATCATAAAGCCCCGCAGCTGCCCCGATCCCCGGCGGAGAAGAAAGAGAAACATCGCGCCGCCCACCGCCAGGCAATAGCCCAAATCCAGCACGGCGGTAAAACGGGGCGCCCGAATTCGAAAGGGACGCAGCAGATCATACAGCAGTCCGGCGGACAGCCCCAGTAAAATGGACTGCCCAAATACCAGCAGCTGCCCGGCAGCCTGGCTTCCCATGCCTATCCGAAAAGCCGGCTCAGGAAACCGCCCCGGCCAGGTCCCTGGTCCTCATAGGTCAGCGAGTCGATCCGCCCGTCCACATGGAGCTCTCCCCCATCCAGGGACAGCTTGCCAATGTGCAGGTCCTCTCCCGTAATCACAAGGGTCCCCACAGCGGTGGACATGACGATGCCGGTCTCGTCAAAACGCTCCACATCCTCCACGCCGGAGACGGTCAGGCTCTCCCGGCCATCCAGCTCCAGCCGGTGGGCGGTTTGGGGCACAGTATAATCGTTCATGGTTCGTCCCTCCCTGTCCAAAGAATATGGCCGGAGGGACGGGATTATGACAGTTGTTTGTAAAGCGCGGCGGCGTCCGCCTGACGGACAGTCTCCTGAACGGAAAGCACTTCCACCGTGACCTCCCGCGCGCCCAGGCGGAGGGAAATCTGATCCCCCACCTTCACCTCGTAAGAGGCCCGGGCCGCCCGGCCATTGACGCAGACCAGACCGTTGTCACAGGCCTCGTTGGCCATGGTCCTCCGCTTGATCAGCCGGGAGACCTTGAGATATTTATCCAAACGCATTTCAGCAACCTCCCAAGCCCTCTGAAAGAGGGCTTTTCATATGAAAACTGCCGGCAGATCCTGCCGGCAGCCCTTTGACGGAATATCCTCCGGCGAGACCTTCTCCCCGGCTCAACCGCCCACGATGTCCTTCAGGACCTTGCCTGCCTTGAACACAGGCACGGTGGAAGCAGGAATTTCAATGGGCTCCTTGGTCTTGGGGTTCCGGCCCACCCGGGCGGCGCGCTTTTTCACCTCAAACGAGCCAAAGCCGACCAGCTGGACCTTCTCTCCCTCCTTCAAGGCATCGGTAATGGCGTCCAGGGTCGCGGTGATGACGGTCTCGGCATCTTTCTTGGAGACCTCCGCAGCCGCGGAAACCACATTGATCAATTCTGCTTTGTTCATGAATGCTATCCTCCTGAAATCATTTGTGTTCTGTATTCTTAACGCTGCTGCGTGTAAGAAGCTGCTTTCTTCGCGCGGTTCCAAAGCTCCACCAGCTCCGCCTCAGCGTACTGGTCAAGCGGCTTGTCCGCCAAGTCCTCCACCCGGCGGAAGCGGGCGTCAAACTTGTCGCAGGCCCGGTGGAGCGCCTCCTCCGGGTCCACGCCGGACATCTGCGCCACCTTGGCGGCGATGAAGAGCAGGTCCCCCAGCTCCTCCTCCGTGCCGTGGGGCCCTGAGGGCGGGCCCCCGGCCTCCAGCGCGGCGCGAAGCTCCCGGACCTCCTCCTCCAGCTTCCCCAGGGCGCTGAGGGCGCTGGACCAGTCAAACCCGGCCTTGGCGGTCTTCCCGCTGATCTTCTCTGCCCGCCACAGAGCGGGCAGCGTATGGGGCACGGCCTCCACGGCGTCGGCCGTAGTGGACTGGGACTTTTCCTTCCGCTTCAGCGCCTCCCAGTTCACCAGGACCTCCTCGCTGCCGTTCACCTGGGCGTCTCCAAACACATGGGGATGCCGGTAGACCAGCTTTTGGGCCACGCCGTCCACCACATCCTCCATCGTAAAACGGCCCCGCTCCGCCTCGATCTGGGCGTGGAAGGCCACCTGCATCAGCACGTCCCCCAGTTCCTCCTGCATATCCACAGGACTGTCCCGGTCCAGGGCGTCCAGCGCCTCATAGGTCTCCTCCAGAAAATTCCGGCGGATGGAGGCGTGGGTCTGCTCCGCGTCCCAAGGGCAGCCCCCCGGAGCGCGGAGAAGACGCATGATCTCCAGGAAATCCTCCCAGCCATAGCGGCTCTTCCTTTGAAAATCTACCATAGATTGCCCGCCTTTGCAAGAAAATTCGAGAAAAAAGTTGGAAAAATGTTAAAGTTCTTGTTTTCTAAACACTTTTTTAACGCAAATGCAACAATTTTGCCAATTTTGTCCCATGGGGTATCGTTTTCAGGTCCTCCGCCCGCAAAATGCGCAGCACCACCACCAAAACGGCGTAAACGATTACTCCCGCCAGGATGCCGCAGAGGGTGGCGATGGCGTTGGCGCCGTAAGCCGAGTGTCCCGACAGGGCCCGGCTCACGAAGCCGTGGGCCGCCCAGGCCGCGCCGCCCATCAGCGCGGAGGCGGCGGCGGGCTTGGCAAAGAGCTGGAGGTACCGCGTCCTGCCCGGGGAATACTTCCAGACAAAGATCAAGTTCAGGCCCGCGATGACGGCATAGCAGCACAGCGTCGAGATGGGCGCGCCATGGATGTTGATATCCGGGGTTCCCACCAGAATATAGTTCATGACGATCTTCACAAGACCGCCTGTGATGACGGTAAAAATGGGAATCTGCACCTTGCCGTAGGTCTGCAAAATGGCGTTGGTCAGGTTCATCACGCAAATGAAAATACAGGCAAAGCCCAGGACCCGGAGGTGGGGGCCCGCCGCCAGGGCGGCCTCCGGCTGAGCCGGGAGCACCAGGCGCATAATGGGTGTGGCCAGCACGCTGAGCCCCACGCCGCAGGGCAGCGCCAAAATGGCGATGAGCCGGAAAGCGGAGGAGATGATCCGGTTCGCCTCCGCCCGGTCCCTGCGGGCCAGGGCCGCCGCCGCCACGGGGATCAGGCTCATGGTCACCGGGAAGACAAAGGAGGGCGGCAGATTCACCATGTCCATGGCATAGCCGTACGCGCCTTTCAAGGTCGAGGCGGCCTCCTCCGTCATGCCCAGACCGTTTTGCAGCCGCCCCAGCACGATGGAGGTGTCCACCAGCGTGATGATGCTCATGGCGGAATTGCTCAGCGTGATCGGCACGCCGATGGCCAGGATGCGCCCCGCCAGCGCCCCGCGGGCGGAGGGGACGTCCAGTGTCTCCGCCGTGGAGCGATGGGTCAGCAGATAGAAAATCAAAAACAGCATGGACAGCACGGTTCCAATGGTCACGCCCAGGATGGCCCCCGCCGCCACAAACTCCCGGCCCATGCCCAGCCGGAAGATATACCAAGCCAGCGCCAGGCCGATGCCCAGCTTGCTCAGCGCCTCCAGCACCTGGGAAACGGCTGTGGGCGTCATATTCCCCTGGCCCTGGGTATAGCCCCGCATACAGGCCAGAAGGCACACGCAGAACACCGCCGGAGACAGGGCCCGAATGGCCCAGTAGGCGCTCTCGTTGTGGAGCCGGGCGGCAACCCAGCTGGTGCCGAAGAACATGATGGCAAAGCCCGCCAGCCCCAGGGCGAAGAACATCCAGATGGCTGTGCTGAACAGCTTCCGCTTCTCATTCTCCCGGCCCTGGGCCTGGGCCTCCGACACCAGCTTGGATAGGGCCAGGGGCAGGCCCGCCGTGGAGATGGACAGCAGGACGTTGTAAATCTGGTAGGCAGAGTCGAAATAAGTCTTGCCCTCTCTGCCCAGGATGTTGTTCAGGGGAATCTTGTAGAAGAAGCCAATGCCTTTGACCACGGCCACCGCCGCCGCCAAAATGGCCGCGCCGCCCAGGAAGGACTGTTTTTTCTTAGTCGACATGAAAAGCATACCTCGAATACTTAAAAAAATGCGCGGACAGCCTCTGTCCGTGAGAGGCGGGCCCCATTGTCCACTTTATGGGACCGGGACCCGCCTTAGACCTAATTCCCTCCGGCGGCACAACCCGCTTTTTCGATGCTCACATATGCTCCAGGCAGCCCTTCACCAGGGCCGTGAACTTGGGACCCGCAGCCTCTCCCGCCTCAATGACCTCGTCGCCGGAAAGGGGCTGCTCCAGGACGCCTGCCGCCATGTTGGTGCACAGGGTAAAGCCCAGGACCCCCATGCCGCAGTGGGCGGCGGTGATGGCCTCCGGCACCGTGGACATGCCCACGGCGTCCGCCCCCAAAAGGCGGGCGGCCCTGACCTCCGCCGGAGTCTCGTACTGGGGACCGGGGAAAAACATGTAAACGCCTTCCTTCAGGTCCAGACCCTGGGCCCCGGCAGTATCCCGGGCCTTCTGCTGGAGGCTGGGGGTGTACACATGGCTCATATCCGGGAAGCGGGGCCCCAGCTCCTCAATGTTGGGCCCGCAGAGAGGGCTGACGCCAAAGAGCTTGATGTGATCGGTAATCAGCATGATGTCCCCCGCGGTCCAGCCGGTGTTCACCGAGCCGGCGGCATTGGTCACCACCAGGGTCCCGATGCCCAGCAGACGGGCCACCCGGACGGGATACGCCGCGTCGGCGAAGGACCAGCCCTCGTACGTGTGAAGGCGGCCCTGCATCACCGCCACATCCTGACCCGCCAGACGGCCAAAGAGGAACTGGCCCTTGTGGCCAGGGGCGGTGGAGTGCTTCATATGGGGCACTTCCGCGTAGGGCACGGCAATGGGATTTTCCACCTCGTCCGCCAGGGCCCCCAGACCGGAGCCCAGAATCAGCAGCACGTTGGGCTGAAAGCCGTTCAGCTTCTCCCGCAGGGCCTGGGCGCTTTCCTGATACTGCTTGTAGCTGTAGAATTCCATGATCGTCCTCCTCAACTCTTTTCCTCAAATTTTTCGCCGCACTCACGGCAGTAATGATCTTCCTCTCCGGCGGCAGCGCCGCAGGCGGGGCAGGTCCGGCGCCGGTCTGCCCGGCCCAGGGTCTCGTTGAGACCGTCCAGCTCCCCCTTCAAAGCGTCAATCTCCCGGAGCTTTTCCAGCAGCGCTTCCGATTCTGAGGGGGTCCCGGTGTGGGTGCCGTAGACCATCTCCCCCACCTCTATCAGCTTTTCGTCCAGCTCGCCCTCCACACGGGCGGCCTGATACCGGAGCCGCCCGGCTTCCGCCAGCTTCTCCGCCTGTTCAAAGGCCAGCCCCGCCGCGCCCAGGGCCAACTCTCCCGCCTGGACCGCCGCGCTCAAGGCAAATTCTCCCGCCTGGACCGCCGCGCCGCTGAGGGTGTCAAGCAGGCTGTAGAATGGATTTTGATTGCTCATAACCGCTCCTTTCTGTTCGGCCAACGCCTGATGTCAATGGTTGTCGTAGGGACTGCCGCCGATGAACTCCCGGGAGAGAGACTTGGCGGGGATATACTTCTCGTCCAGCGCCTCAATTCGGTCCAGGCCCCTCAAAATATCCTCCACCACCGCGTATTTCCCTCGGGGAATCTCCTCCAGCAGGGGCACCACAAAGGGCTTCAACACGCTGGCGCTGAGGGCGAGAGAGGAGTCGAACATAATGTCCGCATTCTCCTTGTAGGGGGAGATATACAGCCGCTCGCCCCGGCGGACGTTCTCCCACAGCTTCAGGGTGAAGGCCGCGTCGCTGCCCCGGAACTGGAAGTCCCGGACAATCCGGCGGCAGAGACGAATCCAGGATTTATCGAAAACGAGAGTCCCGTCCTCGTCCCGGATATCGCTTCGGGCGGCGATATAGAGCTTGAACGCCTTGGGATTCTTGCCCACAATGATGTCGTTCAAGGCGTGAATCCCCTCGAAAATGACCATCTCGTCCGCCCCCAGGCGCATGGGCTGGGCCAGGATGTCGGAGCGCATCTGCCGGGCGAACTCATACTTGGGGATGTAAATCATCTCTCCCCGGTCCAGCATGGCGAAGTGCCGGTTCAAAAGGCCGATATCCAGGCAGAAGGGGGACTCGTAGTCCACGGCCCCCTCCCGGTTCCGGGGGACGGTATCCGGGTCAAAGGTGTTGAAATAGTTGTCCATGGAGACGGTGTGGGTCCCGATGCCCATCTCCACCAGTCTCTCCTCAATTTTCAGCGCGGTGGTGGTCTTCCCGGAGCCGGAGGGGCCGGAGAGGAGGATGATGTGAGACAATTCCCGGTGCTCCGCAATTTTCCCGGCGGCGGTCTCCACCTTTTGGGCAAAGAGCGCGTCGCACTCCTGGGCAAAGCCCGCCGGATCGCTGCGAATGGCCTCGTTGATCCGCTTCAGGGAATACATGATCTCGGCTCCTTTCCGTTCATCGCTCATAAAAGGCGGCGAAATCCGCCTGGTTGGACCGCGTTTTCTCGGGACGCTCCGTGTACTCCTTGGGGTACTTGGGGTTGAACCGCCGCTGGATGATACGCCGGGAGGGGTCCACCATTTTGGTCGACCCTCCTGCGCCGAAGGAGAGAATGGAGCACAGCTCCGACATGATATAGATGTTATACAGGCACTGTCCGCCGGGGCGGGTCCAGCCGATGTTCTCAAAGCTGCCGGACATGTATTTCTGCCGGTAGAGATAATACGGAGCGTATCCCGCCTGCCGCAGAGCGGGCTCCGCGTGGTCCAGCATCTCCCCCACCGTCTCGGGGCCGGGGATGGACAGGCCCTCCAGCAGGATGCGGCTTCCTTTTTTCAGCGCCAGGGTATGCACGGTGACGTTGTCCGTGCCGAAGGCGAGACAGCGCGCCAGGGAACGGCGGAAGCCCTCCGCCGTGTCCTCCGGCAGTCCCGCGATGAGGTCCATGTTTATATGGGGAAACCCCTGCCGCGCCGCCAGCTCCATGGCGGACTCGATGTCCCCGGAGCTGTGGCGGCGGCCGATGGCCCGGAGGACGTTCTCCTCCATGGTCTGGGGATTGACCGAGATGCGGTGCACCCCATGGGCCTTCAGCGCCGCCAGCTTCTCCGCCGTGATGGTATCGGGCCGCCCCGCCTCCACGGTGATCTCCCCGCAGCCGTCCAGCGCGGAGCCGAAGGCCGTCTCGAACACGGTCAGCACCCGGTCCAGCTGGGCGGCGGTCAGGGTCGTGGGCGTACCGCCGCCCATGTACATGGCCCGGACGCGAAGTCCCCTTTCCCGGGCCATGCGGCCCCCCGCCGCAAGCTCCGCCGCCAGGGCGTCCACATAGGGCTCAACCAGCGCGAAACTCTTCTCCACCGACTGGCTGACAAAGGAGCAATAGGCGCAGCGGGTGGGGCAGAAGGGAATGCCGATATAAACGGCAATGTCCCGGGGACCCAGGCTCTTGGCCGCCTGGAAGGCCGCCGTTCCCGTCTCCGCCGCCAGGGCCGCCCTCCGGGGCGTGACAAAGTAGTCCCCCTCCAGCATGGCTCCGGCCTCCTCCGGCGCCCCCCCCTTCTCAAGCGCCTCCGTCACCAGCTTGTCAGGCCGGACGCCGGTGAGCATCCCCCAGGGCGGCGTGTTCCCCGTCCGCTTCCGGTAGGCCAGGAAAAAACAGGCTCCAACCGCGTGCCGCCGCTGTCCCTCCCGGTCATACTCCGTGCCGGAGAGGAGAACCGGCCAAACGGCGGAAACCGTCTCCCCGCGATAACGGAGCGAGACGGAAACCTCCAGCCGCTCCGCCTCCTCCCGGCAGGAAACGACGGCCCAGGTCTCGTCGCCGGGCCGAACCGGCTCATAGACCGGCAGCTCCCCGGGGAACAGATTCAACAGACTCTGCTCCACGGTATAGCGCTCGTCATGGCCTTGAAATTCCAGTTTCATGGCGTCTCCCGCAGGGCCTGACGGAGATAGGGATTCTGCCGCCGCTCCTCCTCCAGGGTGGATGTCTCCATGTGGCCGGGGCAGACCCGAAGGTCTCCCTCCAGCTCTCCCAGGCGGCGGAGGGAGGCCAGTATCTTCGGCACACTGCCGCCGGGAAAGTCCGTCCGTCCGCAGGACCCGGCAAACAACGTGTCCCCGCAGAAGAGAAGCTCCCCGCAGCGAAGGGTCACGCTTCCCTCGGAGTGGCCGGGGGTATGGAGGATCTGAATCGTCTGCCCGCCCAGAGGCAGGCAGTCCCCCTCGCCATAAAAATTCACCCCGTCCACCTGGGTGCTCAGGGGAAACAGAGACGGGTCCACGTCCCGAAAATCCCGCTCATGGATATAAATCTCCGCCTGGGGCAGGGCCTTTTTCAGCTCCGCCACGGCGCCGGTGTGGTCATAGTGGCCATGGGTCAGGAGGATATAGGGAACCTCCAGGCCCTCCAGCGCCTCCAACACCGCAGGCGCGTCCCCGCCGGGGTCGATCACCGCCGCCCGGCGGGTCTCCTCGTCCTCCAGGATATAGCAGTTGGTGCCAAGAAAGCCCACCTCCAGCATTTTGACCTTCATCGGGTTTTCCTCCCTTCTCCCGTCCGTCAGGAATTGCCGGGGAGCATATCGGATTGGTCCTCAAAGCCGGTAAAATCCAGATGCTCTCCCCGCCAGGCGGCCCGGAACAGCTCCACCGCCTCCCGGGCTCCGCCGCAGCGCTCCATGAGATGGCCGCCCTCCGGGCCGTTCCAGCCCACGCCCACAATATACTCCCCCGTGTGGGGCCCCATCAGCGCCACGGCGCTCTGGATGAACCAATAGCGGTCCCCCTGCTTTTGCTCCAGAATCACAAAGCTGTCGTCATGAGGGCCCAGGCGGTCCAGCGCCTGGGCGATATCCTCCCAGTCAAACTGCGAGGCGGGCACGCCCCCCAGCGACAGCGTCCAGCTCCAGTCCCTGTGGGGCTGAACGCCCGGGGCGGGCTCGTTCTTCGGATGAAAAAGTTTGGAAAAAAGTCCCATTGGAAACACCTCCGTCCTCTTGTCCTTCTTAAAAAGCCGTCAGGGCTTCTCCGTATCAAACAGGATGGTCACCGGGCCGTGGTTCCGGGAATCCACCTCCATCTTCGCGCCGAACTCCCCGTGCTCCACGGCAAAGCCCCGTTCCCGGCAGCGCGCCATGAACTTCTCATACAGGGGAATGGCCAAATCCGGCTTCGCCGCGCCGGAGAAGCCGGGACGGCGGGAGGAGGTATCGGCAAAGAGCGTGAACTGGGAAATGACCAGCAGGCTCCCCCCCACCTGCTCCAGATTGAGGTTCATCTTGTCGTTCTCATCCTCAAACACGCGGAGGTTGCAGATCTTGTCCGCCAGCTTGACGGCGGTCTCCTCGCCGTCTCCGGGGGCCACGCCCAGGAGAACCAGATAGCCCTCTCCGATTTTACCGCGGATTTCCCCCTCAATGGCAACCGAGGCGTGCTTGACCCGGGTAACAACTGCGCGCATGGCAGGTCTCTCCTTTTCCGCCGGTCAGCCCGCCGGTCTTGTGACCTGGAGGACGCCGGAAATTTGATTCAGCTTGTTCATGATGGCCTTCATCTGCGCCCCGTCCCGGACGCGGATCTCCAGGCGAATGACGGCGTAGCCGTCCTCCGTACTCCGGGAGTTCAGCCCGGAGACAAAGGTGTTGGTGCTGGAGAGGGCCGTGGAAATGTCCAGAATCAGGTTCATCCGGTCCTTGCACATCACGTCGATGGTGGTGGGATAACTCTCGTTGGTGTCGCTGCCCCAGGTGACCTTCAGCCAGCGGCCCTCCTGGCCCGCCCGGCGCTCCGGCGCGGCATTGGGGCAGTCCGCCCGGTGGACGGACACACCGTATCCCCGGGTGATGAAGCCCACAATCTCGTCCCCCGGCACGGGGGTGCAGCAGCGGGAGAACTTCACCAGGCAGTTGTCCAGCCCCTCCACGATGATGCCCTGCTCGCTCTTGCTCACCGGCTTGGGGGGCACGGGTATGGGCGCTTCCTCAGACCGGAGGGTCAGCTCCTCCGCCTGGTGCTGGCGGGAGATGCGCAGCAGCTCTCCCTTCATCCGGCTGACGGCCTTCTGGGCGGTGAAGCCGCCGTAGCCGATGGCGGCGTACATCTCCTCCAGCGTGCCGTAGGTGACTTTTTTCAACAGCAGCGGCAGGTTCTCCGGGGCTGTTACGTCCTTCATGAGAAGGCCCGCGTGCTTCAATTCCTGCTCGAAGGAGGACCGGCCGTTCGCGATGTTCTCCTCCCGCTTCTCCTTCTTGAACCACTGGCGGATTTTGCTCCGGGCCTCGCTGCTCTTGGCGATCTTCATCCAGTCCCGGCTGGGGCCCTTGGCGGACTTGGAGGTCATGATCTCCACAATGTCGCCGTTTTTCAAAATATGGTCGAAGGTGACGATGCGGTTGTTCACCTTGGCCCCCACCATGCTGTTGCCCACGGCGGAATGGATGGCGTAGGCAAAGTCAATGGGCGTGGCCCCGGCGGGGAGATTCTGCACATCGCCGTTGGGGGTGAAGACGAAGACCTCGTCGGCAAACATGTCGACCTTCAAGGAGTGAATATACTCCTCCGCGTCGGCCCCCTCCTGGTTTTCCAGCAGGCGGCGGACCCACTCATATTTTCCCTCGGTTCCCGCTCCCTGGCCGTGCTGTTTGTACTTCCAGTGGGCCGCCACGCCGTACTCGGCGATCTCGTGCATTTTCCAGGTGCGGATCTGAACCTCAAAGGGCAGCCCGTCCGGGCCCATCACCGTGGTGTGCAGGGACTGGTAGCCGTTGGGTTTTTCCGTCCCGATATAGTCCTTGAACCGGCCCGGGATGGGCTTGTAGATGTCGTGAATCACGCCCAGGACGTTGTAGCAGTCCCCCACCGTGTCCACCAGGACCCGGAAGGCGAAGAGGTCGAAAATCTCGTCCAGGGACTTGTTCTGGTTGAACATCTTGCGGTAGATGGAGTAGGGGTGCTTAATGCGGCCATAGACCACGTGTCCGATGTCCAGCTCCGTCAGCCGGTCGTCCATCTGGGTCTGGGTGCGGAGCAGGAAGGCGTCGTACTCCGGTTTCTTGGTGTCCAGCCGGGTGATGATCTCATGGTATCCCACCGGGTCCAGATACTTGAGAGACAGGTCCTCCAACTCCCACTTGATGCGCTGCATGCCCAGCCGGTGGGAGATGGGGGCGTAAATCTCCATGGTCTCCAGCGACTTTTGCTTCTGCTTCTCCGGGGACTGGTACTCCATGGTCCGCATGTTGTGCAGCCGGTCGGAAACCTTGATGAGAATCACCCGGATGTCCTTACTCATGGCAATGAGCATCTTTCGGAGGTTCTCCATCTGCTCGTCTTCCTTGGTGGCGTACTGGATGCGGGTCAGCTTGCTGACTCCCTCCACCAAATCGGCGATGGTGGGCGAAAAGAGACGGGCCACGTCCTCATGGGTGGCGGGCGTATCCTCAATCACGTCGTGCAGCAGCGCCGCCTCGATGGACTCCGAGTCCAGCTTCAGCTCCTCCGCCACAATCTGGGCCACCGCCAGAGGGTGGATGATATAGGGTTCGCCGCTCTTGCGCTTTTGCCCCTCGTGGCAGCGGTCCGCGTATTCAAAGGCGGAACGGATATGATCAAAGTCGGCGGCCGGATTGTACCCCCGGATGGTCTTTTCCAGCAGCTCGTACTGCTCCTGTATGGTCATGTCAGATCCCCTCCTTGTTTTGCAGCCGGACCAGATAGGGGCAGGCGTTCAAATCCACCTTCCCCTGCACGGGAATCAGGCGCAGCGTCATCCGGTCCCCCTGCCGGGTCATGAAAATCAATCCCCGCTCCTGGAAAACCGCCAGCGCCAGCGCCGTGCGCAAAAAGCTCTCGCTCCCGCCGGTCCAGCCAGCCAGCGTGCGCAGATAGGGCAGCCAGTCCTCCTCCGCCTTTCCCTGGCGGAGCTGCCGCTCCAGCGCCACCCAGCAGGCGGCGTATTGGTTCCGGGAGGCCCGGAGACGCACCGCCTCCTGGGCGGAAAGAGTCTCCCCCGCCAACAGGCGGCGGACCAGTTCCAGCGACTCCGCCTCGTTCCGGCTGGGCAGCAGGGAGGGCCGGATGTCCACCAGCTGCAATTGCAGCGTCGTGGTGCCCCGGAAGGTATTGGCCTGGAGATAAAAGGCGGCGTCCACCCGGCTGCCGGGGACAATGCCGCACTCCTCCGCCGTCACGGAAAAGAAAATCGCGTCAAAGCGGCTGACGCCCTTGCTCAGGCGAAGCTTCAGATGCTTTCCCTGCCCCACGGGCTGCACGGCCTCCGCCGTGGCCCCCAGAAGCGCGAAAACCGGCCGGGGATTCCCGGCGCCATAGGGCTCCAGCTGTTCCAGCTGCTCCGCCTGTTCCAGCGTCATCTCCGCCGGCGAGGACACCGCCGCGTCCACCTCCAGGGAGCTTACCGGCGGCTCGCCCCCGGTGGCGGAGCGCACATAGCGGTTCATCCGCGTCCGGAAGGCGGCGATGTTCTCCTCCGGAATGGTAAAGCCGGCGGCCAGCTCGTGCCCGCCGAACCCGTCCAGCAGGTCTGCGCAGGACTCCAGCGCGGCAAAGAGATTGAACCCGCCGTAAGACCGGCAGGACCCCCGGCCCGTGCCGTCTTTCAGGTGGATCATGAAGCTGGGACAGGAGTATTTCTCGCTGAGGCGGGAGGCGACAATCCCCACCACCCCCTGGTGCCACTCCTCGCTGGAGAGCACCAGGGCGCTGCGCTCCTCCTGGCGCAGAGCTTGAATCTGCTCCACCGCGTCGGCGCAGATAGCCTGTTCCACGGCCTGCCGCCGCCGGTTCTGCTCGCACAGCTCCTTGGCCAGCTCCTCGGCCCGGGCGGGATCGTTGGTCTCCAAAAGGTCCGCCGCCAGGTCCGCCGCCCCCATCCGTCCGGCGGCGTTGATCCGGGGCGAGAGCACAAAACCGATCTGAATGGAGGTGACGGGCTTGTCTACCAGTCCCGCCTCCCGCAAAAGGGCGTGGATGCCCACAAAATCCGTATGGGGCAGTGCCTCCAGCCCGCAGGAGACGATGGCCCGGTTCTCCCCCTCCATCCGCATGACGTCGGCCACGGTGCCGATGGCGGCCAGGGTGCAGTAGCGGGCGAACAGGGCGTCCTCCCGGCTCTCCCCTCCCAGAGCCAGCACCAGTTTCAGCGCCACGCCGCAGCCCGCCAGGAATTTGAACGGATAGGGACAGTCGGGCCGGTGCGGGTCCACCACCGCCGCCGCCTCCGGCAGAGCCTCCTTGCACTCGTGATGGTCCGTCACCACCACGTCCATCCCCAGAGAGGCGGCGAAGGCCACCTCCTCGTTTCCGGTGATGCCGCAGTCCACGGTGATCATCAGCGTGGCGCCCCGGTCCCAAAGGCTCTGAATGGCGGGCTTGGACAGGCCGTACCCGTCCTCAATCCGCCGGGGAATATAGCGCAGGCACTTTGCGCCGCAGCTCTTTAAATAATCCATCAGCAGCACGGTGGAGGTGATGCCGTCCACGTCGTAGTCCCCGAAGACGGCGATGGTCTCCCCCTGGCTGATGGCCCGCTGAATCCGGGCCACGGCCTTGTCCATATCCCGCATCAGCATGGGCGAGAGGGTCAGCTTCCGGTCCCGGTCCAGAAATTCCGCCGCCTTCTCCGGGGACGTCACGCCTCTGGCGGCCAGCACCAGGGCCATCAGGCCGGGATACCCCGCCTCCCGCAGGAGGGCCACGTCCTCCTCTCCGGGGGCGCCGATGTTCCATTTTTTATACTTCACGAACGCGCCCTCCTTCCCGGCAGAGCCGCAGGCAGAATGTAACTTATATATTATAACAGAATAAATCCGGCAGGTAAAGGGAAATTCTCTGGATTTCCCCATTTTTTTGCGCCCAGCCATTTCCCCGGAAAACTCCCCCAGATTGGGACTTGCAGTTTTGTCCGGTTTGTGGGATAATGACAGCAATACGCTTTGACGCCTGCCCGCGCCCACAGCAGGGGGCAGGCCCTGAAAAAAGGAGTTGGGAATACGTGACCCCTCAAAAAATTGCGCTGTTGACGGATTCCTGCGCGGACCTGTCCCCCCGGCTGGCGAAGGAACATCACATTCACATTGTCCCTCTGCGCATCCTCTGCGCCGACGGGGAATA
The DNA here is from genome assembly GCF_910579365.1 of uncultured Oscillibacter sp. Taxonomy (GTDB): domain Bacteria; phylum Bacillota; class Clostridia; order Oscillospirales; family Oscillospiraceae; genus Oscillibacter. The sequence continues at coordinate 16,644 of NZ_CAJTUX010000056.1, forward strand.
CGCCGACGGCGTGAACATCCAGAATACCGACATCTACCGCCGCCTGAAGGCGGGAGAGCTGCCCCAGACCTCTCTCCCCTCTGTGGAGAGCGTGGCTGCGGTGCTCCAGCAAATCCGGGAGGAGGGCTATGACGGCGTGATCGCGGTCATGCTCTCCAGCGGCCTCTCCGGCACATACAACCTGGTCCGCCTCGTGGCGGAAGAGAGCGGCGAGGACTTCCCCATCCGGGTCTTCGACTCCGTCAGCGGCTCCCTGGGGCAGGGGCTGACGGTGCTCCAGCTGGCGGAGGACATCCTCGGCGGCATGGACTGGGACACTCTGGTGGAGCGCCGGGCTCCCCGGCTCATCGCGAACACCTTCCCCTTCTTCTCCGTGGACACCCTGGAATATCTCATGAAGGGCGGGCGCATCGGCAAGGTCACCGCCACTGCGGGAACGCTGCTGCAAATCAAGCCCATCATCACCTTCGCCTCCGACGGCCAGCTCCAGTCCATCGCCAAGGTCCGGGGACGCAATCAGGTGATTGACAAGCTGGTGTCCATGACCGTGGACCGCTGCGGCAGTCATAAGAAGTACAATCTGGCCGTCGCCAACGGCGGCGCCCCCGCCGAGATGGATACCGTCCGGCAGAAGCTCACCGCCGCCCTGCCGGATTACAGCCACATCTGGGACGGCGAGATCGACGGGACGCTCAGCGTTTACATCGGCGACGGCGTTCTGGGCGCGGCCGTACAGGTGCTGGACTGACGTTTCCCAAAAGAAACGCCAGGGGAGGAGCCTCCGCGCTCCGCCGCCCGCCGCGGTCCTCTCCCATACTATTCTATAAGTCTATAAGGGTGCGGAAGACCCCCGGCTTCACGCCGGGGGCCTCGTTTTATCTTCTTCCTCCGCCGCCGCGCATGCCGCAGATCGGAAGAGCACACGTCTGAACTCCAGTCACATTACTCGATCTCGT
>NZ_CAJTUX010000057.1 GCF_910579365.1 uncultured Oscillibacter sp.
CGGCTGTGCCGGTGAACACGGTGAGGTTGTCACCGAAGCCATAGGGGTAACCGGCGTCAACAGCGGCTTGGCTTTCCTCCAGGGCGTGATGCCATGTGTAGCGCCGGTCGGAGCAGGCTTGGGCGGCATTCATTAGGGCCTCGCTGACCGGCAGTTCCGACACTCCGTTGTCCTTTCGGGTCTGGTTGATGAGCCAGATCATCTCCTGCCGTATCTCCAGGTTGTCTGTCAGGCCGGCGCTGTCCCCGCTGGCGGGGGCTTCCGGCGTAGCGGGGGCTGCGGAGCCAACCGTCAGTATTACGGTCCCACGTTCTCCAGCGCTGTTGGAGACGGTGATCTCTGCGATCCCCTCCGCTTTGGCAATGGCAACCCAGAAGGTCAGCACCTGTTCCACCGCTACCGTGTCTGGGTTGCTGGAAGTCACAGTGTAGTTTGCACCGCTGGGACCGATGATGAGTCCGCTACGGTCTCCTACCTCCAGGGTACTTCCCTTGTAACTGCTCACCCGGACGGATTTGTCGGGCGTTTCCGTTGCCATGGCGGGGACAGTGAGGACAGTTGTGAGGATAGCTGCTGTCAGTGTGGCGGCAATGCGCTTTTTCATGTTGGTCATACATTTTCCTCCTAATTTTCAGTGTTTTGTGGGGCTTTTGCAAGCAACACAATACCGAAATAGGAGGCGAAAGTCGATAGGGATAAACGGAGAAATACAGAGGTGAAAAGCAAGCGAATTACACAGTGCTTCGTTGTGTTTGTGGACGGTCTCTTTCGGTGAGACAATTTTCTTGACCACATAACCAGCCACAGACAGACGTGGAACACGTGGAAACACTGTTTTCAAAGAGTGCCGGAGAGTAAATAAAATGGAGCAGAAACGGCTATAAATTGTTAAAATTTGCCCAAAAAATCTTTGCAGACCTCTTTGTTTATAGCGAACCAGTTTTTGAGCTGTCTCAGAGGGGGCGCTGTATCGGCGCAGCTCTTCGCCTACAAAGCCTTAACACATCCTTTCCCGGTTTGTCAGGTGTATGGGGTGCTGTCCTCTCTTGAAATCGCACACAGCAGCTCACAGGCCGAAACATAGGCCGGTCTGCCGTATCGCTGTACTTTTCACTCTCTGTATTCCATTCTCCTCTCCCCTTAGGGGCAGGGGGCCGGGGCTTTGCCCTGGCAAATGCGTCCGGCGTATAGCCAGGCGCGATGCTTGCCCCACCCAAGGGTGGGAAAACACACCTTCGCAGCCGCCCCTTAATTTGAGCACCACAGCATCCTGCCCGCACTGCGGGGATAAGTCCCTTTGGGGCTGGGTTTTGCCTCGGCAAAAGAACGGTTACGAAATGTCCTCGTGGCCAGGGCAGATCAGGCGGATTCCGTACCGCTCCATCACCGCCAGATAGGGTGCGGGAGGCATGCGGTCCGTCACGACGGCATAAAGCTGCTCAAAGGAACAAAAACTGATGACGGCGGAGTGACCGAACTTGCTCTGGTCCGCCATCAGGACGACCCGGTTTCCCCGCTGGACGACGTTGCGTTTGATCTCCGCCTCCAGATAGGTGCTGTTGGACAGACCATTTTCAATGGTGACGCCGGTGGCGGAGATGAAAATGGTCTGGATGCTCAGATGGGAAAGGGTGTCCAGTGTGGAGATGCCGGTAAAAGAGGAGGTGGAGGGGGCGTAGATGCCGCCTAGGGAGATGATGTTCAGGTTGGGGAGGGATGCGGCCTCATACAGGGCGGTGAGGCTGTGGGTGATGACCGTTACCCCGTTTTTTTCGCCCAGATGCCGCACAATGTTGGGCGTGGTGGAACCGGAATCCAAGAAGATGGATGAGCCGTTGTTCACCAGCCGCGCCGCCAGTTGGCCAATGATTTGCTTTGCCTCGCTGTTTTTCCGCTCCCGCACGGAAAAGCCTAGGGGACGGTGCTGTAGGTTAGAGGACACGCCGCCGTAGACCTTGCGGACATTGCCGCGGTTCAGCAGCTCGGCGATGTCCCGGCGCACCGTGTTCATAGAGATGCTAAATTGAACGCAAAGCTCCTCCAAAGATACGTTTTCCCTGCCTAAAATATACTGTTCCATCTCGTTCAAACGATCCGCTCTCATAAAATCCTCCATGAGTTGGTTATTTTTGAGCTAAATATGGATAAATCTTAACACAAATACAGTGGGTATGCAAATCTTTTTTTCAATATTATCAAATAAACGCTAAAAATCAAGTTGTCAAGAAAATTTTATTGTATATATCGAACAAAAATGGACAAAAATGTTGTGAAATTTACGTCTTGCATCTTACCGAAAAGATTGCTAAACTTTACTCATAAAATAACAAGAATTAATCCAAGAAATTATCATAAATTATGTAAATTTGTTTATGATGAGTATTATTCTAGGGAAGGTGTGGCAGCGTGAGGACAACAAACAGGGCCGCCTATATGACGGCGGTCAAACAAATGGAAATTCGAGAGCTTCCCATCCCCCGGGCCGGGGCTGGAGAAGTTGTGCTGAATGTGGAGTATGTCGGCGTGTGCGGTTCGGACGTCCACTTTTTCGAGTCCGGCATGAGAAAGGGCAAGTTCTTTGACCTCCCCTTCATTCTTGGCCATGAGTGCGCGGGAACCATTGTGGAGACAGGGCCCGGTGTCACGGGACTGCGGCAGGGCGACCGGGTGTGCTTCGAGCCGCAGATCACCTGCGGAACCTGCGTCTACTGCCGCTCCGGGCACTACAACATGTGCCCCGACGTGCAGTTTCCGTCGGTCCCGCCTCACGACGGAATGCTTCGGGATTTCGTGGCTATTCCGGCGCATCTGGCGTACAAGCTGCCGGATTCCATCTCCACACTGGAGGGTGCGCTCATCGAGCCTCTGGCCGTGGGCCTTTCCGCCGCCAGCCGGGGCGGCGTGTCCCTGGGGCAGAGTGTGGTCATTTTGGGCGCAGGCTGCATCGGACTTTTGACCATGATGGCCTGCAAAGCCCGGGGCGCCGCGAAGGTGATTCTCTGCGACCTGTTTCCCAGCCGCCTCCAAAAGGCTCTGGAATTGGGGGGCGACACCGTGATCAACGCCAGGGAGGAGGATGTGCAGGCCCGCGTTCTGGAGTTGACCGGCGGAACTGGGGCGGATGTAGTCTTTGAGACGGCGGGCAACCCCCGCACGGCGGCCCAGACCTCTGATCTGGTGCGGCGCTGCGGCGTGGTGGTCATGGTGGGCAACATCAATGGCGAGACACCCTACCGCTTTATGGACCTGATGTACAAGGAGGGTGAGATCCGCACGATCTATCGCTACCGCAACAACTTTGAAACGGCCCTCCAGATGGTTGCCTCCGGAAAAATCGACCTGAGACGGATCGTCTCCCATCAATTTGACTTTCAGGACGTCCAGCTGGCTTTTGAGAATTCCCTCAACGACCGGCAGGATGTCATCAAGGCGGTCATCAAACTGTGACCCCTCTCTATCAGTGGACCCTGGCATGGGCCAAATTATATAAAGGAGAAATGAACATGAAAAAAGTATTTGCTCTCTTGCTGGCCTGTGTGCTGACACTCAGCCTCGCGGCCTGCGGCGGCGACACCGGAGCGGCCGCCCCCCCCGACGCTTCCGCCAACACCCCCGACAGCTCCCAGAGCGAGCCGCAGCAGCCCGCTGAAGCCCCCTTGGACTACCCCAAGAGCAACATCACATGCATCATCCCCTACGGCGCAGGCGGTACCATGGACACCCTGTCCCGGGCGCTCTTTGAGAGCATTCCCGACGGCCTGGTGCCCTCTGGTGTGAATTTCGTGGTGGAAAACGTGGCTGGCGGCGGTGGTCTGGTGGGCACCGAGCAGGGCCTGACTAGGAAGGCCGACGGCTACACAATTGTGGGAGTGAATGGAGATCTGATCATCAACCACGCCATCGGCGCCACCGAGATTGTTCTGGAGGAGGACTTCGTCCCTATCGTGTGCCTGCAGGATGAGCCCTACTGTCTGATCGGCCCTGGTGAGGGCGAGTGCAGCACTCTGGAGGGATTTATCAACAAGCTCAAAAGCGGGGACAACGGCGTCACCGTGGCCATCACTGGCGCGGGCTCTCCCGGCGGCTTGGCCACCCGGGCCCTGAGTGAGTCCTTCGGCGTGGAGATCAAAACCGTCACCTTTGACGCCAACAACGACTGCGCCCTGTCCGTCACCACAGGAGAGTGCGACGCTACTTTCATCAACGTCAGCGGCGTCGCCGGACAGGTGGAGGCCGGCACCCTGAAGGTCCTGGCCGTCACCACCGCCGAGGAAGCGCCCTCTCTGCCCGGCATTCCCTCCATCGCTCAGACCTATCCCGAGTGCGGCGACCTGAACCTGCGCTCCGTCTGCTTCCTGGGTGCGCTGGCGGATACGGACCCCGCGATCATCCAGTGGCTGTCCGACACGCTGAACCAGGGCGTGGCCTCACAGAGCTACGCCGACCTTACGGCCCCGCAGATGATGATCCCCAAGGTCTGGGACATTGACGGGATGACGCAGTACTGCAAAGAGGCCTACGCATTCTATGTGAGCTTGCTGGAGGAGTAATCTGATTCCGCATATCTGACTTGGGGCGCACGGAACAGTTCCTGTCCCGTGCGCCCGTTGCCTTGTGAATAGGGGGTATCGCATTTGAAAAAGAGCAATTTCGCGACGGGCCTTTTCTTCCTGGCGCTGTCCATCTTCGCATATGTACAAGCCCGCAGCATGATGGGCAAACTGGACTCGGATGCATTGGGGCCCGGCTTCTGGCCCAAGCTCCTCTCCGCCGCCATGATGATCCTGTCGGTCGTCCTGATCCTCCAGAGCCTGTTTTCCAGGCAGCCCGCCGCCGGCGCCCCCTTTGACGTGAAATCGGAGGGCTTTCGCCGCGTGGTGAAAATCAGCGGCCTGATGGTCCTCTTCGGGGCCGTCATCTACGCAGCGGGCATTTACGTGGGCATGGTGGTCATGCTGCCGCTCTGCATGTTCCTGCACGGCGAGCGGAACAAGCGGATTCTGCTGGGCCTGACGGCGGCGATCATTGTTTTCATTTACCTGACCTTCGGCCTCGGCCTGAAGGTTCCTCTGCCCAAGGGATTGCTGGGCAGCTATCTCGGATAAAAGGAGGGGCGCTGTATTATGGATGCTTTTCTGCAGGCGGCCGCGCTGGTGTTTTCTCCGGCGGCCCTGTTTTATACGTTCCTGGGCGTGTTGTTTGGGATTCTCTGCGGCGCCATGCCCGGCCTGTCCGCGGTGATGGCGGTATCGATCATGCTGCCCTTCACCTTTTCTCTAAAAGACACCGGTATCATGATGCTGCTGGGAATCTTCTGCGGCGCTGTCTACGGCGGCTCCATCACCGCGATTCTGATCAACACGCCGGGGACGGCAAACTCCGCCGCCACCTGTCTGGACGGCTATCCCATGGCGCACAAGCATGGCCAGTCAGGACGGGCCCTGAGCATCTCCACCATGGCGTCCACCTTCGGCGGGCTGCTTTCCGCCCTGATGCTGCTGTGGATCGCCCCGGCGCTGTCCAAGATCGCGCTGAATTTCGGCGTGCCGGAGATGTTTGCCCTGGGGGTGTTCGGGCTGAGCATCGTGACGGCGGTTTCGTCCCACTCCGTCATCAAGGGCCTGCTGGGGGCGGTGTTGGGGCTGCTACTGGGGGCGGTGGGCATGGACACCACCTCTGCCACGTTCCGCTATACCTTCGGCACAACCTACCTCATCAGCGGCATACAGTTCGTTCCCCTGCTGATCGGGCTGTTTGCCTTCTCCCAGTGCCTGCTGTCCGCCGAGGCCGACATCAAATCCATGGCTAAGAGCAAGCAGGACAAGCTGGCCCAGATTCTCCCCACCAGGGAAGACATCCGGCGGACAGGCCCTACCATTCTGATCAGCTCCATCATCGGCACAGTCGTGGGCGCCATCCCGGGAACCGGCGGTGATATCGCATCCTGGATCAGCTACAACGTGGCGAAGCGCTTTTCCAAGCACCCTGGGGCCTTCGGCGACGGGGCTCCGGAGGGCATCGCCGCCCCTGAGGCCGCAAACAACGCGGTTTCCGGCGGCGCCATGATCCCCCTGCTGACTCTGGGCATTCCGGGGGACTCCGTGACGGCCATTATGCTGGGCGCCCTCATGATGCAGGGCATTGCCCCCGGGCCACTGCTGTTCACCACCCAGACCGTCAAGGTTTACACTATCATCATCGCCCTGTTCGTGTCCAATGTGTTCATGTGCCTGCTGGGCTACGGGGCGATCCGAATCTTCTCGAAAATCAGCCTGGTTCCCGCGAAGTGGCTGAATCCCCTGGTGTTCGTGTTCTGCACGGTGGGAACCTTCGCCATCAACAACAACATGGGCGATGTGGTGCTGATGATCGGGGCCGGCATTGTGGGTTATGTCCTCATCAAGCTGGACTTTTGCATGCCGCCCATCATTCTGGGCCTGATTCTCAGTGACACGGTGGAGTCCAACCTGCGCCGTACGCTGGTGCTGTCCGATGGCAGTCTGCGCATTTTCCTCACCCATCCCATCGCCCTGGCGCTGCTGGCGGTGGCCGCCGTTTCGCTGCTGTCTCCCATCATCTTGAAATTCTGGAAAGGCCGCTCCGCCAAGAGTGCGGAGAAGTGAGAAGGAGGAACGACCGTGAAAAAATCAATCTGCATTGAAAAGCTGTTTGTGGACCTTCCGTTCTATGAGCGCTTCGCCAAGGTGCGGGAGGCCGGTTTTGACTATATCGAGTTCGGCTCCTGGGAACAGCACGATGTAAAGCGCATCCGGGCGCTGCTGGATGAGAACCGCCTGAAGCTGGGCTGCTTTTCCGGCGACAAGGACTACAACCTGATCGACCCCGCCCACAGCCGGGAGTTTATCGACTACCTCAAGCGCTCTGTGGACGTGGCCCACCTCCTCGGGTGCGAAAATCTGGTGCTCCACTCCAACGCCCTGGCGGAGGAGGGGCGAATGTGCACCGCTGGAAACGAGCAGAACGACCGGACGAAAATCGCCTGCGCCACCAAAAACCTCCTGGAGGCCGCCAGAATCGCGGAGAAGGATGGCGTCACCTTGCAGCTGGAGCCCGTGAGCAACTATGCCAAGCCCGGCTATTACATGACGACCTCCGCCTCCGCGGCGGACATCATTCGGGTGGTAGGCTCTCCTCGTTTGAAGCTACTGTACGACATATACCACATGCAGCTGATGGAGGGCGATCTGGCAAACACCCTGCGGAAAAACGCGGACATTCTCGGCTATATCCATATCGGCGACGTGCCGGGCCGCCACGAGCCCGGTACGGGAGAGATCAACTACGGCTATCTCAAGAAGGTCCTGGTGGAGGAGTTGGGCTTTGACGGCATCTTCGCCTTTGAGCTGAGTCCCCTGACCACGATGGAGGCGTGCCTGGAGGCCATGCGCGCGTTCTGAGGGGAGGGAGCGAATGAACATCCTATGCGCCGGCGAGATGCTGGTGGACATCCTCGTCCGCCCGGTGGAGGGCGTGAAGCTACAAAACGACACCTGTCAGGTAGAGGAAATCCGCATCACCCACGGCGGAGATGCCAACAACAACGCGGTCAACCTGGTCAAACTGGGCCATCAGGTCACTTACCTGGGGCGGGTGGGCTGCGACGACATGGGGGACTACGTGGTCTCGCTGGGGAAAAAGGCGGGCATCTGCATGGACTACGTAGCACGCTCCGCCACTGCGGGGCAGACCAAGTCCCTGATCCTGATTTCCCCCGGCGGAGACCGGACCTTCCTCCAGGTACCCGGAACCAGCGCGGAGTTCTGCCTTGCGGACTGCGATCTCTCCCTGCTGGACGGTGCGGACCTTTTGCAGATTGGCGGGGCATTCCACTTGCCCCGGTTCGACGGAGAGGGCAGCGCGGCCCTGCTGAGGGCCGCCCGGGAAAAGGGCGTTGTCACCTCCATGGACGTGACCGGCGATCGGAGCGGTCGCTGGAAGGGCATCTTGGACCCGTGCTACCCCTGGCTGGACTACTTCCTGCCCAGCGTGGAGCAGGCGTCCTGCATCGCAGGCACAGAGGACCCCCGGGCCATCGCGGACTTTTTCCTGAACCGGGGCGTGAAAAATGTGGCGGTGAAGCTGGGTAGCCGGGGGGCCTATTTCAAAAACCGGGAGACGGCCTTTTACGCCGGGACCTATGGCGGGCTCCGCGTGGTGGAAACCACCGGCGCAGGGGACGCCTTCTGCGCTGGGTTCCTCACCGGCGTGGGCGAGGGCCTGTCCCCCGAGGGCTGCGTCACCCTTGGAACCGCCTGTTCGACCTTTGTCATTCAGGAGGCGGGCGCCACCGCAGGCATGCGAGATTTGAAGACTATTCGCGAGTTCATCCAGTCACAGCCGCCGCTGGACATCCGCAGAGACGTTTGACGGCGGGAAAGAAAGGAAGAGTTTGGTTATGCCATTGACAACCCTGAAAGATGTGCTGGCTGCCGCCTCCCAGACCAGGACGGCCGTCCCAGGCTTCAACATCGACAACCTGGAGATTCCGGAGGCCGTCATGGCGGCGGCGGAGCGCTCCAAGAGCCCGGTCATCCTGACCATTGGCCAAGGTGCTATTAATGCCGGGCAGATGCTTTACCTAGCGGACGTGGTGCGCCGCCTAGCAGACCAGTCCAGTGTCCCCGTAGTCATGCACCTAGACCACGGCGTAAGCTATGAGCAGGTGATTCAATGCCTTCGGGCGGGCTTTACCTCCGTGATGTTTGACGGGTCCCACCTTCCCTTTGAGGAGAACGTGAAGATCACCCGGGAGGTGGCGGCGGCCGCCCACGCGGTGGGCGTCTCTGTGGAGGCAGAGCTGGGTGCGATCGGCGGCGTGGAGGACAACTTGATTCGGGACAACCGAAATCTGGTGGACGTACGGGAGGTGGAGCGTTTCATCTCCGAGGTGGAGGTGGAGGCCCTGGCTGTGGGTATCGGCAACGCCCACGGCATCTACAAGGGTCTGCCGCAGCTGGACTTCGACCTGCTCCAGCGCTGCCAGGATTTGAACCCGCCGCCCCTGGTGCTTCACGGCGGCTCCGGCATCCCGGACGACATGATCCGGCGCGCCATCCGAATCGGCATCCGCAAGATCAACGTGGCGACGGAACTGCGCAACGCCTTTATGCACGGCCTGGAGGAAGCGGTGGGAAAGCGGGATATCTACTACATGTACCGCAACGCGTTTGACCAGGCCGCCGCGCTGGCGGAAAAGAAGATGCGCCTGTTCCAGTGTGTGGACGAGCCGGTCCATATTGCCTGAGCACGGAAAAACCCGGGGCCATGGGCCCAATTTGGACAGGAGGAGCGAGTTATGAAACTGATGAAAGCGCTGGTCTATGACCGGCCATCCGTGTGCACCGTCCGGGAACTGCCCGTGCCGGAGTGCGGGGACGATGAGGTGGTCATCAAGGTGATGGCCGCCAGCATTTGCAAGGGCGCCGACCGGCGCCACCACACCACCGGCCACAAGCTGGGCCGCTATCCCATCACCACGGGGCACGAATTCGCCGGGTACGTCTATCAGGTGGGCAGGCAAGTCCGGGGTTTCCGGGTCAACGACCGCGTCACCGCCGACAACGCCGTGCCCTGTGGCGGCTGCTATTTCTGCAAGCGGGAGATGTACACTCACTGTGAGAATTTCATGTCCGTGGGCCACAGCATCCCCGGGGGCTTTGCCCAATACCTGAAGGTCAAGGCCAATTCCGTCTTTCATCTGCCGGAGGGGCTGTCCTTCAACGAGGGCTGCCTCACCGAACCGGTGGCCTGCTGCGTCAACGCCGTGAAGCGGCTGAACGTCCAATACGGAGAGGACGTGCTTGTGTTCGGCGCGGGGCCCAACGGCATCATCCTGGCCCAGCTTCTCCAGCACTCCAACGCCGGGCGGGTGGTGTCCCTGGCCCCCACGAAGTTCAAGCTGGACCTTCTGAACAGCTACGGGATTGAGACCATTCAGATCGACCAGGCGGCCCCGGAAAAGCACGTGAAGGAGGTGTTTGCCCGCTTCCCCTACGGCGTGGATGCCATTGTGGACGCCACCGGCAGTGCTTCCGTTCTGCCCGGGTGCTTCCGGCTGCTGAAAAAACGGGGGCGGCTGCTGCAATTCAGCTCCACCAAGGATGACGAGGACATCACCATCAATCCCGCGTATTTCTACCGCAACGAGCTGCACTACTACACCTGCGCATGGCAGGTACACCAGTTTGGCGCCGCCCTGGAGGCCATGGCCAGCGGCAAGGTAAAGCTGGACCGCCTGGTGACCAAGCAGTACCCACTGGAGGAATTCCCCCAGGCCATTGAGGACGTACTGGACCGGAACGTGCTGAAGCTGGTAATCCGGCCCAACGGCATGGAGGACTGACGAGAGAAGGAGCCTGACCGCATGAGGAAGTCCATTGCGATTGTCCAGACCAGCGCCGTGTCGTCAGGAGAACTGAAGACGCTGTGCAGCGAAATCCTCCCCGGCGTTACAGTCTATCAGATCATTGACGACAGCCTGATTCGGGAGATCAATGGGAACGGCGGCCCCACCTACGGGGTCAGGCGCCGGCTGTACCAATACTATCAGCAGGCAGAGTCCCTGGGGGTGGATGTCATTTTAAATCAGTGCTCCAGCGTGGGGGAAGTGGCCGATGAAATCCGGCCCTTTATCCGCGTCCCCATAGTCAAGATTGACGAGGCCATGGCTGAGAAGGCGGTCACGCTGGGTAGACGGATTGCGGTAGTGGCCACGGTGCCCACCACGGTGGGGCCCAGTGTCCGACTACTGGAGCAGAAGGCGCGGGAGGCAAGCCGGGAGATTGAGATTGAGATCCATCTGATAAAGGACGCCATGATGATTCTGATCGAAAAGGGCGACGCAGAGCCCCATAACCGGATGGCCCTGAGGGAAGTGGAAACCGCCGCCAGAAGCTGCGACGCCGTCGTCCTGGCCCAGGGGAGCATGACGGTTTTGCTACCGCTGCTGGGGCATATTCAAAAACCTGTGCTCACCAGTCCCCGGCTGGGAATCGAACGAGTCCGGACCGTTCTCGGCCTTTGAGGCGGCGGAAGACCGTGAAGGGAAATTCAGCTTTGCCGCTGGCGGTGCTTCCTGTGTGGGAGGCGCCGCCAGCGGTGGAAGAGCGGTATCAGCGGGCCCTGACGCAGCTTTCCCGAAAGATTATCGTCCTGGACGACGATCCTACCGGCGTTCAGACGGTGCATGATGTCATAGTTTCCACCAGCTGGAGCCAGGAATGTGTGCTGAAGTGTTTCAGGACAGGGCCACCGTCAGCTTTATCCTGACCAATTCCCGCAGCTTTTCCCCGGACCGGACCTGCGCTGTGCATCAAGAAATCGCGGAAAATATCGCTTGGGCCGCCGGAGAGGCGGGGCGGAATTTTGTGCTGGTCAGCCGGGGCGATTCCACGCCCCGGAGCCATTGGCCGCTGGAGACCCGGGTACTGTCGGAGACGCTGGCGCGGACGGGGAGGCGGTTTGACGGCGAAATCCTTATCCCCTTTTTCCCGGAGGGCGGGCGGTTCACCTTCGGAAACATGCATTACGTCAAGGAGGGAGATACCCTCGTTCCCGCCGGAGAAACAGAATTTGCCAGAGACCCGGCCTTCGGCTACGCCTCTTTGAGCCTGACCGCGTGGTGCCAGGAGAAGATGGGTGGCGCGTGCCGGGCGGAGGACTGCATCTGTGTCGCGCTGGAGGATCTCCGGGCCCTTCGGACGGAGAAGATTCTCCAGCAGCTGACGGCGGTGGAGAACTTCGCCAAGGTTATTGTCAACGCCGCCTGCTATGAGGACCTGAAGGTGTTCTGCGCCGCCTGCTGTGAGGCGCTGGACACCGGGAAGACGTTTTTGCTCAGGACGGCGGCCTCTTGGGTCAAGGTGTTCGGTGGCATCCCCGGCAAGGCCCTGCTGCGCCGGGGAATCACCGCCGTCATCTATACCACCCGGGAACGGGTCACTCCTCCCGGCGTATCCGGCGAGGAGCAGCTACGGCTGTCCCGGGCAATTTCCAGGGTGCTGACCAGCGTCGTGGAAAGGCTGGCGGTCCGGCCGCGCTTCCTAGTAGCCAAGGGAGGTATTACCTCCAGCGACGTGGGCGTCAAGGCCCTGGGCGTGAAACGGGCGCTGGTTCTCGGGCAGATTGCCCCCCGGCGTTCCCGTGTGGCTGACGGGGCCGGAGAGTAAATTCCCCGAACTGCCATATGTCATTTTGCCCGGCAACGTCGGGGAGGAGGGGACGCTAACCCTCGTGGTGCGGACCCTGATGGGTACGGAGGGCGGAAGCCGCTGCCGGGAAGGAGATTAAAATGCCGGAAATTCCATACAACTGGGACACCAAGCTGCTGGGACTGCTGGGCTGGCCCCTAGGGCACAGCATTGTGCCCCGGGTTCACAACGCTCTCTACCGCTATGCGGGCATCAACGCGGTGCTGCTCCCCATAGAGCTGGAGGACGCACCGGGAAACCTGGACCGGTTTTTTAACGCGGTGAGAACCCTTCGAATGGGCGGCTTTATCGTCACAATGCCCTATAAGTCCCGGATGCTGCCCTATCTGGACGAGGTGCCGGAGGCGTGACGCGCCCTGAACTGCGTGAACGCGGTGCGCTTTGACGGGGAAAATCTTTACGGGGCGGCATACGACGGCTATGGCCTGTGTCAGGCTATCGAGGACACCGGGCACCGCCTGGAGGGCCGGGAGGCGCTGATTATCGGCGCAGGGGGAATCTGCGGGCCGGTCATCAGTGAAATGGCCAAACGGGGCGTTGAATCCTTTACTATTTTGAACCGTTCGCCGGAGTCGGCGGAGCGAAAGGCGGAGGTCCTGCAGTCCCTGATAGGAAGGCCTGTCCAGACGGGTCCATTGACGGAGGAGTCCTTAGACCGGGCCGCCGGATGGGCCGACCTCGTGGCGCAGTGTACGCCCTTGGGCATGTACGGAACCGGAACCAGCTTCCCGTACTTGGGGTTCCTGGAAAAGATGGGCGGGGATACGGTTGTGGCGGACGTGGTGTACAATCCACCCCGCACCGCGCTTTTGCAGGCCGCTGCCCGACGCGGTCTGCAAACGGTCAACGGCACCGGAATGCTGGTCCATCAGGCGGAAAAACTGACCCGTTTTTTCTTCGGCTCCGGCCTGGGACCGGAGGGAAAAACGGTAGCAGGGCGGGCGGTGGAGGCGGCCCTAGAGGACCTGCGGCTGTAGGAAGCGCGAATTTTATTCGCGTTTCCTACAAATTCCTCCTTGATTTGAAGCTTCCTCCGGAGATCATAACAGTATATGGAGAGGACGCTTCAAAAGCGGGATCCTGGATCAAAATAGCAGCCCGTCTGGATCCTGAAAAGCTGGGCGCTAGAATATGGGGCCGCCAGAAGCGGTGTGCATGAAATATGAGATCATCTTGTACTGGAGCGGGGACGGCGACGCCCATATTGCCGAGGGGCCGGAGCCGAAGGGCCGCCTGAAGTACGCGTGAGAAACTCAGGTGCTGGCGTTGGCCCATAACCTGACCCAGAACAGGAAATTTCTCTGTGGAATTAACGAAATACACAGCACGAAAGGCGGCTAATATCCTGAGCGAACAGCACCAAATGGGGCAAAAAGCACTTGCTGCGAGCCCCCAGATAAGCTGCGGACCCGAAGGCCTGGGGTTCGAATCTCTCAGGGCGTACCAAAGCCGCTGAAATTCTTTGAATTTCAGCGGTTTTGTTCGTTTTTGTGTATTTTTTCTGACGGTTTAATTTTGAGGTGTCCGTTTGACCCAAGCCGTGACCCATACTGGCTGGCAGTTGGCGGCTCTGCCGCTTACTGCCAGCTCGTGCCCTTTGGGTGCGGGAGTTCGGAGCGATCAGGGCTGGAGAGCACCGGAGAGGAAACTCCCCACCGCATTCGCCGCCTGCTTCCGCATGGAGGTGGTAACGTGGGCATAGGTGTCCAGGGTGAACCCGGCGCTGTAGTGGCCCAGCATGGCGGAGAGGGTTTTCACGTCCACGCCGTTCTGCAGGGCCAGGACCGGGAATGTGTGTCTCAGGTCATGGAATCTGATCCTCTCTAACAGTTTTGGTATCCTTGCCGGGTACGGCGAGGATATACTTTCCCCGCAGACAGAGGTATCCGCTTTTGCTCTGCCATATGGTGCAACGCTGCTCCGGACACAGGCAAAAGCAGGGACAGGCCGGCGGACGCTCCAGGGTCCCGTTCTCTGTAACAGGGGTGTACACCTTTTTTCTGGTTTTCTGGGCTTCTGATCAGATTTTTCTCAAACAAACATCCCCGAGCACAAAACCGTGCCCGGGGATGTCCTGTTCAACCTGGCGGCCGCACATGAACAGATGGGCTTTCACCGCTCTGGAATGCCCCTACACACTGATACAATTACAATAGGCGGAGAACTCCCTCAGTGACAGGGCGCCGTTCTTGGCGGTTTCGACGCGGAGCGCGGTGATCAGAAATAATAGCCGGAAAGGGTCTTCACGCTTCCGTCGGCGGTGATGCGCTGGAGCTTGCCGTTTTGGACAAAGGGGTTCAAAAACGCCTTGCCGGCCAGCAAGCGGGAGGAATCCGCCGAGCCGAAAGAATAGTAGAATTTATCCATAAGCTCGCCTCGGCTCCTGGGCGTTCCGTCCAGCATCTTGAGTATGGAAAAAACAACGGTCTCCTCCTTTTGGGGCAGCTTACATTCAAAGAGATAGCCATAGGCGGCATTGCGGACCTTTTCCACAACAGCTTCCAGGTAGCGCCCCCGGATTTGCGCCAGTTCTTTTTCCAGATTCTGAAGGAAGCTGCTCAGTTCCTGCTGGGCCTGGCTCAGCTCCTGGTTCAGCCGGGCAATTTCCTGCCGGGCCAGTTTTTTCTCTCCCATCTTGAAGATGCCCAAACTTTGCAGACGCTGTTCCTGTGCGTCTAAGTCCTTTTTGATCTTGTCAATCCGGCTGTCCAGCTGCCGGCGGGTCTCTTCGCCCTTTTTCACCGCTTCAGAGCAGGCCGCCCCCGATTTTTTCTCGGCCTCCTCCCGCTGGGCCCGCAGCTGCTTTTTCTCGTTTTCATCCACCTGGGCGCGTTTTTTCGGCTTGGGAGGCGGAGCGGGCTCATCGTCCGTCAGGCCGGGGATATCGACGGTTACTCTCATCCGCAGAAATTCGCCGTCCTCCGGTTCGATTTTCTCAATGCGGACGCTGCCCTCGTCGCTTTTTTTGGCCGGAGTGGAACGGGGTATGGGCTTCGGCGCAGGTTTTGGACCGGGCTTGGGGGGCGGCGGTGTGCGGCCCTCCAGGGCGGCCATCAGGTCCGCCTCCCGGATGATCTTGATGTCCTTCCCCTTGGCCCGCTGTTCCTGAACCTGCTCGATCTTCCGCTCTCCAAAACCTCCAAGCGCGCCAATGACCAGATAGTTCGTCTTCCCGCTGACGGACCCGGTGCAGCGTCCTCCCTTGGCCTCGATCAGGCGCTTCACCGCGTCCCGGTCCTCCGGGCTTTTCTCAAAGTCGCCGGTGAGGACGAAGGCGCTGCCGGAGACCGTGACGGAGGACACGCGGTCAAAGGGCACTTTAGCCAGTTTCGCCTCCACGGCCTTTTTGGCCATGCGGGCCTCCCAGGCCAGCTCCTCGGGGGTCTTTTTGCGATACATGATATCGCCGTTCTCATCCTCTTTGGGGAACCCCTCCTCGTCCAGCTCATATTTGTAAACCTTAATGTCCGGCAGATGCTCCCCGGTCTGGCCGCCGTAAGTCCCGCCGCAGGAGGCGGTATAGAGCTTGTGGTTCCCGTTGTAGGCCCGGAGGGCTCCGATGAACTTTTCGAAATAGGGGTATTCGAAGCCCCCATCGGTGGCCTCGTTGCAGAAGGAGTTGGCCAGCCGCTCCTCCAGGCGGAATTGGTACTTGTCCGGCTCCTCCTCCCAGAAGCGGAAGAACTGGAAGCACTCCATATAGAACACCACCGCCGGGGTGAAGTCCGCCCCCTTGAGGAAGCGGCGCATCTCCGGGTGGAGGTCCTCGGCGGGGACCCGCAGCTCAGGGTTTTCCTCCAGTTCCTGAATCAGGGCCCCCAAGCCCTCCAGAATGGCCCCGCTGTGCTCAATGACCCCCTCGGCGTTGGGGAGGACCGCGGAGTTGAAGCGGTAGTTGGCGAAGCTGTGATACTTTCCGTCCCAGAGCAGGTCCTCCGGATGAAAGAAAATCACGTCCTCGGTGAAGAAGGCCACGGCCATAAAGGCGTCCAGCCGCCCGTCGTCCCCGGCAAAGCGGCCCAGGTCCCGCTTTCCGGCGGATTTGCCTCCATTCGCCGGGGCGCTTTTCGCGTCCCCCTTGACGGCATGGTTGAGGGCCTGGAGGTTCCCGGCGATTCTCTGCATGGCCGCCTGCAGGTCGTCCTGGTCCGATTCAGAGAGGCCGGACAGGTCAACGGAATCCATGGAGCCCTGGAGAATTCCCAGAATGTCCTGATATTCCTCGTCGTCTTCATCGCCGGAAGCGTCGCCGTCCGAACCGGCAAGGCAGGGGCCTCCATCCTCAAAGATGTCCGGGATATCGGCGGACCGGAACACGGTGACGGGGCCGGGGACCTCCGGAGCGGGGTCGCCGTTGTAGGCCCGGAGAATTTCCAGGAATGTCCTGAAATACTCCGTGGAGTGGGGAATGGTGTTTTTAAGCCGGGTATCCACCAGAATGGAGAAGCGCCCCGGGGCCTCCTCGTCCTCCTTGAACCAAAAGAGGTGATAGGCCGCCAGGTGGAACAGCGCCGCGCCGGTGAGGTCCGCGCCGTTCAGGAAGCGCCGCAGGTCCGCCCCCAGCTTCGCCGCCGGAACCCGGAGTCGCTCATCCTGCTCGCACTCGTTGACGAGGGCGAGTACAGCCTTTCCGATCTCATCCAGATGGTCCTTGACGTCCGGGTATTCCTCCGCCTTTTCGGCGTTGAGGTGAATCCCGGTGAACACATGGTGCGTCCCGTCCCAGGAAAAAGCCCCGTCGGGGAAGAACAGCACATCCAGGTTGAAAAGCTGCACGGCCTTCAGCGCGTCCATGCGCCCGTTGGACCCGGCATAGCGGCCCAGGGCCCTGCGGCCGGCGTCTTCCAGCAGCTTCTCCCCGCCGCCGGTGTACCGAAAGCCCTGGAGATAGGTCTCCAAAAGACCAATGCCATTAAGTTAACCAGAAATAACCAAATAGCAGCGATATGGGAGGAAGG
>NZ_CAJTUX010000058.1 GCF_910579365.1 uncultured Oscillibacter sp.
GCGGCGGGTCCCGTCCGGTCCGGTCAGGACGCACCAGTCCTGGGAGAGACGCCTGCATTCACGGACTCCATGGCGGGGCGTCACAGGCCTCTCCTCCATGCCGCTTGCCAACGTGCGAAGCATGTCATGTGTCGCTTGGCCCTGGATTGGGCGGTTAAAAACAGGCTGATTTAGATATTCGTAATGATTCAGGTATTGCTGGTTATGGTAGAGGGGTGAGGATATCTGATGCAGAAAGGCAGAGAAAAACTGACTCAATAGAAAAGATTGTACATATAACATTTAAAACCATTTTTTGTTTATTAGCACTTTCAATAAATAGTGACTTATGATAAACTGGAGACTCCAAAGAGATGGACAGACGCACAGGTCCATCCCTGTGTGACCTATTTTAAAGGAGGGACTTGGAGGATGAGGAGGCTGGCGGGGATTTTCGCGCTGTTGGCGCTGCTGGCGGCCTGCGGGCAGATGGAGCTGACAAAGCCCCCGTCGGAGGAACGGGAGGTCCCGGTGGAAGCGGAGGCCCCCACTGAGGTGCCGGAGAGCGGGACTCTCCAGTCCGCCGTTCTGGAGGGGGAGGCCCTGTCTCCGGACGGGCGCTTCTTGGCCCGAATCGAGGGGAGCGGCGAGGACTTCTGCGATATGGGCTTTCCTCCGGCGGAACGGCTGGAGATTACCGACGCGAAAACCGGGGAGGTCCTCTGGACTGGGAGCGGGTCTTACCGGCAGTCTATTCTCTGGTCCCCGGAGAGCGGCTTTGCCGCCGTGGCCCAGACGTCGGCAAAACATTGCTTCATCAGCGTCATCGGGACGGAGAGCTGGACCGCATGGGTTGTTACCCTGCCGGACGGTTCGGGCATCCAGACATCCACCGTTCTCCCGGAGTATGAGCCCTGGTGCGTGTGGCGGTCGGAGGGGCGCCTGGATCTGTCGCTGGGCTGGAACTGGAAACCCACCCCGCAGCAATTTTACCAATGTGTCGTCTGGGAGAGTGGAGGCGGCTTCATGACCGGGGAGTCGCGGGAACGGACATATGAGTACCTGGGGCGCTACGACTTCAATCATGACGGGGAGTTGGAGCGGGTGGAGCTGGAAACGGTCTGGGTTCCTGGTAAAACGGGAACGGGGCGGGACTATTCCATCCTCCGGGTTCTGGATGGGCAAGCGGTTTTATGGGAGGATTACGCCGCGGTTCAGCACGCCGGGGAAAACAGCCTCTGGGCCCTCCGGCTGGACGGGGAGTTCTACCTGCTCCAGTATATCCCAGGCATGGGGCAGGGATACGGCTCCTACCAATACCGGATTTTCTCCCTGGACGCCATGGGGGAGCCGGTAATCTGCCGGGAGAACCATGTGGAGTTTGACATCAATTTTGGAAGCCCCATGCACGAGAGCTTTGACATCCCGGAGATCGCCGCCTTTTTGCGGGAGGTCCATGGGTATCTGGACGGCGCTCGGGAGCTGGTAAACACAACGTGGGGCGAGATTGACCTGGGAAATGTGGACTACAGCGATACCGCCGCCCTGGAAGAGGCGCTGAAAGACTTTCAAGCGGAACGGACGGAACCGGCGGGGTAAGGGAAGCGCCGCCCGGTAATTCCGGACGGCGCTGTTTTTTATCTATTGCTATATCGCAAGTCCGTACTGGACCAGAATGGCCTTGATGCGCGCCAGATTCTCCGGACCGGGTGGACACAGGGGAGACCGAAGTTCCCCCACTCTCCAGCCAAGCAGCCCGAGGGCGGTCTTCACCGGGATGGGGTTTACGTCGCAGAACATGGCGTCGCAGAAGTCCTTCAATCGGACCTGCAATTTCCCGGCGGCGGCGAAATCGTTCTGGAGGCACAGCTGGGTCAGCCGGTGCATCTCCGCCGGAAGAATATTCGCCGCGACGGAAATGACCCCTTTGCCCCCCAGAGCGCAGATGGGAACGGTCTCGTCGTCGTTGCCGGACCAGATATAGAAGTCCTCGGGACAGAGGGCCAGCGTCCGCTGGATGTTCCCCAGGTTTCCCGACGCTTCCTTGACCCCGACAATATTGGGAATTTTCGCCAGAGCGGCGTAGGTTTCCGGGGTGATGGAGACCCCGGTGCGGGAGGGGACGCTGTAGAGAAGAATGGGCAGGGAGACCGAGGAGGCGACGGCCTGAAAGTGGCGAAGCAGCCCCGCCTGGCTAGCCTTGTTGTAGTAGGGCGTCACCACCAGCAGACCGCCGGCTCCGCAGCGCTCCGCCTCCCGGGAGAGGGTCACGGCGTTTTCCGTGGAGTTGGACCCGGACCCGGCAATCACCGGGACCCGGCCTCCCACATGGCGGACGCAGAACTCGATGGTCTCCGCCCGCTCCCGGTAGGTCATGGTGCTGGCCTCGCCGGTAGTGCCGCAGACCACGATCGCGTCTGTCCCGTTTTCCAGCTGGAAGTCCAGCAGATTCCCCAGAGCGTCCAGGTCCACGCCGGACTCCTTGAAGGGTGTGACAATTGCCACGGCAGAGCCTGTGAAAATGGGTTGCCTCAAAGACGTCAGCTCCTTTTCCTGATCTGAAATTAATATGAAAAGAGGCGGCCCGCCTGTGCGGAAAACCGCCTCTTTCGTAAAGTGTGGTTACTTTGCCTCAATGTAGCCCTTGGCGCACAGCAGCTCGGCAAGCAGCACCGCGCCGCCTGCGGCGCCCCGGAGGGTGTTGTGGCTGAGGCCGACGAACTTGTAATCGTACTGCGTATCCTCCCGCAGGCGGCCCAGGGAAACGGCCATGCCGTTCTCCAGATTCCGGTCCAGCCGGGTCTGGGGGCGGTCCGGTTCCTCGAAGTAGTGGAGGAACTGCTTGGGCGCGGAGGGGAGGTCCAGCTCCTGGGCGGGGCCCCGGAAGGCGGCCCAGTCGGCTTTGATCTGGTCGATGGAGGGCTTTTTGCCCTCCTGGAATTTCACGAACACCGCCGCCATGTGGCCGTCCTGGCAGGCCACCCGGAAGCACTGGGCGGTGACGGCGGGGCCGGCGGCCTTGACGATTTTCCCGTCTTGCAGGCTGCCCCAGAGCTTCAGGGGTTCCTGCTCGCTTTTCTCCTCCTCGCCGCCGATGTAAGGAATGCAGTTGTCCACCATCTCCGGCCAGCGCGCAAAGGTCTTGCCCGCGCCGGAAATGGCCTGATACGTACACACCAGGGCCCGGTCCACACCGTATTTCAGCAGAGGATGAAGAGCGGGGACATAGCTCTGGAGGGAGCAGTTGGACTTAACGGCGATGAAGCCCCGTTTGGTGCCCAGACGCCTGCGCTGGGCCTCGATGACCGCAAGGTGCTCCGCGTTGATCTCGGGCACCACCATGGGCACGTCGTCCGTCCAGCGGTGGGCGGAGTTGTTGGAGACAATGGGGCACTCCAGTTTGGCGTACTTCTCCTCCAGGGCCCGGATGTCCTCCTTTTTCATATCCACGGCGCAGAAACAGAAATCCACCATGGACGCCAGAGTTTCCGCCTCCGCCTCCGCGTCCAGGATCACCAGCCCCTTGGCCTCCTCCGGCATGGGGGCGTCCATGGCCCAGCGGGGACCCGCCGCCTCCTCATAGGTTTTCCCGGCGCTTCGGGCGCTGGCGGCCACCGCCGTCAGCTGAAACCAGGGATGATTCTCCAAAAGAGTGACAAAACGCTGCCCGACCATGCCCGTGCAGCCGATGACGCCGACCTTGTACTGTTTCATCATATGCTCCTCCTGCCGCGTTGTTGCGAAATCCTGAAAAGATTTCCTGGTTGAATAAAACGCGCCTTTGTATTATAATATTCACATGTGGCAACAATTGTGCCTGATGCGCGGACAAATGTCTGCTGTACGTATAGTATCATGATTTCTATGGTACGTCAAGACGGGGATCGTTGGGAGGTTCCATGAAAAAACGGCTGTTGATGTTGTGGATTGTTGTGACTTTTTTCGCGCTTTTCGCCCTTCCGGTCTCGGCGGTTGAGAACGGCACGGTGAAGGTGGGCCTGCGCTACGGTTCCTCCGCCTTGTTCTCCGCCAATCTGGAGAATGCGGTGGGCTCAGGCTATGAGTTCGGCTATTTTGACGAGGGGCGCTCCTTTGTCTCTCTGGGCTGGACGGAGGAGACCGCCATCTCCATGACCGCCTCCGGATCAGTCTATATGGACGGAAGCGGCGTGTATTCTCCCACCGTACCCGCCGGGGGCTACCGGAGCCTGGGCGGCTGGCACATCCAGATCGGCGGGTTCCGCTCCTATGAGGAGGCGCTGAACCGGGCCCGGTCCGAGGGCGGCTGGCCCGCCTGGGTGGATTGGGAGTATGTGGTCCGGGTGGGCCGCTTTGACTCCCAGGGCGAGGCGGAGGCGGAAGCTGGCCGCTATGGCGGTCAGGCGGTCCGGTCCTCCTCCACTGGCGTGATGGTGACCCGGACGAGGACGGAGAACATCCTTTTTGAGTTCGATTGCAGCGGTGTGCTGGCGCTGGGCGTCCGGCCCTCGGGCCGGGAGACCTCCACCTGGTTCAAGGGCTATAAGTACGGCGGCGGTTTTGAGTATCCCCGCGTCACCGGAGGAAACCTGAACGTGGTGAATGTGGTGGACCTGGAGGAATACGTGAAGGGCGTCATCCCCTATGAGATGGGCGGAGCCTGGCCCCTGGCCGCGCTGGAGGCGCAGGCAATCTGCGCCCGCACCTTCGTTCAGGGGCACAATAAGCACTTGAGCTCCAACGGCTTCGACGTCTGCGGGGGCGTGGACTGTCAGGTCTACAACGGCCACGGCAGCGGCGGGGCCGGTCCCTCCGAGACCAGCGATCAAGCGGTGGAGAACACGGCTGGAGAGTGCATTTACTACAACGGCGTGCTGGTGCAGGACGCGGTTTATCACGCCTCCAACGGCGGCGCCACCGAAGACGGCAGCAATGTCTGGGGCACGGACACCGGATATCTGAAAGGAAAAATAGACCCGTATGAGGCCCGGACCACCGTTCCGAACAACACCTACTCCGTCACGTATACGGCGGCGGAGCTGAGCTGGATTCTGGACCAGAAGGGCTATTCCGTGGGCACGGTGCGGGACGCTTACGTCTCGGAGTACACGCCGCTGGGAAATGTGAACAAGGTGACGTTTGTGGGAACCGGCGGCACGAAAACGGTCAGCGGCGAGACTTGCCGGACCATCTTTTACAGCAGCACCTATCAGAAATCCGTCAGCAGCATGCGCTTTTCCATCAACGGAAAAGGGCCGGCGGCCGGCCTGAACGTCAACGGCACGGCGCAGCTCTCCGCGCTGGACGGGGCGTTTGCCATCTCCGGAGGCGGGGAGGTCCGCGCGCTGCAGGGAAATACCGCTTCGGCGATTTCCTCCTCCGGCACCGGCACCGTGACCGGCGGCGCCAGCCAGCCTTCCGGCGGGGGCGGCGGCGACGGAAATTTCGTCATCGCCGGCACGGGAAACGGCCACAATGTGGGCATGAGCCAGTATGGGGCCAAGGCCATGGCGGAGTTGGGATACAGCTGCCGGGAGATTTTGAATTTCTATTACACGGACATCACCATTGGTTGAGGATACGACATGAAAACAAGTGATTTTTACTATGACCTGCCGGCGGAGCTCATCGCGCAGACGCCCATTGAAAAGCGGGATGGCTCCCGTCTCATGACGCTGAACCGGGCGACGGGGGAGACCGGACACCGGCGGTTTTACGATCTGCCGGAGCTGCTGAATCCGGGGGACTGCCTGATTCTGAACGATTCCCGCGTTCTGCCCGCCCGGCTTCTGGGGCAGAGGTTTCCGGGAGGCGGGGCCTGCGAGGTGCTGCTTCTCACCGATCGGGGGGAAAACGTGTGGGAATGCCTGGTCCGGCCGGGGCGGAAGCTGCGCTCCGGGACGCGGATGACCTTTGGAGATGGGACCCTCGCCGCCCAGGTGGTGGGGGAGGAGGCGGACGGCAACCGTCTGGTTCGGTTTGAGTACCAGGGGATTTTCCTGGAGGTGTTGGAGCGCCTTGGGAAGATGCCTCTGCCGCCGTACATCAAGGAGGAGCTTCAGGATCGGGAGCGCTATCAGACGGTGTATTCCAAGGTGCCGGGCAGCGCCGCCGCGCCTACGGCGGGGTTGCACTTCACGCCGGAGCTTCTGAAAAAGCTGGCGGACAAGGGCGTGGGGCTGGGCTATGTGACACTCCATGTGGGACTGGGAACTTTCCGCCCGGTGAAAGAGGAAACGGTCGAGGCGCACGGCATGCACCGGGAGTTTTGTACCATCCCCCCTGAGACGGCGGAGCTCATCAACCGCACAAAGGCCGGCGGCGGCCGCTGCGTCTGCGTGGGAACCACTTCCTGCCGGACGCTGGAGAGCTGGGCGGAGGAGGACGGAAATATGGAACCCAGGTCCGGCTGGACCAATATCTACATCTACCCCGGCTATCGGTTTAAGGTGATGGACGGGCTGGTGACGAACTTCCATCTTCCCGAGAGCACGCTGATTATGCTGGTGTCCGCCTTCGCCGGACGGGAGGCGACGCTTGCCGCCTATCGGGAGGCGGTGGAGGAGCGCTACCGCTTCTTCTCTTTTGGCGACGCCATGTTTATCCTATGAGGAGGGCGCCTATGACGTTGACCAGCCTGCCCAATATTGGGCCCAAGCTGGCGGAAAATCTGCGCCGGGCGGGAATCGAGACACCGGAAGACCTTCGGAAGGCTGGGGCGCAGGAGGCGTTCCTCCGGATTCGCGCCCAGGTAGACCCCGCGGCTTGTTTCCATCAGCTCACCGCCCTGGCCGGGGCGGAGCTGTGCATCCCGAAAAAGGACCTTCCGCCGGAGCGGAAGGCGGAGCTGCGGGCCTTTTTTGACAGCCTGTAATCAAAATCGATAGGAGAGACCGATGTTTAACCTTGTCAAGACCGAGGGCCGCGCCCGGCGCGGCCAGTTTTCCTGTGCGCATGGGGGCGTGGTGCAGACCCCGGTGTTTATGAATGTGGGCACCCAGGCCGCCATTAAGGGCGGCGTGGACGCGTTTGACCTTCGAGAGGTCAACTGCCAGATCGAGCTGAGCAATACGTATCACCTTCATCTCCGCCCTGGCGACGAGCTCATCCGCCGGATGGGGGGGCTCCATTCGTTTATGAATTGGGACGGCCCGATTCTGACGGATTCCGGCGGCTTTCAGGTCTTCTCCCTGGCGCCCCTCCGGCGCATCAAGGAGGAGGGAGTCTATTTTTCGTCCCACATCGACGGGCGGAAAATCTTCATGGGCCCGGAGGAGTCCATGCGCATCCAGTCCAACCTGGGCAGCGATGTCGCCATGGCCTTTGATGAGTGTGTGGAGAATCCGGCGGCGTACGACTACGCCAAGGCCAGCTGTGAGCGTACGCTCCGATGGCTGGAGCGCTGCAAGCGGGAGCACGACCGGCTGAACGCCCTGCCGGGGACCGTCAATCCCAAGCAGCTTCTCTTCGGCATCAACCAGGGGGCAACTTTTGCGGACCTCCGCGTCTGGCACATGGAGGAGATTGCCAAACTGGACTGCGACGGCTACGCCATCGGCGGTCTGGCGGTGGGAGAGCCCACCCAGGTCATGTATGACATTATCGACGCGGTGGAGCCCTACATGCCCAAGGACAAGCCCCGGTATCTCATGGGCGTGGGCACGCCCAGTAATATCATCGAAGGCGTGGCCCGGGGCGTGGACTTCTTTGACTGCGTCATGCCCTCGAGAAACGGGCGGCATGGGAAGCTCTTCACCTGGGAAGGGACGGTCAACATTCTCAACGCCAAGTACGCCGCGGATGAACGGCCCATCAGCGAGCGCTGCGGCTGTCCCGTCTGCCGGCGGTTTTCCAGGGCCTATCTCCGGCATCTCTTTAAGGCGGAGGAGACGCTTGCCCTCCGGCTGGCGGTGCTGCATAATCTGTATTTCTACAACGAGCTTACCGCCAAAATCCGTCAGGCCCTGGATGAGGACCGCTTTGCGGAATTCCGAGCGGAGTACAGCGAGAAGCTGGCGGAACGGGTCTGAGACAGAAGCCCGCGTTTTGCTTTGGAACTTTTGATTGCAGGGAACAGGAGAGCGCCTTCGTTGCAAAAAAACTCCCGGACCGAAGTCCGGGAGTTTTTCTCGTTCACTTTAGACCGCTCTGGTAACCTTGCCGGAGCGCATGCACCGGGTGCAGACATACACGTGACGGGGAGAACCATCCACGATCGCCTTGACACGTTTCACGTTGGGCTTCCAGGGACGGTTGGAACGCCGGTGAGAGTGAGAGACCTGAATGCCAAAGGTCACGCCTTTGCCGCAATACTCGCACTTAGCCATCCATTGCACCTCCCCGCTGTTGCATACTGTGTGCGTATTTTCATAAGCACAGGTGTTATAATAACAGAATCTATCGAAAAATGCAAGAAGAATTTTCAAAAAACCCGAGTTTTTTTTAAGGCATTTCCCGTCCATCTTCTGCGCCGAAGGTGTTGCGGAATCGGAAGACTTCATATATAATGAAGACGGACGCGTTCTGGACGCGAAAACGAAGGATTCGCCCGGCGGGAATGCCCCTC
This sequence comes from uncultured Oscillibacter sp., assembly GCF_910579365.1. GTDB lineage: Bacteria > Bacillota > Clostridia > Oscillospirales > Oscillospiraceae > Oscillibacter. The sequence continues at coordinate 8,525 of NZ_CAJTUX010000058.1, forward strand.
CCGGGAAAAGGAGAAACGCCATGCGTGAAAACGGTTTGAAGGTGAAAGATTTTGTTTCCCTCTTTAATCTGGAGGTATTGAATCAGGGCAGTGATTTTGATACCGCCCTCTTGACCGTGCCGGATTTGAACCGGCCCGGTCTCCAGTTCCACAGCTTTTATGACTACTTTGATCCCTGCCGCCTCCAGGTTATCGGCAAGGCGGAGGTCACGTACCTTCGGGGTCTTACAGAGGCGCAGCGCCGCAAGTGTTTTGACGACCTGTTCCTTTACGACATCCCCGCGCTGGTGATCGCACGGAGCCTGGACTGCTTCCCGGAGTGCATTGAAAGCGCCGTCGAGCACCAGAAGACTCTGCTTCGGACCAACGAGGTGACGGTGGCCTTCACCAGCCGCACCATTGAATACCTGAACCGGGTGCTGGCCCCCTGTATCACCCGCCACGGCGTGCTGCTGGATATTTACGGCGAGGGCGTCATGATTACCGGCGATTCCGGCGTGGGCAAGAGCGAGGCCGCCATCGAACTCATCATGCGGGGGCACCGCCTGGTGGCCGACGACGCGGTGGAGCTTCGCCGGGTCTCCGGGCGGCTGATGGGCACCGCGCCGGAAATGATCCGGAATTACATCGAGCTGCGGGGCATCGGCGTTATCAACGTGCAGCAGCTCTTCGGCGTTCGGGCCATCAAGAACGAGGCCCAGCTGGACATGGTGGTGAATTTTGAGCCCTGGGACAGCACGAAATTCTATGATCGGCTGGGCATTGAGGATCATTTCATCGACATTCTGGATATCCAGGTGCCCACCGTTGTCATCCCGGTGCGGCCCGGCCGGAATCTGGCCAGTATTGTGGAGGTGGCGGCCATGAATAATCGTCACCGGAAGCTGGGCTACAACGCGGCACAGGAGCTGGCGCAGAAGGTGGACGCCCGGGCGGATGGAAAAATGTGAGGAGGCAAACCATGTATATTGGAATTGACGTAGGCGGCACGAATCTGAAGGCCGGTCTTGTGGACGGAGAGGGCAACATCCTGAAGGTGGAGCGGGTTCCCCTGGACTTTCATGGCCCGGAGGCCTTTGCCAAAACCCTGGCGGAGCTGTCTAAAAAGGTGATGCAGGAGAGCGTCCGGTGGGCGGGCATTGGCCTGCCCGGCGCGGTGGACGGCGGCGATGTGCTGTTCACCACCAATATCCCCATGGAGAATGTCCCGCTGGAGCGCCTGTTCCGGCAGCATCTGGACCTGCCGCTGCTGCTGGGTAACGACGCGGACTGCGCCGCCGTGGGCGAGTTTTTCCGGGGCGCGGGGAAGGGCACCCAGGACTTTGCCGTGGTGACGCTGGGCACCGGCGTGGGCGCGGGACTGATTTTGAACGGAAGGCTTCGGGGAGGCGTGACCTCCAGCGAGGCGGGACATATGGTGGTCTGCCAGGGCGGCGAGCCCTGCAACTGCGGCCGCCTGGGCTGCTGGGAGCGGTATGCCTCCGCCACGGGCCTGATTCAGCAGACCAGGCGGGCCATGGAGGCGCACCCGGAGAGCCTGCTGCATGAGATCGCCGCCTCCGGAAACGGCGTGGAGGGCCGCACAGCTTTCCAGGCGGCGGAGGCGGGGGACGAGACCGCGCTGGCCGTCTGCCGGGAATACGTAAATTATCTGGCCGGAGGACTGGTCAGTCTCATCAACATCCTGCGCCCAGAAGTTGTGGCCATCGGCGGCGGCGTGGCGGCGGCGCCCGTTCATCTGTTGATGGAGCCGCTGCGGGAGGCCGTGGTGGCGGAGTGCTTCTCCCGGCACGGCGGACGCGCGACCCGCATCCTCCCGGCAGAGCTGGGGAACGACGCGGGCATCATCGGCGCGGCGCTTTTGGGCCGGGTGCTCTGATTGGAATGGGAAGAACAGGGGGACCCTTTATGGATTGGACGGCACAGCTTGACAAACAGCTTGCGGATTATCTGCCGGATGTGACGGTTCTGAAAGAGGAGCCCATGGCAAAGCACACCTCCTTCCGGGTGGGCGGCCCGGCCAGACGGATGGCCTTTCCGGAAAAGGGGGAGCAGCTGGTGCTGCTGCTGTCCATGGCCCGGGACTGCGGGGCGCGGCCCCTGGTGATGGGCAACGGCACAAATCTGCTGGCCCCGGATGCGGGGGTGGACCGGCTGGTGATCGTGACGGACCGCCTTTGCCGCCTGGAAGCGGGAGAGGAGCCGGGCAGCCTTGTGGCGGAGTCCGGCGTTCCCCTGGCCCGGCTGGCGGACTTCGCCTGCAAACAGGGGCTGACGGGTCTGGAATTTGCCCACGGCATCCCCGGAACGGTGGGCGGGGGCGTCTGTATGAACGCCGGAGCCTACGGCGGGGAGCTGAAACAGGTGATCGCCGGCGTGTCGGTGCTGTTCCCGGAGGAGGGCGTGAGGTTCCTCACCGGGGAGGAGCTGGCCTTTGGCTACCGCAAAAGCGTTTTGACAGAGCGGCCGGAGGCGGCGGCGCTGTATGCGGTGTTTCGGCTTTCGCCCGGCGAGCCGGAGGCCATCCGGGAGACCATGCGGGACCTGATCAACCGCCGGAGGGCCAGCCAGCCTCTGGAGTGGCCCAGCGCGGGCAGCACCTTCAAGCGCCCGGAGGGCCATTTTGCCGGAACGCTGATCGACCAGTGCGGCCTGAAAGGGCTGACGGTGGGCGGAGCCCAGGTGTCGGAAAAGCACGCCGGGTTCCTTGTGAACCGGGGCGGAGCTACCTGCGCCGATATCCGGGAGCTGATTGGACAGGTGCAGGCGGCAGTGTGGGAGAAAACCGGCGTCCGGCTGGAGCCGGAGGTTAAATTTGTGGATTAGGACGGTTTCATATGGAAATTTTAATCATCTCCGGCCTGTCCGGCAGCGGGAAGAGCAAGGCGGCCTCCTTTCTGGAAGACAGCGGATTTTATATTGTGGACAACATGCCCGCCGCCATGATTTTAAAATTTGCGGAGTTCTGCGCCGGCGGCGGCGGACGGTATGCCCGGGTGGCACTGGTATACGACGTGCGGACCTCGGAGTCTTTCACGGAGCTGTTCGATGTGCTGGACCAGCTGCGGAGCATGGAAGGCGTCTGCCGGATGCTGTTCCTGGAGGCCTCGCCGGAGACCATCATCAAGCGTTATAAGGAGACGCGCCGCCGGCATCCCCTTCAGAAAGAGACGGACTCTTTGGAGGCGGCGGTGGAACGGGAGCGGGGGCTGCTGGAGCCGGTGAAGGAGCGGGCGGACTTCGTGGTGGACACCACCCGGCTTTCCACCGCCCGCCTGCGGCGGGAGCTTCTGCGCCTTTTTAACGGGGAAACGGAAAAAGGGGGCATGCCGGTGAGCGTTGTTTCCTTCGGCTTTAAATACGGTCTGCCTCTGGAGGCCGACCTGGTGCTGGACGTGCGTTTTATGCCGAACCCCTTTTACATGGAGGAGCTTCGCCACCAGACCGGCTTGGAACAGGCGGTGTCGGATTATGTGTTCGGCTTTCAGCAGACCCACGGTTTCTTGCAGAAGGTGGAGGACCTTCTGCGCTTCACTCTGCCGCTCTATGCGGAGGAGGGGAAAACCGGGCTGGTGATCGCTGTGGGCTGTACCGGAGGGCACCACCGTTCGGTGGCCATTGCCCACGCGCTGGCGGAGTTTATCCGGGAGCAGGGCTATCAGACAACGGAGCATCACCGGGATATCAGCCGGGCGGTTTGACGGGGAAGGGAGAGACACGATGGAATACCGGCCTTATCCCTCGTCCCGTAAACAGGGGCCGCGCATTGCCGTCATTGGCGGCGGCCACGGCCTTTCCAATATGCTGCGGGGATTGAAGGAGTACACGGAAAACCTCTCCGCCATCGTCACCGTGGCGGACGACGGCGGCGGCTCCGGCGCGCTGCGCCAGGATTTGGGTATGCCTCCGCCGGGGGATATACGCAACTGCCTGGCGGCGCTGGCCAACACAGAGCCGCTGATGAACCAGCTGATGGACTACCGCTTTCAGGAGGGCTCCCTTGCGGGGCAGAGCTTCGGCAACCTCTTTCTGGCGGCGCTGAACGGCATTTCCCCCACCTTTGACTCGGCGGTCCGCCGGATGAGCGAGGTACTGGCCATCACCGGCCGGGTTCTGCCTGTGACCACCGCCGACGTGCAGCTGGAGGCGGAATTTGAAAACGGAGCCTCCGTCATAGGGGAATCCAAGATTTTCTACTGCAAGAAGAAGGAAGACTGCCGCATCACCAAGGTGCGGCTGCTGCCGGAGCGGCCCAAGGCTCTGCCGGAGGCCGTGGCCGCCATTTCCGAGGCGGACATGATTGTTTTGGGACCCGGCAGTCTATATACCAGTATCATTCCCAATCTGCTGGTGGACGGGATTGTGGAGGCGATTCAGGCGTCCTCCGCCCTGAAGGTCTATGTCTGCAACGTCATGACCCAGGAGGGGGAGACGGAGGGCTACACCGCCTCGGACCACATCTCCGCCATTTTCCAGCACTCGGCGGACCGCCTGTTCAGCCTGTGCCTGGTGAACTCCTCGCCCATTCCACGGGACGTGGCCGCCCGCTATGCCGAGGAGGGGGCGGAGCTTCTGCGGTATGACGGGGAGCGCTGCTCCAAGCTGGGAATCGAACTGATCAGCCGCCCCATCGCCATGGTGCAGGACGGCTATGTCCGCCATCACCCCAGGAACCTGGCCCAGGAGCTGATTCTGCTCCACGCGGAGAGAAACGTCCGCATTCCCGGCGGCCGGTACCGCAAGGAATGAGCGGAATGAAGAGAGGAGCCGCCGATGTCATTTTCTTTTGACACGAAAAATGAACTGTGCAAGCTGCCGGTCCAGCGGCGCTGCTGCGCCCAGGCGGAGGCTTACGGTATCCTGCTCTACTGCCATACCTTCAACGCCAGGGAGGTCCGGATTATTACGGAGAATCCCAATTTTGCCGCCCGGCTGCCCCGGCTGTTCAGCCGGGCCTTCGACCTCTGCTTCGACCGGCAGCCGGATATTTTCCCCGGCGCGGAGGCGTCTGGCAAGATGGTCTTTCAGATCACCGAACAGGAGAAGCTGGACCACATCATCAATCTTTTGGGCTATGAGCCCCGGCAGAGCCTGGCCCTCCACATCAACTTTGCCATGGTGGAGGAGGAGTGCTGCCGGGCGTCCTTTCTCCGGGGCTGCTTCTTCGCCGGGGGAAGCATTACGGACCCCGCCAAACGCTATCACCTGGAGCTGACCAGTTCTCACCTCCAGGCCAGCCGGGAGCTGGAGGTGCTGCTCCGGGAGAACGGCTACCCCCCAAAAAGCGTGGGCCGGAACAGCAGCTTTGTCACGTACTTCAAGCAGAGCGACCAAATCGAGGACTTCCTGACCCTCATCGGCGCGCCGGTGGCGGCCATGCGGATTATGTCCACCAAACTGGAAAAGGGCATCCGCAACAGTGTAAACCGCCGGCTGAACTGCGACAGCGCCAACTTGGATAAGGCGGTGGAGGCCGCCCAGAGTCAGGGAGCGGCCATTCGAAAACTGGAGGAGACGGGACGGCTCAGAAAGCTGCCGGACAAGCTCCGGGAAACGGCGGCTTTGCGGTTGGAATATCCGGAGCTGAGTTTGTCAGAGTTGGCGGAGATATTTGACCCGCCTGTGACGAAATCCTGCCTGAACCACCGCTTGCGCAAGCTGGTGGAGCTAGCGGAGGAACATTGAGCGAACAGTATTATTATAAATAAAGGAGATGGAACGCCATGAAAAAGCCGAAATGCTTCCTTGCCCACAGAGTTACTCTGCTGCTGCTTGCCGCGGGGATAATTCTGGCACAGCTGATCATCTACTTCCGCCGCCAGGACCCAGGAGCGTTTCGGACAGGTGTGGCATCCCTTCTGATTTTTCCAGTATTGGCAGGGGGACTGATCGCCAGAAGAAATATCGTATGTCCCCATTGCGGTGTACAGCTGTTCCAGGGGCGCTTTGTGCGTTTCCATTTGCCGAAGTGTTGTCCCGGGTGCAAGAAAGAACTGACAAAAGAGCAAGAATAAGGAGAACAAACAATGACTGATGCAATGACCTGGACCCAGCGTTTTCCTCTGAACTTGCAGCCTGCTATGGAGGATGTTGACCGCTTTGCGGACAACCCTCTCTGGCCGGAGTTCCGGCAGTACTTGAAAGACGCCTACGGTGCGGAGCCCCAGATGGAATTCAGTAAGTGCGGCCTGGAGCCGGGGTGGAACCTGAAATTTAAAAAGGGCAGCAAGGCCCTGACTACTGTCTATCTTCGGCCGGGCTATGTGACGGCGATGATCTCCATTGCGCCGAAGGACGAGGCTGCGGCGGAGGGGATTCTTTTCGCTTGTACAGAAGCCACCCGGACGCTGTACCAACGCACAGCGTCCTCGAAAATAGGGCGCTGGCTGATGATGGATTTGACCGCACCGGAGATTTTGGAGGATGCCAAAGCTCTGTTGGCCCTCCGGTCGAAGCCAGCTAATCAATAAGGGGGAGGGGGAGGCGTTATGTCCTTCGCTCATCTGCACGTCCACACGGAATACAGCCTTCTGGACGGCGCGTGCCGCATCCGGGACCTGCCGAAAATCGTGAAGGAGCTGGGTCAGACCGCCTGCGCCATCACGGACCACGGCGTCATGTACGGCGCGGTGGATTTTTACCGGGCCTGCAAGGCGGAGGGAATTAAACCCATCATCGGCTGCGAGGTCTACGTCACGGCGGAGGGCCGGCGCCTCACCGACAAGGTTCATGAGTTCGACTCCGAGAGCCGTCACCTGGTCCTTCTCTGCGAGAATGAAGAGGGCTACCGCAATCTCTCCTACATGGTCTCCATGGCCTGGACGGAGGGCTTTTACATCAAGCCCCGCATCGACCTGGAGCTTCTGCGGGAGCACAGCGGGGGACTGGTGGCCCTCTCCGCGTGCCTGGCGGGGGAGATTCCCCGGCGGCTGCGGAACGGGGAGTATGAGAACGCCAAGCGCTATGCCCTGGAGCTGGCGGACATTTTCGGCCCGGACCATTTTTATTTGGAGCTTCAGGACCACGGTATTCGGGACCAGGCCGTGGTAAACCGGGGCGTTCTCCGCATTCACCAGGAGACTGGGCTGCCGATGGTGTGCACCAACGACGCCCATTACCTCCGCAAGGAGGACGCGGAGGCCCATGATGTGCTCCTCTGTATCCAGACGGGGAAGACGCTGGACGACGAAAACCGCATGCGCTACGAGCCCCGGAATTTCTATCTCCGCAGCGAGGCGGAGATGGCGGAGTTGTTTTGCGATTACGAGGGGGCCATCGAGAACACGGCGAAGGTCGCGGAGCAGTGCAGCATGGACTTCACCTTTGGCAAGTACCACCTGCCGGAATTCCAGCTGCCTCCGGGATACGACAGCTTCTCCTATTTAAAAAAGCTCTGCGATGAGGGCTACCGGGCCCGCTATGGGGAGGATGAGACTCACCGGGAGCAGCTGCGGTATGAGCAGGACATGATTGAGAAGATGGGGTTTACGGACTACTTTCTCATCGTCTCCGACTTCGTCCGCTACGCCCGGAGCGTGGGCATTCCCGTGGGCCCCGGCCGGGGCAGCGCGGCGGGGTCCATGGTCAGCTACTGCCTCTATATCACGGACATTGACCCGGTGAAATACGGGCTGTACTTCGAGCGTTTCCTGAATCCGGAGCGGGTGAGTATGCCGGATATCGACATGGACTTTGGCGACACCCGCCGGGGCGAGGTCATTGAGTACGTCCGCCGGAAATACGGCGAGGACCATGTGGCCCAGATCGTCACCTTTGGCACCATGGCGGCCCGGGGCGTGGTGCGGGATGTGGGGCGGGTGATGAACCTGCCCTATGCCGAGGTGGACCAAATTGCCAAGCAGATTCCGAACCCTCCCGGGTCTCACATCACCCTGGCGGAAGCTCTGCGGCTGACCAAGTCCCTCAGCGACCTCTACGGCAGCGACGAGACGGTGAAGCGTCTCATTGATACCGCCCGGATGCTGGAGGGCATGCCCCGGAACGCCTCCACCCACGCCGCCGGGGTGGTCATCACGAAGCGGCCCGTCTATGAGTACGTCCCCCTGGCGAAAAACGACGACATCGTGGTCTGCCAATACGGCATGGTGACGCTGGAGGAACTTGGGCTTTTGAAGATGGATTTCCTGGCCCTGCGGAACCTGACGGTGCTGGAGGACGCGGTGCAGCTTTTGAAGGAGCGGCAGCCGGATTTCCGTCTGGCGGACATTCCGGAGGAGGACCTCGAGACGTATGATATGCTGGCGGCGGGGAAGACCTCCGGTGTGTTTCAGATGGAATCCACCGGCATGACCGGTGTCTGCGTGGGCCTGAAGCCCCAGAACATTGAGGATATCACCGCCATTATCGCCCTCTACCGTCCCGGCCCCATGGATTCCATCCCGCGCTTCATCGCCTG
>NZ_CAJTUX010000059.1:0-8864 GCF_910579365.1 uncultured Oscillibacter sp.
GGGCGGCGGCGCTGAACAGCGAGCGGATGGTCCTGGTGGGTCCCGACGCCCTGGACAGCGCGGGAAAGCCCCTGTCCGGCGTCTTCGCCGCGGCGGCGGTGGCGGCCCTGGCGGCCTCCGCCGCCGACCCGGCGGTGCCCTTGAACGGGGCCGGAATCAAAGGCTTGACGGGTCTCAGCCGGGATTACGGCGACAACGACATCGACCTGCTGGTCCGGGGCGGCGTGACGCCTCTGGAGTGCGCGGGCGGCGTGGTGTCCCCGGTGCGGGGCGTCACCACCCGGACGAAGACCGGCGGCGTTTCCGACGCCACGTGGCGGGAGCTGACCACCATTTTGATCGTGGACGACGTGATTCCGGCGGTGCGCGCCGCCCTGCGCGGCAAGTTCGCCCGCAGCAAGAACAACGCCCGGAACCGGGCGGCCATCCGGTCCCAGGTCATCGTGGAGCTGGAGAAAAAGCTGGCGGCGGAGGTCATCGACGGCTATGACGGCGTGACGGTGACGGCCTCGGAGGAGGACCCCACGGTGTGCCTGGTGGAGTTCAGCTTTTCCGTGGCCCACGGGCTGAACCAGGTGCGGCTGACCGTCCATGTGGAGATTTGAGAGAGGGGAGCGTGAGAGGCGATGAAGGGATTTCCCACCAGCGCGGACATCTATCTGGAGATGGACGGGAGAAAGGTGGCGGTGGTGCAGAGCTACACCGCCAAGGCCAGTAAAACCTCCCAGAGCGTGGAGGCCTTCGGCGAGAGCGAGCCGGTGGCCACCATCGAGGGACAAAGACGCTATACCCTGGAGCTGACCCGGCTCTATGCCACGGACAGCGCGGCCAGCGACGGGATCAACTTCTATGACCTGGCGGACTTCTCCCTGGTGATCTGCAAGCCGGACCGGAGAATCATCTACAGCGGCTGCCAGTGGAGCGGCATCCAGGAGGAGGGGCAGCTGAACGCCATGGTGGCGGAAAAGGTCACGGTGGTGGCGGCCAAGCGCATCGAGACCACAGCATGAGAAAGATGGACGAGCTGCGGCCCCTGACGGCGGGACGGCTGCTGGCGCTGTGGCGGGAGTGCCGGGAGACGGAGGACCCCCTGGAGCGGGTTCTCCGGTGCAACGGACGGATTCTGGCGGAGTGCTGCTTCTTCCGGGGGGAGCGGGTCTACGGCGGCGGCATGGAGGCCCTGGAGGACCTGACGGGCCTGGAGATGGAGCGGCTGCTGCGGCGTCTGGCGGAGGGGGGCGGCCCTTGGGGCCGCCCCTTGGAGGAGCGGGCCGGGGCGGTGAATCCCGCCTTCGACCCGGAGCGGTTTGAGGCCATGGGGAGGACGTGAGGTGTATGGATTATCCGGCGTGGGAGCTGGAGCGGCAGCGGAGGGCGCTGGCGGCGCTGCTTTCGGGCGGCGGGGAGAGGGAGGAGGACCGCCGGGAGAGGCGGAGGAGGGACGGCGGGGCGGACGCCCGGCGGCAAGGCGGAGAGACCGGGGACGGCGGGACGGAATCCGGCGGGGAGACCGGAGACGCCTCCGTTCCGGGGGCCTGGGAAGCGGTCCGGAAGGCTAGCCGGGACCGCGCTTCCGGGTCCGGGGAAGCGGCGCGGCCCTGGAGCGTCTGGGAGCGGATTCAAGATGCGGAGAGCGGCGGGGCTCCGGCCGAATGGGGCCGGAGCGGCGAGGATGCCGGGGAAATGGCGGCGGACAGGGGGAGAGCCGCCGGGCCGGAGGCGGAGGAGTCCCCCGGCGGAAGGAAAGGCCGGAGGGCCCCGGAGAAGGGACGGAGGGAGGCGCCTGGGGACAGGAGTTTTGAGGCGGCCGAGGCGGCGGAGTTTGCGGACCGGGGCGGCGGGGAGGCGTTCCCCGGCTGGGGGAACGGGGGAGACTGGAAGGTCCCCGGTAAGCGGACAGACTGGGGCGGCGCGGCAGCGGGGCGGACGGCGCGCCGCCGGGGCGGCGGTTTGACCGGGACGGCGGACGGGACCGGCTTCTGGGGCGGCGGCTGGGGAAGCGCCGCCCTCCGGGAGGAGGAGGGAGCCAAGGCCCTCTCCCGGGCGGTCCAGCGGGACGCCCGGCGCTATGACGGGGGGTTTTCCCTGTATTGAGTTCGGGCCGGGAGAAGGTCCCGGCGGGAGGAGGAGAGAATGTGCGGCTGACGCCGATGCGGTTTAAAGAGTTTACCTGGCCCCACAATCCGGAGGTCTACACCGTGGAGTACCGGCGGAGGATCGCCGTCCATCAGGCGCCCTTCGGGGGCTGCGTGATGCAGGAATTGGGCGGCGCTTTCCGGGTGCTGAAGGGGGAGGGCGTGTTCGCCGGGGCGGGGGCCTACGAACAGTTCCGGCGGCTGGCGGCGGTGTTCCGGGAGGAGGGGCCGGGGCTGCTGGTCCATCCGGTGTGGCAGACGGAGCGGGCCTACTTCGCGTCGCTGGAGGCGGCGGAGGAGCCCAGGCCGGACTTCGTGCGCTACCGCTTCGAGTTCTGGGAGGACGGGGGCGGCTATGACGGCGGGCTTCGGGAGATTCCCGCCGGGGAGAGCTCCGGCGGACAGGGGACGGCGGCGGACGGCGGCGGGACGGAACGGAGAGTCCACACCGTGACGAAGGGGGAGACTCTCTGGGGCATCGCCCGGCGCTATGGCGTGGCGCTGGCGGCGCTGCTGCGGGCCAATCCCCAGATCAAAAACCCCAACCTCATTTACCCGGGAGAGGCGGTGAAGATTCCTTGAAAGGACGGATTTACACGGCGGACCACAAAATCTATGAGCTGCCGCCCCTTTTGAGCTGGCGGATCACCCACACGGGGACGGTGCCCTGCGACAGCTTTTCCGTCACCTTTGTCTACCGTAAGGAGATGGCCCCGGCGCTGCGGCTGGCGGCGGGCTTCGCCGCGGAGGAACAGGGACAGGTGATGCTCCGGGCCGTGGTGGACGAGTACACGGTGAACCTGGACGGCGGCGGGCTCACCGCCACCGTCACCGGCCGGGGCTACGCCGCCCGCCTGCTGGACAACGAGTCCCGGCCCGTTACCTATCAGGAGGCCACGCTGGAGGAGATTCTCCGCTGTCACGTTCAGCCCTACGGCGTGACCTGCGGCGCGGCGGCGGAGGTCCGGGCGAACTCTGTCTACACCGTGGCGGCGGGGTGCAGCCAGTGGAAGGCGGTGGAGGACTTCTGCCGGACCTATGGGCGATTCTCCCCCCGGTTCGGCCGGGAGGGGGAGCTGCTGGCGGTTCCGGAGACGCCGGGGCGGACGCTTTTCATTGGGGAGGGGGACCCGGTGCTCTCCTGCGCGCTACGGGAGGACCACTACGGCGTGCTGACGGAGGCGCTGGTTATCGACAAGACCCGGAACAAGTCCTTCTCCGTGAAAAACCAGGAGTGGATCGACAGGGGCGGCCAGTGCCGCCGGGTGATCTACACCCCGGGACAGAGCACCTGGGCCGCCATGCGCTACACCGGGGAGTATCAGATTGAACGGTCCAAGGAGGACGCCTGGACGGCGGAGGTGACGCTGCCGGGGAGCTTTCTGGCCTTTCCGGGGGACCGGGCGGCCCTCCGGCTGGAGCGGATGGGCCTGGAGGGGACCTTCCGCGTGGCGGAGGCGGAGAGCCGCTTCTCCGGAGACGCCGGGGCGGTGACGGCGCTGACGCTGAAACCGCTTTGAGAAAAACGGACAGGGGGGAATGGTATGTGGCTATCCAGTAAGATGCGGCCTGCGCCGGCCACCGCCGACGCGGACCTGGGCGTGACCACCATCGCCGGGGAGCGGGTGGGCGTCGTCACCCGGGGAGAGGTGCGGGACCTGCCGGTGTACGGCCCCGGCGGCTATCTGTGGGCCCCGGGCAGCGGCGCGGCGGTGCTGGTGGTGAAGGGCGGCCCCGGCGGCGAAGAGCAGTGCGTGGCCGGGATGCGGCCGCTGAAAGCGCCCAGGGACATCCGGCCTGGAGAGGTCTATCTCTACGGTCCCGGCGGCAGCGCCGTGTACCTGCGGCAGGACGGCGGCGTGGAAATTCAGGGGCGGTACGTGAACATAAAGGGCGGAGAGGTGGCGGTGTCCGGCAGCCTTACGGTGGACGGCGTGCCCTACAAGCCCTGCAACTGCTGAGGGAGGCGACGACATGGAGCTGGAGCTGAGAGACGGGGACTACCTGGCGGACGGCGCGGGGGGACTGCGGCGGGTGGAGGGCCGGGAGGCCCTTTTGCAGCGGATATTTTTCCGGCTGACGGCCCGGAGGGGGACCTTCCCCTTCTGGGAGAGCCTGGGAAGCCGCCTGTGGACCCTGGGAAATCTCCCCGCACCGGAGCGCCGGGCCGCCGCCCGGCAGTTTGTGGCGGAGGCCCTGGAGGAGGAGCCGGTGACGGTGGAGAGAGTGACGGTGGAGGAGGACCGGGACCGGACGGCCCGGGTGACGGCGGCGCTGCGCTATCAGGGGGAGGCGCTGCCGGTGACGGTGGAGATTCTGCCGTGAGGAAAAGGGGGAGAAGAGCATGCGGAGCGTGGAGGAGATTTACAAGGACCTTTTGAGCGCCTTCGCCGGACGGGCGGGCTTCACGCCGGAGGCGGGCTGCGACCTGGCGGTCCGCCTGTGGGCCGCGGCGGCGCAGATGCAGGCGCTGGAAATCCAGGCGGACTGGGTGCTGGACCAGAGCTTTCCCCAGACGGCCCAGGGGGTCTGGCTGGACCGGCACGGAGCCATGCGGGGGCTGAAGCGCCTGCCCGCCGCCCGGGCGGCGGGGGTGCTGCGCTTTTGCGTGGAGACCGCCCCGGCCATGGACGCCGCCATTCCGGCGGGGACGGTGTGCATGACGGCGGAGGAGGTCCGCTTTCGCACCACGGAGGAGGGCGCGCTTCCGGCGGGGGCCCTCTATGCCGACGTACCCGCCGAGGCCCTGGTGGCCGGAACCGGAGGGAACGCCGTGCCGGGGGCGGTGCGGTTTTTGACGGCCTGCCCTGTGGCGGTGACTTCCGTCACCAACCCGGAGGCCTTTACCGGCGGCTGTGAGGAGGAGGACGACGAGACCTTCCGGGCCCGGATTCTGGAGAGCTACCGGCGCCTTCCCAACGGGGCCAACACCGCCTGGTACGAGACCACGGCCATGGGCTATCCCGGCGTGACGGCGGCCAAGGCCGTGGGCCGGGCGGAGGGGCCCGGCACCGTGAACGTCTACGTGGCCGGGGAGAACGGCCTGCCCGGCGAGGCGCTGCTGCGGGGCCTTGCGGAGGAGTTCCGGGAGAAGCGGGAGATCGCGGTGCAGGTGAAGGTCCTGGCCCCGGAGGTCCGGCGGGTGAATGTGTCGGCGGCGGTGGTTCCGAAAGAAGGGGAGGACAAAGAGGCGGTGCTGGAGTCGGTCCGGCGGGCTGTGGCGGACTTCTTCGGCGGGCGGATGCTGGGAAGGCCGGTGCGGCTGGCGGAGCTGGGAAACCGGCTCTACGCCCTGGAGGGCGTGGAAAACTACCGCTTTACCGCGCCGGAGGCGGACGTCCCGGCGGACAGCACGGTGCTGCCGGTGTTGGGGACGCTGGAGGTGACGGAGCTTCGGGAGGCGGAGAATGTATGAGGCGTATTTAAAGGCCCTGCTGGCCCCGCTGGGGGTCTACCGTCTGGACCGGGATTCCCTCAGCGGCGCGGAGCTGTACGCCCTGGGCCGCGGGCTGGACGCCGTGTCGGACCGGCTGGAGGCCGTGGAGCGGGAGAGCGTTGCCGCCACGGCGGAGAACGAGGGGCTCCGCCGCCGGGAGGCCCTGTTTCTCCGCCGCCCCGCCGCCCATACGCCGGAGGACCGCCGGGCGGCCATCGCGGCCCTCCTCCAGATCGATGGGGACAGCCTGACCCCCGGGGCCATCGGCCGGACCCTGCGGGGCTGCGGCATCCGGGCCCGGGCCGTTGAGATGGGGACCAACCGGATTCGAGTGGTCTTCCCGGAGACGGCGGGGGTGCCGCCGGAGTTTGAGCAGATTCGAAAGATCATTCTGGACATTCTCCCCTGCCATCTGGAGGTGGAGTTTTACTTCCGCTACCTCACCTGGGAGGAGTGCGAGGGGGCGGGGTACACCTGGGGCCTTATCGAGGAGCGGGGCTATGACTGGAACGGGTTCCAGCTGGCCATACCGCCGGAGCCGGAGGAGGCGTGATTCCTTTGGCCGAAGGCGCGGAAAAAGGGAGGCCGGCGGATGCCGGCCTCCCTTTTGCGAGAAAATCAAATCTGCGTCAGTTCACGCTCAATCAGGCGGACCGCAAGCTCAAACGCCTGGACGCGCCGCCGGGCCAGGGTGATCTGGGAGCGGTACCGCTCGGGGTGTTCCTTTGCCTGGAGCGCTTCTGCGGCCTTCCGCAGTTTGTGCAGCGTGGAGTCGATCTGCCGTTTGGCTTCGGTCAATTCTTCCTTCGAGAACGGCATGGAGGCCTCCTTTCAAAGTTCCTCCTGCTCCTTCCGCAGGGCCAGAATGGTTCCGTTGAGCTCCGCCCCCAGAATCAGGACGTTGGCGGACATGTAGAGCCAGATCATCAGCACCACCACGGCGCCGATGGAGCCGTAGAGCAGCGAGTAGTTGGCGAAATTTTCCACATACATGGCGTACAGCCAGCTGAGGAGCATCCACGCCGCCAGGGCCGCCAGGGTCCCCGGCCAGATGTTCCGCCAGGGCTGGCGGCCGTCCTGAGCCAGGGCGTAGAGAAAGAACAGGGCGAAGTATCCCGCCACCGCCGCCGCCGGAAAGCGCATCCGGGCCCACAGTTCCGCCAGAAACAGCGGCAGGCGGAAGTGGCCCACGGCGTAGCCCAGCAGCCGGTCCCCCACGGTCATCAGCACCAGGGTCAGGGCAATGGCGCTGATCAGCACCACGGTGTACAAAAGCGTCTTCAGCCGGTGAATCACCGCCCGCCGGGGCGGGCCCAGGTGATAGGCCGTGCGGACGGAGACCATCAGCGCGTTGGTGGCCCGCATGGGAAACCAGATGGAAAAGAACAGGCCGAAGACCATCAGCTGGGGGCTGGGGCTCTGCCCCACGTGGATGAGATAGGCCCGGATGATGTCGATGACGTCCCGGGGCAGAAACTCCCCCAGGGCCAGCAGAATGGCGGTGACGTTCAGGTCCAGAAGACCCAGCAGGGCGCTGATGAAGATGAGAAAGGGGAAGATCATAAACAGCAGGTAGAAGGCCAGAGCGGCGCTCTGGACCCCCACGCCGTGGCGGAAGTAGCGCTGCGCCAGAAGATACGCGCCGCGGGGCAGCTTGCGCCTCATGCCGGAATCACCACGCTTCCGTTGATTACTCCCAGGTCTCCCAGACCTCGGGGCGGTAGCCCACCGTGGCCTCCCTGCCGTTGCGGACGATGGGGGTCCGGAAAAGCTCCGGGTTTTCCAGGAGCTTTTCCTCCTGGGCGGCGGGGGCGGTATAGGCCATGTAGAGCGCTTCGTAGGCCCGGCATTTTGGGTTGACCAGAGCCTCGAAGCCAACTTTCTGCTTGACGGATTGGTACTCTCGGAGGGATAATCCCTTTGAGGGGAGATCGATGTACTGGAACTTCACCCGGCGTTCTTTGAACCAGCGCTGGGCCTTCTTCGTGTCAAAGCACTTGGAGGATCCGAAAATCTGAATGTTCATGGCGCGCTCTCCTTTGTCCCATGGGCCATTATAAACCGCAGGGAGGGATTTTTATGACGGAAGCAGTCGAAACCTTAAAGGCGTGGGCGGCGGAATCCCGCCGCATCGTGTTCTTCGGCGGAGCCGGGGTCAGCACGGAGTCCGGCATCCCGGATTTCCGCTCCACCGGCGGACTCTACCACCAGGAGTGGAAATACCCGCCGGAGACCATTTTAAGCCATAGCTTCTACAAAAGCAACCCCGAAGAGTTTTTCCGCTTCTATCGGGCGAAGATGCTTCTCCCCGAAGCCAAGCCCAACGCCGCCCACAAAAAGCTGGCGCAGTGGGAGGCGGAGGGAAAACTGACCGCCGTCGTCACCCAGAACATCGACGGCCTCCATCAGGCCGCCGGCAGCAGGCACGTCTGCGAGCTCCACGGCAGCGTCCACCGGAACTACTGCGAGCGGTGCGGGAAGTTTTACGGGATGGACTTCATCCTGCGCTCCGGCGGCGTGCCGAAATGCGGCTGCGGCGGCGTTGTGAAGCCGGACGTGGTGCTCTACGAGGAGGGGCTGGACCAGGCCGTTTTGAACGACGCGGTGAATTCCATCGCCAAGGCGGACCTCCTCATCATCGGCGGCACCTCTTTGAACGTCTATCCCGCCGCCGGGCTCATCAACTACTTCCGGGGGGAGAGGCTGGTCCTCATCAACAAGTCCGCCGTGGCCCGGGACCTCTCCGCCGCCCTGGTCATCACCGACCCCATCGGCGAGGTGATGGCCCGGCTGTAAAAATCGGGAAGCGCCCCTCCGCGCACTGGGCGGAGGGGCCGGCCGCCGGCGCCCGGAGGAAAAATTTCGGGAAAAACGAAAAATGGGTGTTGACAACGGCGGCGGTTCTGGCTATAATAAGCAAGCAGTCTTTCCTGGGGACTCTTATTACGCGGCTGTGCTGGAACTGGTAGACAGGCCAGCTTGAGGTGCTGGTGTCGTATCGACGTGTGGGTTCAAGTCCCGTCAGCCGCACCACAGGTCCCTTGAAAGAGACCGCTGAAGCCATGCGCGAGTGGTGGAATTGGCAGACTCGCTAGATTCAGGTTCTAGTGTCCTTTACGGACGTGCGGGTTCAAGTCCCGCCTCGCGCACCAGGATGAAAACCGGGGTCCCGTCTCATACGGGGCGGGACCTGGTTTCATGCTCCGTCCGGCGGACCATCACAAGTTCATATCAATGCGCGCGAGTGGTGGAATTGGCAGACTCGCTAGATTCAGGTTCTAGTGTCCTTTACG
>NZ_CAJTUX010000059.1:8964-16127 GCF_910579365.1 uncultured Oscillibacter sp.
GACGTGCGGGTTCAAGTCCCGCCTCGCGCACCAGCTCAGAAATTCCCCTTACCGTTGCGCTTCCCGCCTTTGGCGGAAAGCTCCGCCGGACGGGGAATTTCTTCGCTTTCAGCCGCGATTCGCTTCGCTGGATTCGCGGCTGAGGGGGACGGGGAATGCGTGGTGTGTGTTGGCGGACTGGTGAGGCTGGGGAGGATGTAGAGTTTCCTTTGGGTTTTCCTTCGCTTTTTTGGGTTTGGGGAGACTTCTTTGGCGGCGAGTGGGATAAGTTTCCGCGGCCGGCGCATACTACCTCCATTCTTGGAGGTGCGCATGGATAGATTATCGGACAACTACATGGACAACGTCCGCCTGTTTGACCAGGCCCTGGGGGCCGGGCGCAGCGTGGATATGGTGAGCCGGGATTATGTCATCGCCGGACGCAGGGCGCGGCTTTGGGTGGTGGACGGCTATGGCAAGGACGAGACGCTGGAACGTATGGGAGCCTTCTGGCTCTCCCTTCCGCCGGACGCCCTGCAGGGCTTGACGCAGATGCAGGACTTCGCGGACCGCTTTGTTACCTTCTCAGAGGTGGACGTCGGCTTCGACCCGGAGGAGCTTACCACCTCCGTCCTCATGGGCAAGACCTTGCTGCTGGTGGAGGGACTTCGGGGCGGAGCCCAGATCGACGCGAAGGAGTACCCCGGCCGGGGCGTGGACGAGCCGCCGGACGGCAAGGTCCTCCGGGGGTCCCACGACGGCTTTGTGGAGGCGGTGGTGCCCAACATGGCCCTGATCCGCCGCCGCATCCGGGACAGCCGCCTGACCATGGAGGGCGTGAAGGTGGGGAAGCGCTCTCACACCGACGCGGTGCTGTGCTACCTGGAGGACAAGGCGGACCCGGAGCTTCTGACAGCCCTGCGGGAGAAGCTGGCGGCCATCGACGTCAACTCCCTCACCATGGCTCAGGAGAGCGTGGCGGAGGCCATCCGCCCCAAGCAGTGGTACAACCCCTTCCCCAAGGTCCGCTATACGGAGCGGCCCGACAGCGCCGCCGCCAGCATCATGGAGGGCAGCGTGGTGCTGATGATCGACAACTCCCCCTCCGTGATGATCCTGCCCACCACGTTCTTTGACTTCACCCAGGAGGCCAACGAGTTCTACTTCCCTCCTCTGGTGGGCACCTACCTCCGGCTTCTGCGGATCATCGTGTTTTTGATCTCCCTGCTCATCACCCCCACCTGGTATCTCATGGTCAAGGAGTCCGGGCGGCTGCCGGAGTGGCTGGAGTTCCTCTCCTCCCCGGAGCCCGCGTCCTTGGGCCTTTTGTGGCAGCTTCTGGTGGTGGAGTTCCTGATCGACGTTTTGAAGCTGGCGTCCCTGAACACGCCGGACTCCCTCTCCAACTCCTTTTCCATGCTGGGGGCGCTGATTCTGGGAGACTTCGCCGTCCAGGCCGGGTGGCTGGGGCCGGAGGTGCTGGTGTATATGGCCTTCGTGTCCGTGGCCAGCTTTGCCCAGCCCAGCTATGAGATGGGCTACGCCTTCAAGCTGCTGCGGGTGGCGCTGCTGCTGCTGACGGCGGTCTTCGACGTCTGGGGCTACGGCTTCGGCATCCTGGGCATCCTGGTCCTGCTGGGCACCACCAAGCCCCTGGTGGGCAAGGGGTATCTCTACCCCCTGATTCCCTTCAACGGGCGGGCCCTGCGGCGGCTGATTTTCCGGGAGCCCATTCACCGGGACAATACCTGACCATGTTCGGCAGCCTGGTTTCGACAGCCTGCGCGCCCGTCCGGCAAAATTCCCCGCCGGACGGGCGGTTTCCTGAAAAAATGTCTTTACATTCCGTAGCCCTTTTGGTAGACTATACGTTGCGTATAAGTTTGGTAAAGGAGCTTTTATCATGAGTTCTGAATTTTCCCGCACCCTCTCCCTGCTGCGGCAGGAGAAGGGCGTCAGCCAGCGGGTGGCCGCCGGGGCGCTGGGTATTTCCCAGGCCCTCCTCTCCCACTATGAAAACGGCATCCGGGAGCCGGGGCTGCCCTTCGTCGTCCGGGCCTGCGACTACTACAACGTCTCCGCCGACTTCATCCTGGGCCGCACCCTCTCCCGGGAGGGGAACATGCTCACGGAGCAGGACATTCTGGACGCCTCGGAGCCCAAGAACAGCCTGCGGGGCAGCGTCCTGGCCACCTTGCAGAGCAAGCTGCTCTCCGGCGCGGTGGGCGTTCTCTTCGAGCTTTTGGGCAAACTGGGGGACAAGGCCGCCATCAACGCCGCCGCCGCCTATCTGGGCAGCGCCGTCTACCAGCTCTACCGGCACCTCTACCGCGCCTCCGGCGCCAACGAGGGCTACTTCGCCCTGGACCCCGGGGCCTGCGGCCTGGGGCTGGCGGGGGCGGATATGAAACTGTCCGAGGCCCGCTACGCCGCCGCCCTCCGGGAGCTGAAGGCCCGGAAGACGGAGTTCCCGGACCTGTCCTCCCCGGCCATCAACGCCGCCTATCCCGGGCGCTGCCAGAGCCTGACCCAGGTTCTCAGCACCTCCGACGCGAGGCTGACCGCCCTGGCGAGACAGCCGTGACATGAACTTTCAATCCTTTGGCTTTCTGGCCTTCCTGGCCGTCACGGTCCTCCTCTGCCTGACCGCCGCCCGGCGGAACCGCCGCGCCGCCGCAGGGGGGCTGACGTTGGCCTGTTTGTTCTTCTACATAGTCGGGGGCGGGTGGCCCTCGCTGCTGGCGCTGGGGGCGGGACTTGCGGTGTCCGCCGCCGCCCTCCGGTTCCTCACGGCGGAAATCCGGGTCCTTCCGGGAGGGGACGGGCCCCGCGCCCAGGCGTGTCCCCGCTCCCCCGCTCAGCGCCGCCTCTGCCTGGCGCTGGCGGCGGCGTGGCATCTGGGGGTGCTGGCGGCGTTCAAGTACGCCGGGTTCTTCACCGGCGGGGCGGTCTCTCCGGGGTGGGTCCCCCTGGGCCTCAGCTTTTTTACCTTCCAGCAGCTCTGGCTTTTGAAGGAGACCTACACCGGCGGCTTCCGTCCCGTCCCGTGGGACTGCCTGCCCCTCTATGCCTTCTTCTTTCCCACCGTGGTCTCCGGGCCGATTTTGAAGCCCCAGGCCTTTTTCCCCCAGCTCCCAGGGGAGCGGTTCCTGCGCCCGGAGGGGAGGGACTTCGCCGCCGCCTTTTACGCCATAGCCATGGGCATGGCGAAGAAGGTGCTGCTGGCGGACAACCTGGGCGTCGTCGTAAACGCCGGGTGGGAGCGGGTCCCGGAACTCTCCGCCCCCGGCGCGTGGATGGTGATTCTGGGCTATACCCTCCAGCTCTATCTGGACTTTTCCGGCTACTGTGACATCGCCGCCGGGGCGGCCCGTCTTCTGGGCCTCCGGCTGCCGGTGAACTTCAACTCCCCGTACCGCAGTCTCTCCGTGGGGGAGTTCTGGAAGCGCTGGCACATCACCCTTACGAGCTTCCTGCGGGAGTGCCTCTACTTCCCCCTGGGGGGAAGCCGGAGGGGGACGGCGCGGACCTATTTCCACATCCTTCTGGTCTTCCTGGCCAGCGGACTGTGGCACGGGGCGGGGTGGACCTTCCTGATCTGGGGCGGCCTCCACGGTCTGGCCCAGATTCTGGAGCGGGCCTGGGGCAAAGGCCGGGACCGGCTTCCCAGGCTTCTCCGCTGGGCGCTGACCTTTGCCTTCGTCAACGGGGCCTGGGTCTTCTTCCGGGCCCCCGGCGTGCCGGAGGCGCTGGGGCTGCTGCGCTGTGCCGTGACGCTGGACCTCCGTCCCCCGGCCCCCTGGCTGATGGAGGACGTGTTTTCCAAGGAGGCGGCGGCGCTGCGGATGGTGCTGCCCGCCGTGAAACCCTGGATCAGCCCGGCGCTGGCCTACGCCCTTCTGGGCGCGGCCCTGGTCACGGCCCTGTGGCCCCATAACACGGCGGAGCGGATGGACCGCTTCCGCCCCACGGCCTGGCGCTGGGGAGCGCTGGCGCTGCTGGCGGCGTGGTCCGTCCTCTCCTTCACCGGGGTGACCACCTTTATCTACTCCAATTTCTGAGGCGAGCTATGAATGAGATTTACGCGCGCTGGGCCCGGCGCTTCCTGGCGGCGCTGCTGGCCCTGCTGGCTCTGTGCGGCGGAATCGTGTACGCCGTGGACCCCTGCCTGTATTACCGGATGCCCGCGGCGTGGCAGCCCGTGTTTTTCAACGAGCGCTATCAGGCCGCCGGCATGGCGAAAAACGTCCCGGCGGACACCGTCCTCCTGGGCACCTCCATGGCCGCCAACTACCGGGCCAGCTGGATCGAGGAGTTCTACCAGACCTCCGGCCTGCGGATCACCGTGCCGGACGGCTATTTCAGCGAGTTTGACCAGGTGATGGACCTCCTCTTCCGGGAGGAGGGACCCGGGCGGGTCCTCTTCGCCCTGGACCTGAACGCCCTCATCCGGGGGGAGGAGGAGCTGACGGACGCCATGCCGGATTATCTCTACAACCGCAACCCCCTGGACGACGTGAAGTACCTTCTGAATAAGGACTCCCTTTATTACAGCCTCTTCGTCCTCTGGACCAACCGCCGGGGCGGCGGCCAGACCCTGGACGAGGGCTTCACCTGGGACAAAACCACCCGATGGGGGCGGTATGAGACCCTGCGGACCTACCAGCGCCCGCCGGTCTCGGAGGAGACGGTCCCCGAGGACGCGTATCTGGACGCGGTGGAGGGGAATCTGGCGGTGATGGAGGGGTGGTTCCAGGCCCACCCGGAGACGAAGTTCGAGGTGTTCCTCTCCCCCTACAGCATCCTGGCGTGGGACCGCGCCGTCCGCCGGGGGGACCTGGACGCCCGGCTGAAGGCTGTGGAGCGGACCTGTGAGGCGCTGGCGGAGTATCCCAACGCCCGGCTTCACGCGCCTCTTTTCGCCGGGGGGATGGTGACGGAGCTGAACAACTACTGCGACTATGTACATCACTCCGGCGAGGCGGGAAAGTGGGTGCTGGGGAACGTCTGCGGCGAGAAGTTCCTGCTGCAACCGGAAAATGTGAAAGAGACCCTGGCGCAGTGGCGGGCGTTTGTGGTACACTACGACTACGACGCGCTGTGGGACCAGGAATTCTGGGACCAATGGTATGAGACCCACGACCAGCCGCCGGCGTGGTATGAGGGCTGAGGGCTGCCGCCGATAAAAATAAGGGGAGGTTTTTGGGTATGAAAAAATGGATACCGGTGTTTCTTGCCTTTCTCATTGGCGCGGCTGTCGGGATACTGTTTGTGCTGCCGGGCTTTCAGAAGAGGACGGACGTTGATCTGCAAACGTTTTCTGTCTCTGACGACGGGTCTATCGTCACGGTACAGACGTTTCCCGAGGGTTCCATGGGCTTCATCCGGGCCATGGAGGCCAAGCAGTTCGGCGATGAGATCCACTGCTCCTTTTACTGCGCCTTCGGCGGGCTGAACAGCAGCATTGGGTCAGAATACAGGTTTGACATTCAACTGGATGATTCCGCCGAACGGATATACTTCGACCGGGGGACAAGTCCCGACGTTCTAGTCCTGGAGCGGGACCCGGACACCGGCGTGTGGGCGGCGGTGTACCCCCATCTTCCGCAAGTATGACACCATCAAGACTTCCCCAAGGAGGCTTTTTCCTATGATAAACCAAGACCATATCCGTAATTTCAGCATCATCGCCCACATCGACCACGGCAAGTCCACCCTGGCGGACCGGCTTCTGGAGAAGTGCAACGCCGTCAGCCAGCGGGAGATGGAGAGCCAGCTTCTGGACAACATGGACCTGGAGCGGGAGCGGGGCATTACCATCAAGGCCCGGGCCGTCCGGCTGAACTACACCGCCGCCGACGGGGAGACCTATGCCCTGAACCTCATCGACACCCCGGGACACGTGGACTTCAACTATGAGGTGTCCCGCTCCCTGGCCGCCTGCGAGGGGGCCGTGCTGGTGGTGGACTCCACCCAGGGCGTGGAGGCCCAGACCCTGGCCAATACCTACCTCGCCATGGAGCACGACCTGGAAATCCTCCCGGTGTTCAACAAGATCGACCTCCCCGCCGCCGACCCCGCCAGGGCCAAACAGGAGGTGGAGGACATCGTCGGCCTGCCCGCCCTGGACGCGCCGGAGATCTCCGCCAAGATGGGCGTCAACATCGACGCCGTGCTGGAGGATGTGGTGAAGAACGTGCCGCCTCCCTCCGGGGACCCGGACGCCCCCCTCAAGGCCCTGATCTTCGACAGCCAGTACGACAGCTACCGGGGCGTCATTGTTTACATGCGCCTGATGGAGGGCCGCCTCCGGGCGGGGCAGACGGTGAAGATGATGGCCTCCGGCGCCTCTTACCAGGTGGTGGAGTGCGGCCACCTGCTGCCCCTGGGGCTGGAGCCCTGCGAAAGCCTTCAGGCGGGGGAGGTGGGCTATTTCACCGCCTCCATCAAAAATGTGAAGGACACCCGGGTGGGCGACACCGTGACGGACGCCGCCGCCCCGGCGGCGGAGGCCCTCCCCGGCTACCGCCCCGTGCAGCCCATGGTCTACTGCGGCATCTACACCGAGGACGGGTCCAAGTACCCCGACCTCCGGGACGCCCTGGAAAAGCTCCAGCTCAACGACGCGTCGCTGAGCTTTGAGCCCGAGTCCTCCGTGGCACTGGGTTTCGGCTTCCGCTGCGGCTTTCTGGGCATGCTCCACATGGAGGTCATCCAGGAGCGGCTGGAGCGGGAGTTCGACCTGGACCTGGTGACCACGCTGCCCTCCGTCATCTATGACGTTTATAAGACGGACGGCAGCCTCGTGCGGGTGGACAATCCCCACAACTACCCGGACCCGGCCTCCATCGAGCGGGCGGAGGAGCCCTATGTGAAGGTCTCCATCATCTCGCCCAACGACTACGTGGGCAACATCATGCCCATGTGCCAGGACCGCCGGGGGGAGTTCAAGGACATGCAGTACCTGGACACCCACCTGGTGGAGCTCCACTATCAGATGCCGCTGAACGAGATCATCTACGACTTCTTCGACACGCTGAAGGCCAATACGAAGGGCTACGCCTCGCTGGACTATGAGCTCTCCGGCTACCGGCCCAGCGAGCTGGTGAAGGTGGACCTCCTCCTCAACGGGGACCAGGTGGACGCGCTGAGTTTCATCGCCCACAAGGACAAGGCCTATCCCC
>NZ_CAJTUX010000060.1 GCF_910579365.1 uncultured Oscillibacter sp.
CCTCCCACTACTTTGGAGACTATTATAACATATTTTTATTGACGACGCTATCTAAAGCAGTCACTTGGTAATGGTTCAGCTCTTGATTTTGACTCGTGGTTTCGATAAGCGCAATCTGCTTTCCAGTCGGTTTTTCTTTTTTGAACTCTCCTTCCCAAATAGGGATTTTTGTCGCAGTGCCAAAGTCGATCCTCCGCATTGTATAAGTACATCCGTACAGTTCCAGCATATGATTATGAAAATGATACAACTCACCACATTTTTTAGCGTTCTGAAATAGAAAATAGAGATCGCTTTTTGGTTTCCTCCAAGGCAACATATCCACAGTGAATAAATGTGTATCCATTGTCATGCGGATATTCTTTCCAAGAAAGTTGATTTCGTAATTGTGAGGCTGCCTTTTCTTGGGGAGCCTCACAGTGTTCCCAATTATTTCACCATTTCTTTTCATTTCAAAGGAAACGTTGGGATAAGGATATATTTGAATGATTTCATATTTCATCTATGTCTTCTTTTTCCGCCGCTTCTCCAGGATCAGCTGGAGCCGCCGGGCCTCCTTCTCCTCTTCCTTGCGTTTTTCCTCCGCGAACTCCCGCATAATCCTATCGTGATACTGGGACATATCCGATTCCCGGGCCCGCTCCATGTCCAACCACCGCTTGCTCTCCGCCTCATACAGCGTCCGGTTGTCCGGGTCCAGCTCTATCAGCCGTTCCAGGTCTCTCCAGGCCCGATGGCGCTTGGAATAGTCCGCCAGCGCCGCCCGGGCCCGGAGTACATAGACGTCGGTGGGCTTGGGGAAGTTTCCGTATCTCGGCTCATAGGTGGCATAGTCCAGAAAGCCCCAGGCAATGCTCCCCCGCAGCCAGAAGGCACAGAAGGCCGCCAGCACCGCCAGCCGCCGGCAGAGAGGATTCATTTCCGGGAGATTCACCGTCCAGCGGTGCTGCTGAACCTCCTCCACAATCTCCGGCGGCGTCTTCTCCGGGAAGCCGAACTCCCTTACGCCGTCCTCCTCCAGCAAACGCCGGATGTAGTCATAAGAGAGGGCGGTGGGCAGCTTATCCAGCAGAGCCTGTCCCGCCGCCGACGCTTCCTTGGAAACAGGGGGCAGCTCCCGCTCCAGAATCTCCCGCAGTTTGGGATAGGACGGCTGGAGGGGCGGGGCCTCCCGTACCTGGTCGAAGGCCCAGGGGAAGCCCAGGCGGGCCATAAAGTCCGTCATTTGCCAGCAGTCGCCGTAGGGGAACTGGTCACCGGGGCAGGCGGTCTCCTCCAGTTCCTCCTTGTCCAGATCGGACCAGTGAACAAGATACCGACGCATCATCTCCATGTCCCAGGTGGGAAGCCAGCCTGACAGCGCCGCCGGATTGCCGGACAGGCGCTGTTTTTCTCGCGGGTTGACGGGGCCAAAGCTGTCCGGGCGGGTCCTGAAATGGTCCTCTTCCTTTCCGCCGTAGAAGTCATAGCCCCAAAAATCCCCATCATAGATGTACAGCAGCATCACAGGATTCTCAGAAAGGCCGGCCAGCGCTTTGGCAAGCGTGGCAAAGCCTAAGCAGTCCCCCTCCATCAGGACCTGGGTGCCCTCAAAGCTCTGCGCATACCGACAGGTTTTCAGGTTGATCTGAAACGCCGGATTCTTTGCCGCCGTTTCCACCGCGTCCCTGGCGGCGGATTCCTCGCAGCCGGGGAACAGGGCGGTTTGCAGGAATACTCCCATGGGTAGTCCTCCTTCCAGATTGTATCCGCTGTTTAACCACGAAACGGAACACTACCTAGCGCCATCCATCCAGGAGCCATACGCCTGGTTCTCAATACGGTCGATGGGCAGGCTTTTGTATTCTTCCAAGGTTTCACATAAGCCACGGTCATAATCCGTACATAGACGGACCTTCTTTCCCTGCGGAGAAAAATCGGTATTGATATGAATTTTCATACGGGACTCACCAGGATAGATGTATACGATATATGGCTTATCACAGAAGCCAGGGATGTTCGTTCGAGATTCCTTTATAACATTGCCGGCAGGAATTTCCATGTAATCGCTCAATTTTTTGGGGTTTTTGTCCTCCCTTTTCAGACCGCCTAATACTCCCATTACACCCCCCCTCGCATCCCCATAAGGCTGCGCCGGTTTTCTCATAAACACTTCCTCCGCCTCCTCAAAGGTTTTTCAGCACTCTTCCACAAAGCGGTCCATCCATGTCCAATAGGGTTCCCGTTTCCCACATTCCGGGCAGGTCCCCGTGCCGTAGGCAAGGGGCAGAATCGGCGCGATCATTTCATCCCCAATCAAAGACAACAGGCCAGACAGCCAGACGGCCTCATCCTCCAGGGAGCGCCTGTCCCACAGGCCGATTTCAACAGGTTCCAGAAACTCCGGCGGCTCTATGAGGGAGATCGTTTCGTCCTCCCATCCGCATTCACACGCGGCGGGACCCTCTTCCCAAGTGGAGCCGGACAGATACCAGAGGTCATAGGCGTGTTTCCTGTCCCCAACAACCGCCAGCGCTCCCAGGGCGAACATCGTGCCAAGCTCCGCTTCTCCGCAAAGCTGCTTATGTACCTCCGGGTCCGTCAGCAGGGGCGCAGTCTCCCGGCGCAGTCCCTCCAGGCCCTCCCGAAACTCGCGATACGCCTCCGTGTCCAGTTCCAACGGCTCCACGGCCTCCGCCGCGATGGCCGCGCCCATCTGGGCAATCAGGAAAACTTTGTCCTCCTTGGAAAGTCCCGGGCACAGAGCGGCCAAATGCGGCAGCGCATAGGCCGTGGCACTGTACCAGCTCAACTGGTGGCTCAGGTCCTCCGCTACCACTTCTATGCTTTCACGAAGGTCCCCTTTGCCCTCCATCAACTCCCGAAGCCAGCGGTCCGCGTCATTTCCCGCAGAACTCAGCTTTTTCCAAATGGGTGCATCCAAACGAATCATACAGAGTTCCTCCTATTTTCTCTTTGCAGTTTAAGTCAGCGCAGAATTCTATTGTCACTTCCGCCGCCAGACGCCAAACCAGCTCTTCTTATAGTGCGTCAGCGCCTCCTTCGCCGGTTCGTAGTTCGCCCACGCCGCCCTCTTTAGATAGACTACGCCCTGCTCAATGTCCTCCCGGACGCCCAAGCCCTCGGCGTACATCATCCCCAGGCCATAGTTTTTATAGGGCGAGTCCTTGCTTTTCTCAAGGTACGCTTTTCCCCGCGCCGGGTCCTGCTGGCACCCGTACCCCAGCAGATAGCAGATTCCCAGCAGATCGTACTGGATAGATTCCGGTTCCGTATCCTTCTCCAGCCATTGAACTGCCCGCGCATAATCCACAGCCGTACCCCAGCCGTGAAAATACATGCGCCCCAGCTGGCGGCAGGCATAGCTGTCGTTACCATAGCTGGCGGTTTTCTCGTAGCACTCTATAACATAGGAAAGATTGCGCTCTACCGCCTTGCCCTCCCAATAAATGTCTCCCACAACATTCCATCCCCAGAGGTGTCCGGCCTCCGCCGCTTTCAGCGCCCAAGGAAGGGCCGCCTTGTGGTCATCCTTGGCGTAGGCCAGGTGTTTGGCGTAGGCGTACATCCACTCCGGGTAACCGCGTTCCGCACCTTGGCGCATGATCGGCGCAGCCTTTTCACGTTCGGGAGGGATCAGATCTCCTCTGCCACTCTGGTAATAAATGCAATAACTTCGTCCCGCCAGAATCATGCCGCCGGAAAACGCCTTTTCAAACCATGGAAGACTTGCCTGCATCTGCTCCCGCCGCCAATCGTCCCACGCTTTCCGGCTCCCGAACTCCCGCTCCGACCGATCCCCGATCTCGATGACGTCCAGGAAGTAGTAGGTGTTCCCAATCATATACTGGCAGAACGGACACCCGGCCTCCGCCTTCTTATAGACCACATCCCAAGCGGCCTGGGTACTCTCAAAGGGCATACTCTCCCGCATATCCGGCGTCAGCATATCCATGCGGATGGCCCCCAGCACTCCCACGGCGCTGCCCTTCGCGACAGACTCCCGCAGCATGGCATAGGCCGCCGCCTCGTTTTCCTCAAAGGGATGGTACTCCCAGCTGTAGCAGGAGCCGGAGAAGCACCGGGAGAGGAAGTAACAGGCATCCCCGTCCCCCTCCTTGGCAGCCTGAAACAGCGCCTCCGCCGCGGCCTTGGCCCGGTCATTGTCACAGCAGTAGTACAGGTCTTCGATGGCCTTGTCCACCACGTCGCTGAAATATTTCCCCATGTCATTTCCTTTCCTGTCCCCCCGCCAAAGCGGTGACATCATCCCAGTATTCGTCTATGTATCCCTCGTTGAGATATTGGATCAGCCAGCCGCCATCCGCCGTCTGAAAAAAAGCCAGCAGCGCAAGCGTAGACTGGACCGTACAGGAGATTTGCTTTAGCTCGCCCCACTCTGAAACCTCCAAAGGCGTCAGAAGCTGGAGGTGGAAGCTGTCCTGTTCTCCCTCCTGCAGCTTTCCCAGTTCCGCCCGAATCCTTTCCACTGTGACGTTAGAGGTACGGTTCCCGGAGCTGTCCGTCAGAACGTATTGCGTTGAGGCTTTCAGCGGGAGCTTTTCCTGGGGGCGGAGTTTGTCCCGCAAACCGTCCCAGACCCCAAAAAGGCCGAAGCCCATCATCCCTAAGCCCAGCAGCAGGCGGATGAGACCAACAGCTCCCCGCAGGTCCTCAAGGCCCGCCAGCACCAGGCCGAAACCGAGACATACGGCATACGCCCCCAGGATCAGCGCCGCCAGATGGAGGCGTTTTCTATTCCCTGTCTTCTTCATGGTCCACCTCTGTCTGTTTCAAATAGCTTCAGATACTGAATCCTCCAGTTCTCCGGTCGCCCCATTATAAACGGTTCCCAGGAACAAATACCACAGCAAATCGTGAAAGTTCTTGAAAAACACAGATTTCAGAAATGATTTCATAGCTCCTCCTTTTTGTTTATGAAGCATAGCCTTCCAACATCTCCATCAATAGTGCGCCCCATTTTGATACCACTCATAGGTGGGCTTAACGCCGGCGTCCGCCTCAAACTCAGCTTCCAGGGAGCCGCAGAAATACCACTCCAGCAGCGTTTTGAAGTCCGGCGCAACGGACTGTCCGTGGAGCAGGCCATCCTCGCCCAGATAGCTTTGCTCCCACTCGAAGTCCTCATGATCAAACCATACCACAGACCAGGTATCTGCATTTTGGGGGTCCACTTCACCCTCTCTGGACAAGTCCAGGCATAGCGGCCCCCAGCCAGCCCCCCAGTCTCCAATGGGGATGAGATAGCGGAAGCTCTCTTCCAGCAGATCACAGTAGTCCCGGATTTCCCGGAGAATCTCCATCCACTTTTCTAGTTCTTCCATCGTCACCGCACCGCGCAGATCCAGCCAGAGAGGGCCGCCGCCATATCCCCAATCTGGGGCGGGGTCCCCCGTGATAGACATGATATACTCCCGATCTGGGATGCGATAAGACATAAGATACGCCTTATACAAGGAGGGCAACATCACCTGATGCTTCGCCTCGAATGCGGCGATTTCTTCCTCTGTGACAGTGGACCGCTCCAGCTCCTGATCTGCGAACCAGCCACGCTTCTTCAACTTCTGAAAAGCCTGTTCCACAAATTCTGTTTCCTGCTGTTTAGTCATCTCGTATCCCCCGCATTTTTGATTTTGATAATCTTTCCTTGATTTCATCCCATTTCTGATTCATTGGTGCTTCTCCAGCTTCTCCTCTTCGTCCCGCAAAAGCAGCAGCGCCTTTTCGCCCTTCATCTCCTGCTTTGCAGTTTCCAGCAGAGCAAAGGCTTCCCCTTCACGTCCTGCCTCCCGCAAGGTTCTGACTTTAAGAATCGTCACATAGTCCATGGCTGGGATTCCACCCAATGTCATGTTCCGAACTCCCACCATCTCACAGCAGGCGTCCAGCTCCAACAGATACCCGTCCACATCGCGGCTTCTCAGGTAATCCAGGCCCGCTCTGTCGAGCCGCTTCATAAATTTGCGGAGCCGCCAGCCCATCAGCAGCCACCAGAAGAAGAACACCGCGATACACAGCATGAGCCAGTACAGCACATGCCCCAGCCCCTCCATCAGGTGCCCGCCGCCGCGGCGATCCAGCAGGTGCAGCAGCACGGTCAGCAGCGCCGCCCACAAAACAAGGCTGAGAATACCCGTCGCCGCCTTTTTATCCTTTTTCAAGCCCTTCGCCTCCTGACTTCTGTTGTATATCCGGCTCATTCCGGCTGGACGAAATAGAAGCCTGTCACCTTTGTCTTCCTGGACTTGCCGTAAAAGTAGAACTCATACTCTTCCCAGGTAATCCAGCGCCTCAAAAACGCCATGCTGCCCTCCACCTGACGCTGGGTCTCCCCCTCGCTGTAATACTCCAGGGAGTGCCGCGCCGCGCACCGGTGGATTTCCTGGAAGGTGGACTGATAGGTGATCACGCCGTCCACGATGTCCTCTTCCAGCGGTGCCGCGTCCTCCGCGTCAAAGCAGGTCAGGCCCAGCTCCAATTTCAATGTATCCGCGTCCGGAAAATGCCAGCCGCCCACAATATACTCCCCGGGCTCGCCGTACTCCACCCGCCGAATCCCCTCGACCCGGAAACGCACGGGGGAGTAGTGGAGTACAAATCCCCCGCCGTAATACCAGGCGGGCCGGTCTTCTATCTGCACCGGAGATGCCCCTAAAATCCGGTCCACTTCGGCTTTCGGCGTAAACTTTCGGATTTCTCTCAGCGTGTTCCACATACGTCCTTACTCCCCCAACTGCTCCAGCACCGGCATGGTCAGGCCGAAGATGCCTTCCAGCTCCTTCAAAAGCGGCAGGTATTCCTCATCTATCTGCTCCGGCAGACCGGTGATCTCCCGGAGAAGATAATAACCCTCCCACATGCTCTCGGCATAGAGTACGGCGTTTCGCTTTTGGCCGTTCTCCTCATAGACCGTCAGCATACACGCGACGTCCAAATCCTCCCGATAGGTCTGGTCGTCCACGCCGTCCTCATAGATCTGTCCCGTGGAAGCCAGAACCTGCTGCCGGGCCTCCACCACCTCCTTGGCGTTTTCCCCCGGGAAGATGGAGGCATAGACCCGCAGCCCGTGGGCCTCCGTGCGGATGGCCCGGCCCTCGGGGGCGTAGATGGGCGCGTCGCTGTAGGGAACATAAACGTCCACAAAGGCCTCGTGCCCGAAGTGGTCCGTTTTGATGTAGGCCGCCGCCATATAGGCGCAGTTCCGAATCTCCGAGAGGTGAATTTTCGTCTGGTAGTTCTCCTCCGTCACCTCCGGCCCCTCGAAACGGACGCTTTCCAGGGTATACATCAGGTTCGCCAGAACCTCCTCCGGGGACTGGCCCGCCTGGGTATGCTCCGCCTCCAGGGTAAAGAGAGCCCCGGTATCGGAGAGGGCGGCGGCGGTGTGGTGAATGGTGCCGTCGGTCCGATACACGGACACGATGTTATATCCGGACGCTTCGCCCAGCGGGGCCAGCAGGTCCTCGCCGGAGTACACCGCCTGGAAGCGGTCATAAAGCGGGTCATCCGAATGAATCTGACTGGTCAGGGTATCCCAGGCGTCCGCCGCGTCCACGCCGTACTGGGTGTAGACCCGGTAGGAGGTCCCCGTTTCGCCGTCCAGGAACCGGCGGCGGCTGTACTGAAATTCTCTGTCTATCTGGAACCTGATTTCTGAAATCACAAATTCCGTTGCGGTCTCCGGCACCCGGACGGGGACGTCCGGGAGGGCCGGTTCCTCCGGGAGGTCGTGGATGTCCCGCGCGGGGGCGTCCCCCTCGTTTTGGGACGTCCGCCAGCTGTCAACGGCAAAGCCCCCGCCCAGGAAAACCACCGTCAAGACCAGCGCCGCCAGTCCCGGAAGCCAGCGATAGGGCGTGGGCCCCTCCGCCCGCTCCATCCCCATGACGGGCACGAAGTCCGGATATCCCTTGGGGATTTTCAGCTTCTTCCGGCCGCCGGAGTCCGTTTCATAGGAAATGGTCCAGCTCCAGCGGTCCTCCTTCTCCGCCTGGATGTCCCGCAGCTCGGTGACGGCCCCGGAATCACAGGCGGAGAGATCGTCGTTCAAGATATTCTCCAGCTCCCAGAGAATGTCGTCCCGGACCACCGCCTGCCGCGCCGGGGGCAGGGTCTCCCAGTCCCCCACACGGCACAGCTTCATCAGGTTCACCCGCCAGAGCCGCCCCGCCGCCCGGACATAGAGAATCTGGAAGACATTGCAGTACCGGGTGATGGTCAGGGTAATCCACATCAGAGGAATGAAGCTGAGGAAAATACCCAAAATCATCCCGAACTCCAAGCGGATCTGAAAGCGCTCCTCCAGCCTTGGCATCAGCATCATCAAGGCGACCAGCGCCACCAGAAGCGCCACGGCAGCCCCGCCGGCGCTGACGCGCACGGGCTTCATCCACGCTTTTCGGAAGGGATACAGGGTCCCCTGGAGCTCCGGCTTCTCTTCCTCCGGCTCCTCACCCAGCAGCGCCTCCTCCAAGACTGCCTTGCGCCGCGCCTCCTTCTTGGGCTTCCAGAGGCTCCGTACCAGAATCAAGAGACTTCCGCAAAGGGTGAAGAGATATAATAACAACAGCTGGCCGTCGTACCAGGAGCGGATTTCCTGAACCTCCGGCAGCTCCTCAAAGCGCCCGAAGGCCTCCAGAAAGTCCATCCCCTGCACGGCCTCCACGGTCTCCATAATCTCAATGGTGCAGTTGACCTGATTGGCAAGGGCGCACATCACGGCCATGAGTACCAGGGAAATCGCCACACCCTTTTTGCTCAGCCGTCCGGCAAGCTGAATATAGCCCTGGAGGGTGAAGGCCGCCATGGCTACGCCGCCAATCAGGGAAAAGGTGTTCGACACCTGGTTTTCCAGCACAATGCTGACGCTCCCCAAGATAGACCCCAGCAGCGCGCCCAGAATCCCTAGGAATACCCGCTCCTTTGTTTTCATGTCTCCGCCTCCTAATTCTGCTGACGGCCCAGGTCCTCCATGACGGACACCGTAATGCCGCAGACCTTCTCCATCTCCTTGAAGACCGCCTTGTACTCCCCGTCCATTTCCTCGGGGAGGCAGGTCAGCTCCTTGTAGAGGTAGCAGCCCTTCCACTTCTCCATGGCTACCATCGCCGTGACACGGGTCCGGCCTCCGTCGTAATAGACGGCCACCCGGCAGGCGTTGTTGCCCTCCTCGTTGTAGGCGTCCTCCAGGTAGTTCCCCTCGTCGTACTGCCGCCCGGCGGCTTTCAGGTCCTCGTAGACCTCCCGCACCACGTCCAAAGCAGTCCCCTCGTTGGGCACCACGGCGGCGGACACCCGGAGGCCGTGGGCCTTGGTCATCATGGAGATGCCGCCGTCAAAATACTGTACCTCTCCGCCGCAGGGCAGGAAAGTATCCAGGTAGGCGTCATAGGGAAACAAACCCTCCGGGGCCTTGAAAAACGCCTGTCCGCAGTAGCTGAACCCCATGCTTACCGCCGGGCGGAGCTGGTCCTGATAGTTCTCCTCCGTAATAGCCGGGCCGGTGAATTGGAGATTTTCCAGCATGTAGAGCATGGTCCCCCGGGCGGTCTCTTCCTCGATTTCCTCCCCATGGTCACAGGTGAGGATCAGCATGGTCCCCCGTTCCGAGAGGGCCGTACCGATGTGGGAGAGCTGCCCGTCTGAAAGGCGGACCGTCCGCAGGTTGTACTGATAGGCCACGCCGTTCTCTCCCAGCCGCCAGAGGAAGCCGTCCCCCTCCGGCCGCAGCCAGCGGACATCCTCTCCCTCCGATTCCATCAGAGCCAGCCGGGCGGTGTCTTCTCCCACGCCGAAGCGCAGCTCGATTTGATAGAACACGCCGCGCTCCAGGTCGTTGAAGCCGCTGGTGCTGGCCTGGAAGGCGTCGTCGGTCCGCAGGGTCAGGCCGTTCAATATGTAGTCTCCAATGACCTCCGGCACGACTGGCTCCATGGAGGCGGGACCTGTCTTCTCAGGTTCCGCCGCTTCCACCGGCAGCTTCGGCGGCGGGGCCTCGGGGCGGCGCTGCTCCTGAACGCCCATGAACAGTCCCGCTGCAAGGCAGACGGCGGTGACAGCCGCCGTGACGGCGGGATTCACCCACCGGATATGTGGGGCAGACCGGACCCGTTCCGCCTCTCCGGGGACCGGGGTGAATCCGGGGTAGACCTTGGGGATCATGTGCTGTCCACCCCGGCTGTCGGACACCACCCACTCCCAGGGGGACTGCCGGATCAGCGTGGGCTTCTTGATTTCGCAAGTCTCCAGCTTCCCCTCGGCAATCACCGCCGCCACCGTGGACCGGAAGGCCGTCCGCCGGACCTGGGGCAGTATGTCCCACGCCCCGGCCAGCCAAGCCAGGGAAACCCGAAGCTCCGGGTCCAGGACCTGGTTCAAGGGCACCCGCCAGAGCCGGTTTTCCTGCCGGACATAGAGCCAGTGCGCCCCGGCGCAAAGCCGCGCCGGGGGTCCCTGGAGAGAGCCGATGACCAACAGGCTGAACCCCATGCCCATGGCGGCCCGGTCCCAAAGGGCCTCTGT
This sequence comes from uncultured Oscillibacter sp., assembly GCF_910579365.1. GTDB lineage: Bacteria > Bacillota > Clostridia > Oscillospirales > Oscillospiraceae > Oscillibacter. The sequence goes on from NZ_CAJTUX010000060.1 coordinate 10,543, forward strand.
ACCCGTCAGGCGGCCCATCCAGAGGCAGAGGAACAGCAGCGCCAGCCAGATTCCCCGGGAAAACTTCCGCACCAGAAGGTGGGGCCGAATCCAGCCGAAGTCCGGCAGAAAAAACTCCATCTCCGCCGGGGCCGGGTCCTGCTCCATCCGGACAGGCTGGAGGGCCCGGATCCATCGCTTCCGGTCCTGCCCGGCTCCGTGGAACAGCAGCGCCCAGGCGCAAAGAGATACCGCCAGCAGCACCGCCAGCCGGACCCAATACCAGACGGGCAGAGCCCCCAGGCTGAGGAACGCCCGCCACACGCCTGCCGGGTCGCCGGGGGCGGTCTCCAGGGCGAAATAGAGATGGTGCCCCAGGCAGTCAAAGAGAAGCACCCAGGGCAGGGCCAGCTGCGTCCTGGTCCGGCCGGCCCGCCCGGCGGTCAGCGCCCCGGTCCGAACGGCGAACAGGGCGGTCAGCGCCCCGCAGAGGATCAGCGGCACGTCGCCGAAGCGCACCATTGCCGCCAAGCAGTCCGCCCCCAGCGCCGCGCCCAGGATGGCCCCCGGTATGGCAAGAGAGTCTCGGCCCTGTTCCCATTTCTGTTCCATAAATACGCCCCCAATGTGATGCTTTTTTCGATGCCAGTTTATCACATTTTATAGACAAAGCAAGTGCGGCAATCAGCGAATCGGTCCATGTTTCCAGAGTCCGTTTATGTACGCGGTTCCTCTGCTATATCTAAGGTACGATAATACTGGAGCCGCTGCCGAATGGCCGCTTTGGTTGGGTTTTCTGCGGTGGCAAACTGGACATCAGCGCGGATGCGGTCCAGCTCACGCATAGTCAGCACCAAATCTTCTGGAGCCAAGGGATGATACTCTGCCTTTAAGCGTTGGTGTTCAGCGACGGCCTCACTCCAGTATTTTTTGCACTCATTCTTATATGTATCAGATATGGCTTCATAGGCATTATGGTAGGTCACGCTTTTGGAGAGTTTTGCCCTCAGTTCGTCGCGTTCTTTACCAATCGCCTCTATATCCGGGTGTTTTGAACGGATGAACATATAGTAGTTGAAGTTCCTAGGATTTGGGTGCTTATGCCCTGTTTCATGTACAAATAGCAGCCAGGCGCCAACTAGGGAAATCTCTATAGCATCCCAATATGGGGGTGTGCCGCTTGCGAAGAATGCTCCGAGTTTTTCAATCAATCCCGGCAAAAGTTGAAGCCGCCAATGGGGCGGATAGCTTTGATTTTGGACAGTCCCGTGTTCCAGCAGTTCCGTAATCTGAAGACACCAATCCTCATATCCCTGCGCCATTTCTGCTGTAATAGCTTTATCATCGCAGGCGAACCGCTCCATGTCTGTTAATATGCGCTCATACCCAGGCAGAATATCTACCTGCGGGAAGAACTCGACCGTTGCCGCGAGCTGGAGATAAAAACGCGATAAGGACATAGCACAGACCTGAGCGCATTGTTCTGCCGTTTTGCACTGGTCAATAAGCAGTTGAAATGTTTTCTCGTGTTCCCTTTTGAAATATTGTTCTACCGATAACTTAGACATAACTATGTCCTCCTTGTTCTTTTCCGTTTTAACAGCCCCTCCCCAAACGCCCACAAGACAGCCCCGGCCACGATAAGGCCAGCCACAACGCCCAGCCGTATCATCAAAATCTGTCCGCTGTGTTCCTTGTACCAGCCGTCGTCAAAGGCGTATACCACGTTTTCCAAGTCCGCCCCGTACTCGGCGCAGATGTCCTGCAAATACGGCTTGGCGTAGGTATCCACCCCCACCCTTGCGCTGATGGGGAGCGTGACGGCTTTTCCCTTGGCGAGATCGGCGGCAAGCCCACGGTCAAACAGGGCCAGCGCGTGCGTGCCGTCTGGAAACTCGATGATGGTATATTCGTTGTAGCCCGTCATCGCCCACAATGCGTTGGTGGTGGCCTGGGAGTAGTTGCGAGTGCGGTGGCCTACCACGGCGGTATTGCTCCGCCAGCGAGCCAGCTCATAGACGCCCGTGGGAACGGCGTTCACCGGCTCCACGGTGAACTGGCTGAACGGGTACTGCGCCATGAAGTCCTCCGCCCCGGCTACCCGGGGGATGTCCGCCCCGGCCTTTTTCCCGGTGAAAGAAACGGCTGCTCCGGCGGCCTCCACCTCGGCCTGGGTCACAGCGGCCTCGTTCCGGCGGAGGAAGTCCTCCGGGCGGATGGAAAAGAAAAACGTCAGCACCGCCAGCAGGGCCGCGATGGAGCCGATCGTATTGAGAATTTTAGAGCGCATCGTCAATCCTTTGCCTCCTTCTCCCAGGGGAAGCCGTACTTCGGCCTGGGCAGATCCAGGCGGCTGTAGTCCATCTGCGCGGGCTGGATCAGCGCCTGGGGACAGTCCATGGTGTCAATCGTGACCTGGAGGCCGTTCTTGACCGCCAACTTTGCCAGGCCGATTGCGTGAATAACCAAGAGTCTGGGCGGGCCGGAGGTGCGCCGCCAACTGCTGACAATAGCGCATAGAGTATCATTCACAGTATCGGCATCCCCGGACACAATCGCTTCTATGCAGTGCGCGTAGTTCAGCCATAAGGGGCGGGAATCCTCTTTGAGCATCTTCTCCGCATAATAGCCTGCTTGGTCTTTGTCTCCCATTGACAGGCGGATCACCGCGTTGCCCCGGTATGTGAGAAACGGATTCCAGGTCCGCTCAGGAATGGAAAGAAGCTCCCCTAGTTCTTTGATAAACTCTGTATTCGCATCCGCGATCAGCGCCATATAAAACAGGTCCAGACGGGATAAAGAAACAAGACCGATACTATTATGGTTTTCGTCGTGGTCCGGCCATTGACAGATACATTTTTGGCAATAGGCAGCCAAGTAAAGATACTCCTTGCACTTGTTTGTATTACTCTCCATGCACCACGCTAATTCAGCTAAAAAGCGGTAAAGGCTGATAAGGCTGTGGAGGGTATTATACCCTGTCAGGAAATTGTTATATGGTGTTTTTTCTTCTGTCTTTCCCGCAAACTCATAGGTGAATTTCCGCCCGGTGGCTTTCAGCTCCGGCAGTGTCCAGTTTGCTTCCGGCAAAGAGAGCTTCTCCAATGATTCCAATACTGCCTTTTGAAGAAATGAAACTTCATCCATTTTTTCATATGACAGGAGATATTCCTTTTGTCTTTTGGTCTGATAGGTTATCTTTTTTCCTTGAGCACCTTTGCCCATAGCTGTTCACCTCAATTTCATCGTCAGGACATCTTCTCCCGGCCTATCCGCCGCGCCGCCCTGGTGGGATTCCTCCCCACCAGGGCAGTCCGGTTTCTTTCAGGAAATATGCTGCGTGATCCAGTCCATGTACTTGCCGCGCTTCGTGATGCCCAGCTTGTACTTGCCGCCGTCCCGCATGGTGAGCAGAACGCCAAATGGGAAGCAGGGCGGCGTCATGCAGGTCTCCACCGACTGGATGTCCTTCATCTGAATCTCCCAGCTGGCGCCGGCCGTCCCGATCAGGCCGGAGGCCAGGAACACGATGCGCTTGTCCGTGAAATAGCCCTTCCCGGACACCTGCCGTCCCACAGCCTGCCCGGGCGTTTTCCAGCAGTCCACCGCTACCTTCTCCGCGAATACGGTTTCGCCGGTTTGAGCCTCAAATACTGGTTTTGCCATGAATACTACCTCCATTGTCTTTTGATATGTATTGATTAAACGGTCTGCCTCCAGGAATCACAGCCGGAGGAAACAGGTCAATCCTATGTCAAACTATCTACGCCATTTTTCTTACGCTACCGCCTCCGCCGCCACACACCGAAGATACTTTTCTTATACTGCTTCAGCGCTTCCTTTGCCGGTTCATAATCGCCCGCCGCCTGGAGATACCGGACGCCTTTCTCTATGTTCTCCGGCACCCCGATCCCCTCGGCGTACATCCGCCCCAGGCCGTAAGACTTGTACTGGGAGTCCCGGCAGTTCATCTGCGTCAGCAGCGTCCGGCCCCGGACGGAATCCTGCTTGCAGCCCCAGCCCAGGAGACAGCATACACCCAGCATCCCCAGGTTCGTATTGTCCGAGTCCAGAGCATAACTCTGTTCCAGATACTGCACCGCAGTGGCATAGTCCTGCTTCACACCCAGGCCCAGGAAGTACAGCTCTCCCAGCTGACTGCTGGCGTAAGAGTCGTTTCCAAAGGCCGCGCTCTTCTCATAGCAGGCCAGGGCCTTTGAAAAGCTCTGCTCCGCCACATTTCCATACCGATAGGCGTGTCCCAGGATCATCCAGCCTTTGAGATGTCCCTGTTCCGCAGCCCTCCGGGCGTAGTCCAAACCCTCCTGCTTCCGGCCCAGATGGAAGTATAACTCAAAGGCCCAGTGAAACATCCAGTCCGGGTATCCCAGCTCCGCCCCCTGCTGGAGCGCGAGCAGGAAATTCCTTTGATCCGGCGGAATCCGTGTTCTCCAGCCCTCCTGGTAGTAGGCCCGAAGGCCCCGCCCGGCGATGCCCATACCGCCCTCAAAGGCTTCTGCGTACCATTGGACGCTCTTTTGAACCTGTTCCGCCTTCACGACACATACACTGATCCCTTCCACCACCCTTCTTTTCAGCATCAGCTTTATCTCCAATACTTCCAACGCCGGTATTTCTAACTGTCAGGATTCGGATATTATAAGGGCCTGAAATCTCTGTCTGTCCTCTGGTACCCGCTTCCTGCCGGTTTTCACCGGTTACCCTGCGTCCAACGAGATGATTTTCGCGCTGGAATCCTTCACATTGAACACAGCGGCATAGGAACGCCCCGGCATGGCCTCAAAGGTAAAATGGGCCTGCATACTGCCGTGCTTCCTGGCAACATAGTAGCTCTTTGACCAAGTGATCATAACATTGAGCTCCACCTTTCCGGGCAGCACATGGCAGGCCACGCCCTTTTGCACCTTTGCGCCTGGAACCGTCCGGGGATCGTAGACCTTGGAAACCGTGCCTTGGATGCAGTCCGCTCCCAGCGCCGCGCCCAGGAACGCCCCTGCCAGTGCTGCGGCGGTACAGGTCGACTGCCGCCCTTGTTCCCACACTAATTCCATGATCGTTGCCTCCGTTTTGAGTATCTGCTGTCAGGGATAGCTTACCATACCCCGTGGATGGGTATCAGTTTCGTTT
>NZ_CAJTUX010000061.1 GCF_910579365.1 uncultured Oscillibacter sp.
ACCAGGCTGAAGCGGCGGCAACGAAGCCGCGGCATAATAGAAGGACCGAAGAGCTTAGCTCTTCGGTCCTTTTTCGTTCTTGCTCTAAGCCGGGCTCGTTATGGCGCATGCCCCGGCGTATGAACCGGCGGCGGTGGAAACCAGACCACCCTTCTGACGCCGCATTTCCGAGGATCAGGCGTTTTCCATAATCGCCTGGACAGCCGTTTTCGTGTCTGTCAGCGGGAACAGCTCATAGCCAATCCGGCCCGTGTAGCCGCAGGCTTCCAGGTGGCGGATGACCTTCTTATAGTTGATCTCTCCCGTGCCTGGTTCATGGCGGCCCGGCGCGTCGGCAATGTGAATATGGCCGATCTGATCACCATAAGCTGTGATCGTATCGCAGATGCAGCCCTCGTTGAGCTGCATATGGTACACATCATATAAGAGCTTCAGCCAGGGGGAACCGATCAGGCGGCAGATTTCCGCGCCCATCTGCGTGGTGGCAAGGAAGTTCCCGACGTGATCCGTCGTGATGTTGAGCGCTTCTAAATGGAGACGGATTCCCTCCGCCCCGGCCAGCTCCGCGCACTCCAGAAGCGTGCCGTACATCGAGCAGAGCTTCACCGTATGGGAAAGGTCCTCGTAGTGGTTCACCACAATTCCGCCATCTCCCAGGGCGTTGGAATGGATGGTGACGCTGGAGGCCCCAACCTGCTTTGCCGCCGCGATGGATTTCTTCAATTCCGCTATATAAGACGCCCGGTGGCTGGGGTCCACCAGGGAGTAGTCTGCGTCGCCGTTAAAGCCGGAGATCGCGATGCCCGCCTGCTCCGCCGCCTTCCGAGTCTGCTCCAGGTCCCGGATGCGCCAGTCCCAGAATTCCACGGCCTCAAAGCCGTCCTCCTTTGCCGCGCGAAAGCGGTCCAGCCAATCCAATTCCGTGTACAACGTATCGATGCAAGCGCATTTTCTCAGTGCCATCGTGTATTCCACCTTTCAAAAATAACCAGATTTAGAGCAAGGGCCGCCGCAGGAAGAAGCTTCCCGCGGCGGCCCCTCCGCGTCCTGCGGGCCAAAGGAAAAAGAGGTATATGCTTAGGCCAGATATCCGCTCATGCGGTCAATACGGGCCTGGGCATTCTCAGCGGTGATGATCTCCGTGCCGGTGTCCACAAATTCCTCCACAGACTCGCCCTGGAGATGCTGCACCATGGTCTCGACGGCTTTGTAGCCAATATCAAAGTTGTTCTGCGCCGCAGTCATAGTCAGGTTGCCTTCCAGGACGGTCTGGCAGGCGGAAATCTGGCCGTCGAAGCCCAGGAAGATGGTATTGGCGAAGCCGGGATAGTTCTTCGCGGTCCGGGCCGCAGCGATGGCCATATCGTCATTGTTGGTGCAGATGATGGCCACGCCGTCAGGGAACTTGGAGGCGATGGCCTCCATGCAGGTCACGGCCTGGTCCGCTACCGCGTTGGCGTACTGGACCTCCGCGTCCAGGAACTCACCGCCGGACTCGTTCACACCCTCGCGGAAGCCCTCCATACGGGCGGTGTTGGTGGCGTCACCCTGGACGCCCGCGATTTCAATGCACTTGATGTCCGTCCAGCCGGCGGCCTTGGCGGCTTCCACCGCAGCAATGGCGCCCTGCTTGGCGGCTTCCTTGTTGCCGGTACCGACGAAGGAGACCACCTTGTCAGACTCGATTCTGGTATCGAAGGCGATGACAGGCTTGGTGGTGCTGGCAATCTGGGTGGCGATGGCCTCAGACTGGAGGGGAGCAATCAGATAGCCGTCATAGCTGTCGTTGGCCAGGTCGGTCTGGACCATGTTCAGCTGTTCCTCGTAAGAGGACTCAGACGGAGGACCCTTAACGGACAGCTCCACCAAATCGGGATGCTCCTGAGCATAAGACTCCGCGCCGGCCTGAACCAGCTGCCAGAACTCGGAGGAGTTGGTCTTGAGGACCATGCTGATCTTGTAGGGGCCGGAACCGGCCTCCCCGCCGCCGGAGCTCCCGGAACTGCCGGAGCCGCCGCTGGAACCGGCAGAGCCGGAGGAGCCGCTGTCTCCGCCGCAGGCGGCGAGGGACAGCACCATGACGCCGGTGAGCAGCGCCGCAAGCAACTTCTTCATTTTCATAATCGTCTTCCTTTCTGCGAAAATTAAGTGGGTCTCCGCATCTTGCCGGGGGATGATCCCCTGTCCGCCGCCGGTGCGGACAAAACGGCGGACAAGGGGGTGCGACTCTTACTTGGCGGCCGCCCGGCGGCTCTTGGCCGCCATGCGCTCCCGGGTGACGTCCAGGAGGACCGCGCAGATAATCACGAGGCCCAGCACCATGTTCTGCACCGCAGAGGTAATCGACAGCAGCGTGAAGCCGTTGCGCAGGGTGGTGATGATCAGGGCACCCAGCATGGTACCCAGCATCGTGCCCTTGCCGCCGTTGAAGGACGCGCCGCCCAGGATGCAGCAGGCAATGGCGTCCGTGTCATAGGGCTGAATGGCGTTCACGCCGTTGCAGATGCCGGAGCGGCCGATGGAGACGATTCCCGCCAGCGCCGCCATGAATCCGGACAGCGCGTAGCAGAAGGTCAGAACATTGGCGGAGTTGATACCGGAGAGCCGGGTGGCCTCCATATTGCCGCCCGCGCAGTAGATGGAACGGCCCAGGGCCGTCCTGGTCAGCAGAATGTGCAGGATGATGTAAATGATAACCACCAGGATGAAGCAGCTGGGCACGCCCATGATATCGGAAGAACCCAGCCACATAATGCCGTCCGCGCCGTTGAACGAGATCATCTGAGAGCCGGTCACGTACAGCGCGGCGCCCCAGAGCACATTTTTCATGCCCAGCGTGGAGACGAAGGGATGGGGCAGATGCAGGCGGGTCAGAAGGGTGCCGTTGATCAGGCCGATCAGGGTGCCGCACCCCAAGGCGACTACCACCAGGAGAATGGCGTTGCTGATGCCGCTTTTCACCAGCATACCGCAAATGCAGGCGCAGAAGGTGGCGTTGGCGCCCACGGACAGGTCAATGCCCGCCGTAATCAGGCAGAACAGCATGCCAGACGCCAGCATCGCGTAAAAGGGCGCCTGCTTCAGGATGGTCATCAGGTTTGAGAGCTTGAAAAAGTTGGGCGACGCAACAGACAGCACAATGCAAAGAATCACCAACGCGCCGAACGTACCGGCGTAGTTCATCAGTTCACCGGATTTTTTAACCTTCATCTAACTTTCCTCCCCATGCAGCCTTCATAAGGCTTTCCTGATTGAAATGAGCGCTGCCGCGTTCCACGTCGGCCATGATCTCGCCCTCCCGCATAACGATTACGCGGTCGCTCATGCCAAGAATCTCCGGCATTTCGGACGAAACCATGATGACGCATTTTCCAGCCTTCACCAGGCTGTTCATGACATGGTAGACCTCAATCTTCGCGCCAACGTCAATGCCCCGGGTGGGTTCGTCGAAAATAAAAATGTCCGAATCCGTGTTCACCCATTTTCCGATGACCACCTTCTGCTGGTTGCCGCCGGAGAGCTGGCCCACGACCTCCGCAATGGACGGCGTCTTGATGCGCAGGGAGCTGATGTTCTGTTCGCCCTTCTCCAGAATCTTTTTCTCGTTGAGGAACGGCCCTCTGGAAAAGCCTTTGAGATTCGCCAAAATCAGATTGCTCTTGATAGGCTCCGCCAGTACAAGGCCCTGACCTTTGCGGTCCTCCGTCAAAAAGGCGATGCCCACGTTGATGGCCTGGCGGGGACTGTTGATCTGCACCTGCCGTCCTTTGACCTCGATGGTTCCGCTGTCGATGCGGTCCGCTCCGAAAATAGCCCGCATGGTCTCGGTGCGGCCCGCGCCCACCAGTCCGGCAAAGCCCAGAATCTGCCCGCCATAAGCCTCGAAGGAGACCTTTTTCAGCACGCCGGCCTCCGTCAGATCGGTCACCTTGAGCATGGGCTTTTCCGACTTGACGCCAAATTCCTTGGGGAATTGATTGTCCAAGGACCGGCCCACCATGGCGGTAATCAGGGAGTCGTTGTTCCAGTCCTGGATGTCTTTGGTATCGATGTACTCTCCGTCCCGGATAACCGTAACCCGGTCGCACAGCTCAAACAGCTCCTCCAGCTTGTGGGAAACGAACACGATGCCGATACCCCGGGCCTTCAGGTCCCGGCAGGTGCGCATCAGCTGCTCGACCTCCTTCTCGCCCAAGGAGGAGGTGGGCTCATCCATGATGATCATCTTCGCGTCGATCAAAACCGCCTTGGCGATTTCGATCATCTGCTGCACGCCCATGCCGAAGGAGCCTGCGGGCTGCGTCGGGTCCACGTCCTGTCCCAGGGAGGCCATGACCTCCTTGGCCTTGATATGCATGGTCTTGTAGTCCAGAAGACCGTTGGAGCCCTTGATCCATTTGTTGATGAAAATATTGTCCGTGATGCTCAGCAGCTTCTCAATGTTCAGCTCCTGATAGACGCAGGCGATGCCAGCCGCCGCGGAATCGTTGGGATTGCGGATGTTCTGCTTTACGCCGTCGACGTAGATTTCCCCCTCATCGGGCTGGTGCACGCCGGTCAGCACCTTGATCAGCGTGGATTTTCCCGCACCATTCTCGCCGATCAAGCCGAGAATTTCGCCGGGTTTCACGGCCAAGTGCATGTGCTTCAGAGCAATGACGCCTGGAAAGCGCTTGGTCGCGTCCCTCAGTTCCACTACGTATTCACTCATTCATCCCTTCCCCTTTCTGTGACGGAACTTCCTGGTCCCGCGCGGTTATCCGATCTCGGAAATCTTGACGGGACGCCCCTCCTTCAGGGATTTTGTGGCGGCGGCGGCAATTAGGATGGGATACAGGCCGTCCTCGCCGGTGACTTGGGTCGGCGTGTCGTTGATGACGGCGTCGGCAAAGGCCTTCTGTTCGGCGGCGAAGGCGCCGGTGTACCGGTCCCACATGATTTTGTAGCAGGTGCCGGAGACGGTTCCGTCCGCTCCATAGACCGTGGCGTTGTTTGGGGTGTCGTTAACATCCATTACCGCGCCTGCGGAACCGAAAACCTCTACCCGCTGGTCGTAGCCGTAGACGGCTTTCCGGCTGTTGTCGATGACGCCCATAGCTCCGTTGGCAAATTTCAGGGTTACCACAGCAGTGTCCACGTCCCCTGCCTCGCCAATGGCGGGGTCCACCAGAACGGCGCCGTAGGCGAAGACCTCCGTGACCTCGGAGCCCGCCAGGAAGCGGGCCATATCGAAGTCGTGGACCATCATGTCATAGAAGATGCCGCCGGAGACCTTTACATAGTCGATGGTGGGGGGCTCGGGGTCCCGGGAACTGATCTTTATCAGGTTGACCTGGCCGATCTTTCCGGCCCGGACGGCCTCGTAGACGGCCCGGTGATTGTGGTCAAAGCGGCGGTTAAAGCCCACCTGGAGCTTGACGCCAGCCTTTTTCGCCGCCTCAATGACCTCCTTCACCCGTTCAATCCGGTAGTCCACCGGTTTCTCCACGAACACGTCTTTCCCCGCCTGAGCCGATTTGATGGCGTACTCCGCGTGGAGGTCCGTGGGAGAGCAGACAACGAAGGCCTTGATCTCCGGGTCGCTCAGAATGACTTCCGGGTCCTTGATGATGTTGGGGATGCGCAGGCGCTGGAGAAACTCTTCGGTTTCCTCGCTCATGTAGGGGTCGGCGATAGTTTTGATCTCCATCTCGGGGACAAACTTCGCGATGTTTTCCGCGTGGACCCGGCCGATGCGGCCAGCGCCGATGATGCCGATTTTGATGGTCTTCATTGTGGTTCTCCTTTCAAATACGTGCGAATTTATTCCCTATGTATGTTTTTGTGTGATTCTCAGATATTTTCCAGGCACATCCGTGCTTTTAAATAAAATATAATGAAAAGCACACAAAAGTCAAGGGACTATTTCAGATTGCTCCTGTGAAAAGTGGAGTGTTTTGTTCACAAACCGGTAAAATAAATACCTGGGTTTCACAAAAAATTCCGAAAATAGAGCACTCTGTCCGTGTGATTATACAATCAGTACGATTTTTTCACCATTTTGTTGAGAAAAACCACAGCAGTGCCGCTTGCACATACTCTTCTGGAGCATTAGAAACTCGCAGCATAATTAGAAAATCGAATAAATTGCTCGATATTTGTTTATAATAGGTGGCAAAAAATCCACATGCACACTTATGTGCTATTGCACATTTTGGGCGGAGTATGGCAGGGTGCAAGAAATCTGGTTTCCTTTTTGCGCGAATTGTGTTATACTGCCACTGATTCCATTCGTCTCTCAGCAGGAGAGAGCGAGGCCCGGGGCGGGACTGACTTTGCCGCCGCGGCATTGAACAGGTAAGGAGGTGGCGCCAGATGGGTAAGCGGCCTACGATTCAGATGGTTGCCGATCTGGCGGGCGTGTCGCGGGGAACCGTGGACCGGGTGCTGAACAACCGTTCTTATGTGAAAGAGGAGGTCCGGGTCCGTGTGCTGGAGGCTGTGGCGGAATTGGGTTACCTGTCGCCCCATGCCTTCCACAGTCAGGAGATGTCGGGAGGGCGGGCCCTCAAATTGGGCGTGCTGCTGCCGAACTGGACGGATTTTTTCCGGCCCGAGGTGCTGCGCGGCATCGAGGGGGCCCGAGAGGAGCTGTCTCCCCTCGGCCTTGAGATCGTCATGGAAGAATGCCTGACCGACAACCCGGAGGAGTCCATCCAGCGGCTGGATGCAATGGTGGCCCAGGGCGTTCAGGGGATTTCCCTCTGCGCTGTGAACGACTTTTCCATTGAAGCCAAGGTTACCTCCCTTGTTGAGCGGGGCATTCCGGTAATTACCTTCAACTCGGACCTGCCGAACAGCAAGCGGTTGTCTTTCGTCGGACAGAACTACGAAAAGAGCGGCCGCATTGCGGCGGAGCTCATCAGCAAGTGCGTCCCCCGGACCGGGCGGGTTCTGGCCACGTGCGGGAACCTGGAGTTCGACGGACACCGCAAGCGGCTGGCGGGCTTTGGCGCGCGGATGCAGGAGCTTCAGTTCCCGAACAGCCAGATCGAGGTGGTGGAGACCTACAATGACTATTACCTCACCTGCCGGCGGGTGACGGAGGTGCTGGAGCGAACGCCGGACCTGGCAGCGATCTATATGGCGAACCAGAGCATTGCCGGATGTGCCCAAGCGCTGAAAACGGCGGGGAAGGAACGGGATATCTGCCTGGTGGTGCATGATTTGTCGGACAACACCCGTACGCTGCTGCAAAGCGGCTGTGTGGATTTCACGATTTCACAAGACTTTTTCCGGCAAGGCTATTTGCCGTTAAAATGCCTGCGAGAGTTGCTTCACCTGGGGAAGGAGCCGGAAAAGGACCAGACCAATACCTATATTTCGGTCATTTGCTCGCAGAATATGGACTGAGCGGTCAGATGTCATGGCAGGCAATGTTTCGGCATATCCCGAGGCTCGCTTGTTGGAGATTGACCGCCCCAACCCTGTGTAAGGAGCGGCGCATTGGCATCTGCCCAATAAGGAAGCATCCCGAACCAAGGCGGTCGAACCTTAAAATGAAAGAGGACAGGAGGCCAAATCCGGCCTCCTGTCCTTTTTGAATCTGCACGTTTAAATTTCCAGCATGGGAACCATGCAAACCCCGCAGAGAATATGAACTTTTTGGGTAGCCCGTGACCATCTGATAGGCAAACGTGTAAACAACCCCGTCTCTCGAATCGGCTTTCGATTCCCTCATAGCCGTTTATTTCCGCCGCCAGACGCCAAACCAGCTCTTTTTATAGTGCGTCAGGGCTTCTTTCGCCGGTTCGTAGTTCGCCCACGCCGCTTTTTTCAGATAGTCCACACCCTGCTCAATATCCTCCCGGACGCCCAGACCCTCGGCGTACATCCTTCCCAGACTATAGTTCTTATAAGGCGAATCCTTGGTTTTCTCCAAGTATGCTTTTCCCCGCTCCGGGTCCTGCTGGCAGTCGTATCCCAGCAGATAGCAGAGCCCCGGCAAATCATACCTGGCGTATTCCGGTTCCCCATCCCTCTCCAGCCATTGAACCGCCCGCGTATAGTCCACAGCCGTGTCCCAACCGTGAAAATACATGCGCCCCAACTGGCGGCAGGCATAGCTGTCATTCCATAGCCGGCAGTCTTTTCACAGCGCTCTATGACATAGGGAAGATTGCGCTCCGCCGCCTTGCCCTCCCCAAAAATATCCCCCACAGCATTCCAGCCCCAGAGGTGCCCGGACTCCGCCAGCAAGGTCAGCTGCTCCCGCAGCGTCTTCCGCTCCACATTGGACCGGCGCTTTCCGCCTGCATCCGTCAAAATTGCCTGCCTGGGTTGGGCGGATTCCTCCCACTTTTTTCGGGGCGTCAGACCGTCCCGCATCCGTCCCAAAGGGCCGCCAGCCCCAAACAGGCACATGCAATTCCCAGCAGGCGCATGGTCGTTCCGGCGGGTTTGGTCCAGCGGCTCATGATGATCTCGGCGATCCCCATAAAGATCAGATCGGCCCCCAGGAGCAGAGGCGGGATGCGCAGTTTTCGTTTCATCTCAGGCCGTCTTCTCCTGGAACGTCCACTGTGTATTAGACCCGGCGTTGCAGTTGGTCAAATCCGCCATCTCCAGCTCCGGGAGGTAGAATCCGATGTAGAGGGTGCTGTTCCCGCCCTCCTCCACATTCTCCGGCGAGAGGACCAGCCGCTGGTTGTGGAGAATCACCGCGTAGAAGGTGTCCAGACACACCTGATACCGCTCCCGGTCGTCTTCCAGCTCTCCCATGGCGTAGAGGTAGTCGATGGGCCGGCTTTCGCCCGGGATATAGCCGTTCATGCTGGCGGACAGCACCCGCTCCAGCTCCTCCATGGTCAATCCATACTCGGTCATGGAAGCCACCTGGTCCATGGCAGCCTGTCCCCGGTACACCTCATAGACGCCCTCGTAATACTGGCGTTCATGGTCCTCCGCCGATTGGTACCAGCGGAAGTCTCCGCCGTCCTGAAGACACAGCTGGGAGCCGTCCCCACACAGGAAGGTATTCCCGGTGATCTCGTCCCGGGTTCCGATCTCAAAAGTCAGGGTATTGCACAGCTCGTTCAGCGTCAGCCAAACGAAACTTGGCTCCTGACGGTCCTTGTTCGCCTGGGCGGCGAAGGTCAGAACCAGGTTCTTCTGCGGGGCAATGACGATTTTCGTACAGTAGAGAACGGACTCATAGACGCCGGTAAGGTCCGCTGTCAGGCACTCCGCGCCGTCGGCGGACTGCCAGGAAGTCAGGGTTTCCGGGGCGGAAAAGGTATCGAACTGGCCGCCGTAATAGGCCGACAGCTCCTCAAAAAATGCCTGGGGTTCATAGGAGCCCAGGGGCGACACCCCGTTGAGGCCGTAGACCTCGTTTTGATCGGTGTAGAACAGGTCCGTTCCCTCCGCCTGCATCCAGTCCGGTGAAATCTCAAAAGCCACGCCCTGGGTGGAGTGCGTAACCTTTCCAGGCACGGTCTCAGGCTCGGAGACGGCAGGTCCTCCGGGCGTGTTCGCAACGTCCTCCGTCCCATCCGCCGGGGCGCCGCAGGACGCGAGCACGCCCAGCAGCAAAAGCGCAATCATCAAAATCCATGTTTTATTCATCGTCTGACGTTTCATCATAAGTCCTCCTTTTGGTTCTTGGAGCAGTTTACAGCCCGTTCCGTTTCGTGCAAAATGCGATCACTCCCAAACAAAGCTGTCCGCCATGGCCCGCGCCGCCTCCTCCTCGTCTTCGGAGCCGGTGAAGTTGGTCAGGTGAATCAGGCAATACCGTTTATCGCCCACAATATAGAATTGCTTCGTCAGAGCACCTTCCTCGCGGATGGTGAAAATGTACAGACTATCCTCCTGTTCCGTAAATGTTCCCTCCCCGGTCAGCTCACCCCCGGCAGCGGCGGCCTGCATGATAAGCTGGCGGACAATGGCGTCCCGGAATTTCATATGCTCCTCCGCGCTGCAGCGGTTTGTCCCCACCTCAATGGAAATGTTGTCGGGCTGTTCGTCCTCCTCATGGCCCTCCTGCACATAGAAAATCTTATCCTGCGTGGAATACTGCCCAGCCTTCACCCAGCCTCCGGGCACGGTCCAGCTTCCGGGGAGGGCGTTGTCCGGCTGTTCCAATTCCGGCTGCTGCGTCTCCTCCTCCACTGGTTCCGCCGGGACGCCGCAGGCGGAGAGGCATAGTATTGCAGCCAGCCATAACACTCCGATGGTTTTTTCAACATGGCAGACGGAATTTTCATGGCAAACCAGCTCCTTTATCGTTTCTCTCCAATTCCAGATCCCTTACCCGCAGAAATCCTGCCCCAGAATGATCTCGCCGCTCCCGGCGTCCTGTTCCCCAGAAGGGACGGGGGAGTTGGGCGTAAAATAGCTATCCTCTCCGGCCTCCACGGCCCGCTGGCCATGGTCCTTGGAGTAGGCTTCCTCGCTCCACTCGTAACCGCTGCCGTCCGTGGCCCGGTAGTTGAACATATAGACGGTCTTGGTGGGGTGCATACGGCGGTCCCGGCCGCTGGCTCCGGTGTTTTCCACCTGAATTGGATAGACCTCGCAGGGTTCAAAGGCGCGGACGCCCCGGCCCTCGTAGTCCTCCGCCGGCCGGAGCTCCGACAGGCCCTGCATGGCGGCATAGGAATGGCCCGGCGCAGCCTCAAAGGCAAACTGAGCCTGCATACTGCCATGCTTCCTGGCTACATAATATCTTTTCGACCAGGTGATTCTGATGTTGAGCTCCACCTTTCCGGGCAGCGCATGACAGGCCGCGCCCTTCTGCGCTTTGGCGCCGGGAACCGTCCGGGGGTCGTAGACCTTGGAAACCGTATCTTGCAGGCAGTCCAGCTCGGCGCTGTTGGAGGGCAGGTCCTCTCCATAGATGTACAGCGTAGCCGCATTTTTTTTACTTCTTTTCTACGGTTTTAAAACAGCGAATAAGGCCCATGATGCTGACAGCGACTGACAATATGGGAATCACCACCCTTCCCAGATCTCCTCCGAGTACAGGCAGCCATGGGTCAATTATGGTATAGATTGCCAACTGAATTCCAATCAGGATCAAGGCAATCCCCTGAAGTTGTTTCTTCATATCCCAGTTCCTCCAAATGGATTCTGTTTGTCTTTCGGATACCGCGCTGTCCACAGGATGAACGCCTCCACCATCACACACATCACAACACGAATAGCCGCTGTTCCGGCGTAAGCGGCATTGCGGTTTATCCGGCAAGCAGCTTTACGATCTCCTGATAATACCCGTTCATAATATTGCGGAAGTCCATCGCTGCCACGCCTCCATAAGCGTAGTGGTTTCTAACACAAAACTGATGGATTTTAGCGGATACATCCCCGCTGGACAGGCTGGACTGAGCGAACAGATGATAAGTGTAGGACGCCTGATCTGCGATGTAGTCACGGTAGTCCTCCGGCAGTGTACCGCTGACGCCCGTTTTGCTCCACTCGTCCCACTTCTGGATGCTGCACTTCGCGCTGTTATCAAACAGCCTTGTGAAATTGTCCGCAAATGCCTTGCCAACGCCAGAGGGCAGCGTACCAGCGTAGTTCACCGCCGCCGATCTCAGCATTCCTTCGGCGGCGAGGCCGATATACATACTGGTTCCAACGCAGGGAAGCTGTCTGTCCGCTCAAACGGCTTACTTCATCCATGATGCTGTTCTGCGCGTTCCAAGCATCCTGTTCCAAATCGGAAATCCGCCGCCGCTGTCCGAAGCTCAATACCAGCGGGACCATACACAGCGCCAGCGTTGCGGTCCGTATTCAATCCCGTCTGCCTTCCATCACTCTCACGCCTGTTTCCATGGTCTTCCTTTGCCGGATTCACCGCGTATGGATAATGCCATAACAGTAGGCCCGGCGGACGATCCGTCCGTCATCCGTGCGGTAGCCGTGGTTCGGGTACTCGTCCTTCCCAACAGACGCCTCATACAGCTCCAGCACCTGATTGAACTCCGCCTTTTTCAGCTCGTAGGGCAAATCAAAGCTCCGGGTGGGCAGATTTCCCGCCGCCACATCGCCGCTGAGGACCTGGGAATACAGCAGGTCAAACAGCGCTTTCTGTTCCCGGGTCAGAGCGTCGTAGCCCTCCACCTGGTCGCAGATGGGCACCGCCAGATCACCGTACAGCCAGCAGCCCGGCGGCGGGAAGAGCGCCTCCGCTTTCCCGCCGGTCCGCAGGACCCCGGCCTCGTCGGTGATGGACAGGATGGTCCCCGTCTCCGGCAGGTACTCCACCCGGTAGGACGGCTGCATCAGCTGGGTTTCCACAATCATGGTCGCGGCGCACTGGAGGTCGCCCTCCGTGGCGGAACGGTAATACACATACCGTTCATCCGGAATCTGCTTCGCCCCGTTCCGCACAGGCCGGTCCACCAGCAGCAGGGGGCCCACGTAGAGGGCAGGCGTTCCGGTCCGGTACAGCTCCAGATCCCGTCCGGTTTCCTCGATTTTCCCGGGCAGGCGGACCCCCAAAACGCCGAAGCCGAACACCAGCACCCCCAGGCCGCACAAAGCCGCGTACGCAACCCAGGGCGTTCCCGGCTCCGCCCGGCGCTCCGCCTCCAGCTCCCGGAGGTAGAAGGCCCGCCGTTCCTCCGCCGCGGCAAACTCCGGGGGCTTGACGCTCCCCCGCCGCCGCCGGGCCCGGCTCAGGGCCGCCCGTTCCAGCAGGAAACAGGCCAGCGGGGTGAAGGGCATGGCGGTCAGCAGCACGCCGCAAAGAATTCTCCCCCCATGCTCGCCCCGGAGGACCGCCACCGCCGGGTCGGAGCCGAACTGCCAAAACAGCGCCTTCATCACCTCCGGCGCGCTCAGAGCGGCGGCGGGCAGGATAACGGTCAGCAAAAAAGCCAGGAGCAGCCATTTTCTCTTTATCACAATCATTCCTCCCCACAGGAAATCCACAGCACCAAGCGGCTGTTGGGCAAGTAATCGATCCGCACCGGATAGACATACATCTCGTAGTCCGTTAAATCAAATTGCAGCTGGCCCATGCGGCAATCCACGCCGTCCACATGGATATTGAGCACCCAGCGGTTGTAGATCCCCGGCATGATGGGCATGAGCAGCTTAGACCAGCGGGGGTTGGAATACCACGGGATGGGGTCGTAGCCCTCCCGGGTCTCCCGGCCCAGCTGGGCCATGGCGTTGTTCCAGGCGGTGTCCTCCTCCATCTCCAATGTGACGATGCCGGTACTCCACTTCCCCTCCAAAACCAGAGGCAGGTCCCGGGCATAGGGGACCAGGGACCACGCCGACCAGAGCGCCAGCGCCAAAGCCAGCGCCCAGGCTCCCCAGGCCCGCGCCCAGGGCGGGCGGCGGCCAAACAGGCGGTAGGTCAGCACCAGCCGCTCATAGCACCGGACAACCAGCAGCGCGTCCAGCAGAAGGCTTAACAGCAACGGGGCCACAGAGGCGATGTACATATAGGGCCGGAAGGACCGCCCCAGAAAGGAGAATAGATCCTGGAGCTGGTTTTCAAAAATGCCGCCTGTGGTCATCTGAAACAGCAGCGTCGCCGCGGCCAGCAGCGCCGGGGCTCTCCAAAGGCGGGAGGCCGACAGCCGCGCCGCCAGGGCCTCCCGGATCAGCCGCCGCTCCCGCCGGGAAAACTGCTCCTGGTGTTCCCGGAACCAGACGTAGGCGTCGTCCCACTGCCCCTGGTCCGCCAGCTCCGCCAGGGGTCTCATACCTTCATTTCTGTTCATGGCTGTCACACATTGTTCCGGGCGATGGCGTTTTTCAGAATGTCGTCCTCGGTAAAGGAGAAGGTGTAGGACACCGCTCAGGGCGTAGTAAGAATTTTTCTCCTCCCACAACACCTTGGTCCCTTCCAGCATGGCCGCCCTGTGTTCCTCGAAGAACGCCAGCGCGGCCCGCTCCCGGTCATCGTTGTCCAGGTCGGTGTAAATGCTCTCCCACTGCTGCCACAGGTCATCCGCAGTGGAGAAGGAGATCACCGCCCGGTATTTGATGGCCTGATAGGAGGGGTTCTTCAGCGTATTGGCCAGCAGGCTGTCATAATGGAGCAGGGTGCCGATATACACGATATCGGTGTAATCGTCCCCGGCCTTGGACACCGCCTTTTTAAACCAGCTGTCCAGCTTGGCCCGCTGCTCCGGGGTGCGCACGTTCTCATCGTTCTCCACATCGTCCAGGATAATCAGGTCAGGCCGCCAGTTTCGGTGCTTCCGGCCACGGATTTTTTTACCGCTGCCGATGGCCTCGATCTTGATGTTGCTCTTGGTCACCAGGACGTTGGCCCGCCACACAGGACCGGCCAGGTCCCCGAAGTCTGCCCGGATCGCGCCGTTCTCCTCGAACTCCACCCGGATATTGTCCAGAAAGCCCTCGGCCTGGTCGCTGCTGTCTGAAATAATGATGGGATAGTGTTTGTACTCATACAGGGCCGAGTGCATGGTGCCTTTGAACGTCAGGTTGGTACTCTTGGCGTGGCCACGGGGCGCAGCCACCACCCGCCGTACACCTGGAAGCCGGTTGATTGCCTTGGCAGCTGCCGGGGTGAGCGGGGCGCGGCCCTTCAGCACACCCTGCTGCCAGATATTATCCAGTTCCCGGTGAAACTCAGGGGAGGGGCGGCTGAAGTAATGGGGGAAGTAGGCCCGCCCGAAGAACTCCATATCAATGGCCCCCAATTTGCGCCGGAGTCCACCGGGGCCGGTCAGGGGACAGCCCAGGTCGTATTCACGCTTCAGCGCCGCCCGCTCCGGCGAGGCGTCCTTTTGTAAAAACTGTTTTAAGAGGTCTTTTAAGGCGTTTAAATCTTCCTCACCTTGGGCGGTAGTCTTGGCCTCCGCCTCTGCGATTGCCCCCAGCAGGGCAGCCGCTGCGGCGGTTTTCTTTCGCCTCATGGCGTCCTCCTTTCCCGCGCCCCACAAAAAACGGCCCACAGGGGCCGCACAAGCGCGTTATTTCTCACAGGCCCGTTTACCCCACCCAGGCCCTTGCGGGGTTTTTAAAGGGGGCTGTGGGCGTCTTAAACGGTATTTCAGAGGGACGGTAAAAGCCGGGTTGATTTTCAGGGGCCGGTGGGTGCGCTTCGCCACCCAGGCCCCCAATCTTCAGCCCGGTTTTTCGCTCAATGTGTCCCTCGCTCACGGGGGGAGGGACGCATCAACCTCCGACCATTTACAAGTTCCTGTTATTCGCTTAAAAGGTTAAACGATAATGGGATGATCCGCTTCTCCCCGCACACGCTCAACTCCACGGTGGCGCGGCGGCTGTGCTTGTCGATCTTCTTGATCCGGCTGGGGAAGTGCTGGAGGATGCCGGTGCCAAGTTTGACCTCGCCCTCCGGCGTCAGCTGGGCCGTGGTAGGCTCCAGAGGCTTCCCCTCGCCAGCCAGCAGCTTGATCCACTCGGCCTCCAGATAGGTCAGCGTGGACGGGTGCAGGCCGTCCGGGCCGAGGAACCGAAGCACACCGGGGATGGCCTTCACCATGTAATAGTTCTCGGCGGTGTAGTCCAGATTCAGGAACACATACCCCGGAAACAGGATATACTCCTTCTGGCTCCAGCCGCCGCCCTTGCGGATCAGGCGGTTCTCCCTGGGCGTATAAGCCAGCACCCGAT